>NZ_JBITVZ010000020.1:0-88608 GCF_044543385.1 Stenotrophomonas sp. NPDC077420
CCCATCCCGAACTCGGAAGTGAAACGCAGCTGCGCCGATGGTAGTGTGGCTCAAGCCATGCGAGAGTAGGTCATCGCCAGGGTTTACACCCAAAAACCCCGCTGCTCACGCAGCGGGGTTTTTTCTTTGCGCGCGTCGCAGAGAGAGCGTGCCGACCAACGGTCGGCACCTACCGGGGACCTGATCGACTGGCGGTGCGTGGCCGCGGCGGTGGGATGTGCCGACCAACGGTCGGCACCTACCGGGGGACCTGATCGACTGGCGGTGCGTGGCCGCGGCGGTGGATGTGCCGACCAACGGTCGGCACCTACCGGGGGCGTGATCGACTGGCGGCGCGTGCCGCGGTGGTGGATGGCCGACCAACGGTCGGCACCTACCGGGGGCGTGATCGACTGGCGGTGCGTGCCGCGGTGGTGGATGTGCCGACCAACGGTCGGCACCTACCGGGGCGTGATCGACTGGCGGCGCGTGCCGCGGTGGTGGATGTGCCGACCAACGGTCGGCACCTACCGGGGGCGTGATCGACTGGCGGTGCGTGGCTGCGGCGGTGGATGTGCCGACCAACGGTCGGCACCTACCGGGGACCAGATCGACTGGCGGTGCGTGGCTGCGGCGGTGGATGTGCCGACCAACGGTCGGCACCTACCGGGGGCGTGATCGACTGGCGATGCGTGGCTGCGGTGGTGGATGTGCCGACCAACGGTCGGCACCTACCGGGGGCGTCGGCTCTGCCTTGGTAGCGCACGACCGTTGGTCGTGCGACGGCGCACCGCGCCGTTGTGGCAGCGGCGCGAATTTGCTGGGCGCGCGGAACTTACGTTGCGAGGAATCCTGCGATCACCCCGGCCACGCGCTGCGGGTGTTCCATATGCAGGTGATGGGTACCGGGAAACACGTCCAGGCGCCCATCGCGCAGCAACCGGATGCGTTCGCTGCGCAGCGGCTCGGGGTAATAGCTCTGTGCCGGACTGGCGTAGATCACCTGGGTCGGGCATTCGATCGCGGCCAGCAGGTCGTCGATCTGCGCTTCGCTGAGGCGCATCGCGGTGGGCAGCATCAGGCGCTGGTCGCTGCACCAGCTGTAACCGCCTTCCACCGGCATGACGCCGCGTTCGACCAGCAGCCGCGCGCACGGCTCGCTGAGCTGGTTGGCCATCATGCGCGCACGCACCGGCGCGGCCAGGTCGGAAAACACCCGCAGCTTCTTCGTCGGCAACGCGCGCGCGGCCCGCACGTGTTCGCGCAGGCGCTGCGCGGTTTCATCCTCGGGCCCGCGCAGGCCGCCCAGTGCTTCGATTGCGATCAACCGGTCCACCCGCTCCGGGGCGGCTGCTGCGGTGAGGCTGGCGATGCCGGCGCCCATGGAATGGCCCAGCAGCGTGAAGCGGTCCCACCCCAGTGCATCGGCGACGTCGAGCACGTGGCAGATCGCGCCGGGGGTGTTGTACTGCGTCCCCGGCGGCAGGTGCGCACTGTGGCCGTGCCCGGGCAGGTCGATCGCTACCAGGTGCAGCGCAGGCAGCGCGGCGGCCAACGGAACGAAGCTGGCGGCGTTGTCGAGCCAGCCATGCAGGGCCAGCACCCGGTGGCCCGTGTCGTGGGGGGAGCGCAGGCCAGCCACGGCGCTGCCGGACACCTGCAGTGCGAAGGGTTCGAGCATCATGCCAGCGCGGCGATGCTCAGCCGCGACAGCGCCAGCGCATGCGCCGGTGCATCGTTGAGGCAGGGGATGTAGCGCATCTGCGCACCGCGCGCGGCGACGGTTTCGGTGAAGCCGAGCGCGACTTCTTCCAGCGTCTCCAGGCAGTCGGTGGCAAAGCCGGGACAGACCACGTCAATCTGTTTTACGCCCTGCTCGGCCATCGCCCACAGGGTCGGCTCTGCGTACGGCTGCAGCCACTTTTCGCGGCCAAAGCGCGACTGGTAGGTCAGCTGCCACTGGTCGTCCGCCAGCCCAAGCGCCTGCGCGATCGCCTGCGCGCTGGCTTCGCAGCGCTGCGGGTAGGGATCGCCGGCATCGGCCAGGCGCTGGGGAATGCCGTGGAAGGAAAACACCAGCTTCTCGCCCCGGCCGTTGGCCTCCCACCACTGGCGGATGCTGCCGGCCACCGCGGCCACCCAGTCCGGGTCGACCGCATAGTCGCGCACCAGGGTGACGGTGACGCCGGGATGGCGTGGTTGCCATTCGCGCACCTGGTCTTCGATCGAGGCGGTGGTGGTGGTCGAATACTGCGGATACAGCGGCAGCACCACGATCCGGCGCATGCCTTCAGCCGCCAGCCGGTCGAGCTCGGTGGTGAGGGCCGGAGCGCCGTAGCGCATGGCGTGGCGAACCTGCAGGTTCGGCATCAGCTGCTGCATGGCCTCGGCCAACCGCCGCGAATACACCATCAGCGGTGAGCCGTCTTCAAGCCACACCTGCGCGTACTTGGCCGCCGAACGGCCACTGCGCAGGGGCAGGATCACCCCGTAGAGCAGCGGTTTCCACAACAGCGGCGGAATGGCGACCACGCGCCGATCGCTGAGGAATTCCGCAAGGTAGCGCCGCACTGCCGGAGCGGTGGGCGTCTCGGGTGTGCCTAGATTGACCGCCAGCACGGCGGTGTCGGGTGCGTCGAGCATGGGGCCATTCTCGCAGGTCTGCGCGACGGCTGGGATGGAAAGTAGCGATGGCGGCGATCATGGGGGTCGATCGAGCAGCGAGTACTCATTGCGGATTCATCGGAACCCCACTAATTTCAGGGGGAAAGCGTATCGATCACCGACCGATGCCCGCCGCTGCAGCCTTCGACTGCCCTGTCGACCCCCATTCTGGAGTACCCATGCGCCGATTGACCCTTGCACTGCTGATCACCACCAGTCTGATGTCGGCCCAGGCACTGGCCGGTCCGGAAGAGGACCAGCGTGCCCGCAATGCCATTCGGGTGCTGAGCGACATCCAGGCCATCCCCGAACAGGGCATTCCGGACAAACTGCTGGACGAGGCGCGGGCGGTGGTGGTCATTCCCGATACGATCAAGGCGGGTCTGGTTATCGGCGGACGCCGCGGCCATGGCCTGATGTCGGTCAAGAACCCGGACGGCACCTGGTCCAGCCCGGCCTTCATCAAGCTGACCGGTGGCAGCATCGGCTTCCAAGCGGGCGTGCAGTCGTCCGACGTGGTGCTGGTGTTCCGCAACGACCGCAGCCTGGACAACATCGTCAACGGCAAGGTCACGCTGGGCGCGGATGCCGGTGTTGCCGCCGGCCCGGTCGGGCGCAATGCGGCGGCCGCCACCGACGGTCAGCTGAAGGCGGAAATCTGGTCGTGGTCGCGCGCCCGCGGGCTGTTTGCTGGTGTGGCCCTCGATGGCGCGGTGCTGCAGATCGATGACAAGGCCAACCTGGACGCCTACGGCAGCAACACGACCGCGCGCATGGTGTTCGAAGGCCGGACCACCGCGCAGCCGTCGATGGATGTGGTGGCGTTCCGCGACCGCCTGGAAGAGGCCACGTATTCGGCCCGGCAAAACCGCGGCACTGCCGGCAGCGCGCCGGCACCGCGTGCGGCAGGGCCGCAGCCGCAGCCGCAGGCGGCACCGGTGCCAGCTGAACAGGCAGGCACGGCGGCGACCACGGCGCCGTTGCAGGCCGTGCCGGCACAGCCGGCGCCGCAGCAGGGCTTCCAGCCGGTGGGCGAAGGTGAGGTCCGCACCGAATCGCTGGACGGCAACTGACTTTCGTCACGCGCGCCGCCTGCCCGGCGGTGCGCTATGCTCAACCCCTTGTTTCCAGGTAATGCGAGCAGCACATCATGGGCAGTATGAGCTTGTGGCATTGGGTGGTGGTACTGGTCATCGTTCTGCTGGTGTTCGGCACCAAGAAGTTGACCAGTGGCGCCAAGGACCTTGGCAGTGCCGTCAAGGAATTCAAGAAGGGCATGCGCGACGAGGACAAGCCGACCGTGCACCTGAGCGACGAGTCGCGTCCGCAGGACCCGTCGACGACGTCGCAGAACGAGCACGACCGCGACCGTCGCTGATCCGGGCGGCAGGCTGTGTTCGATATCGGTTTCAGTGAACTGCTGCTCATCGCGGTGGTTGCGTTGGTCGTGCTGGGTCCAGAGCGGCTGCCCAAGGCAGCCCGCTTCGCCGGGCTGTGGGTGCGCCGCGCACGCAACCAGTGGGATTCGGTGAAGCAGGAGCTCGAGCGTGAGCTGCACGCGGACGAGATCAAGCGGCAGTTCCGCGAGGCGCAGGATTCGGTACGCGATACCGAGGCGCAGCTGCGCGCCAGCGGCGAGGCGGTTCGCCGCGAGGCCGAACAGATGCGGCGGCAGGCGCAGTCGACCGGCGATGCGGTCGTCCCGGACGATGTGCCGGTGATGACCGGTCCAGCGCCGGGGTCGCCGGCCAGCGTGGCCCAGCATGTGGCCCCGCCCGAGCCGGAGGCTGTGGTGGACGCGCCACGTGATGCGATGGCACCGCCGGGCATCGACGGGCAGGCGCCGCGCGATCCCCAGCCGCCCACGCCGGAGGTGCCGCGATGAGTGGCAACGAGAACCCGGAGAGCGGGTTGATCGAACACCTGATCGAGCTGCGGGCGCGACTGATGCGGGCGCTGATCGGGCTGGGCGTGGTCCTGCTGGGGTTGATGCCGTTTTCGCGGCAGATCTACACGTGGCTGGCACAGCCGTTGATTTCGCAGCTGCCGAACGCGCAGTCGATGATTGCGATCAATCCGGCAGGCGCGTTCTTCGCGCCGCTGAAGCTGACGTTCTTCGTGGCGCTGTTCGTGGCGGTGCCGTGGTTGCTGTACCAGTTGTGGGCGTTCGTGGCGCCGGGGCTGTACGCGCGCGAGAAGCGCCTCGCGGTGCCGCTGCTGGTGACGTCGGTGCTGCTGTTCTACATCGGCTGCGCGTTCGCGTACTTCCTGGTGCTGCCGGCGGTGTTCCACTTCCTGACCACGTTCCGCCCGGAGGTGATTGCGATCACGCCGGATGCGAATGCGTACCTGGATTTCGTGTTGGCGATCTTCTTCGCATTCGGCAGCAGTTTCGAGCTGCCGGTGGCGATGGTGATCCTGACCCTGCTCGGCTGGATCACGCCGCAGCAGTTCAAGGAAGGCCGCGGTTACGCAATCGTGGGCATCTTCGTGCTGGCGGCGGTGCTGACGCCGCCGGACGTGGTGTCGCAGCTGATGCTGGCCATTCCGATGTGCCTGCTTTACGAGCTGGGTATCCACGCGTCGCGCTGGCTGGTGCCGGCCAAGAGCGACGAGCCGCAGGCCTCTTGAGGGCGCCAAGAGCGTAGCGCGCCGTTTCCCTCTCTATGCCGCGAAGATGTTGCCTGGGCCATTGGTCGGCGGCACCGGCGGCGGGGTGCTGCGGGTGCGGTGGGCGAACATCTGCTTCCAGGCGGCGTACACGGCGCCGACGTAGAGCGGCATGATCACCGTGGCCATGGCCAGCTGCATGACGAAGGCGGCCGCGCCCACGCCGCCGACCAGCATGGCCAGCTGCATCACCACGACCACCAGGAAGTAGATGCACATCGCCGCGATCAGGCCGAGCAGCATGAAGACCGCCATGGCGCCGAAGTTGCGGATGCAGCCCTGCAGGCTCATGCGCAGGGCGTGCATGCCGCTCTGATGGTCGAACACCACCAGCGCCGGCTGGGTGAACATGGCCATGCTCAGTGCCACGAAGGTGCCGAATGCCAATGCCAGCCACAGCAGGATACGCATGACCGGCACGCCGGCCATCAGGGCCAGGGTCTGTTCGTTGCTCGGGGTGGCGCCGGACTGCTGCAGTTCCTGCATCTTGTGGAACATCTCGGCCGACGCGGTCAGGCCTTTGGGGCCCATCATCAGGTACAGCAGCGTGCCCAGCGCGATGATGGCGATCAGCTGGATCGCCAACGGCACCAGCAGGTGGCTGACCCGGCGGTCGCGGATCGGCTGCAGCAGGTGCGCGGGGGTGGCGCGGTGGCCCTGGTCGATTTCGCTGACCGCACACAGCATGCCGCCGAACACCAGCGGACCGACCGCGACCGAGACCAGCTGGCCGAGGACCCCGAGCCAGCTGGGCAGTGCCTGCGCCAGCACCAGGATCAGCGAACTGACCAGCATGCCGATCACGCCAAGCACGGCCAGCTGCAGCGGCGCGCGGCGATACAGGGAAAACGCGTCCAGCAGCCATTGGGCGCCCGCCGAGGCGGGCAGCTTGCGAATGTCGCTCATACCATTCCGGAACAGGGGAGGAAGGGCGCGCGCGCCCCGGATCGAATCGATTATCCCTGTTTTCCGCGCCGCTGACCTGAAGGAACGGGCGACATGCCCGCCCTGTCAGACGTTGCGGGCCTGGCGCACGAAGCGGCGCAGCAGCTGGCGGGCCAGCGGCGCGGCGCTGACCCCGCGCGCCAGGCTGCGTGCGCAGCCGCCGTGGCGACGGATGCAGTCGGCCCGCGCCCGCACGTAGCCGCGCATGTGGTGGGTGGCGAACTCGGGATGGAACTGCACGCCCCAGGCGTTCTGGCCCCAGCGGAACGCATGGCAGTTGTCCTGCGCCGAGCGCGCCAGGATGGCCGCACCCTCGGGCGCGCGCAGCACCGTCTGCAGGTGGGTGGCGTGGGCCGGGAAGCGGTCGGGCAGGCCGGCGAACAGCGGGTCGTCCTGCGCCGGCGGCTCGAGTGCCAGTTCGATCGTGCCCGATTCGCGCCCGGCCGGGTTGTAGGCCACCTCGCCCCCCAGTGCGTGCGCCAGCAGCTGGTGGCCGTAGCAGATGCCGAACACCGGGCGGTTGTCGTGCGCGGCCGCGCGCAGCCACTGGGCGCTGCGCTCACTCCAGTCGGCGCGGTCGGTGACGTAGGCGGCCGAGCCACTGATGATCACCCCGGCAAAATCGCGATGGTCGGGCAGTTCACCGCCATGCTCCACGTCCACCACCACGGTCTCGTCGGCCTCCAGCCCGGCTGCGACCCGGATCCAGTGCGGAAAACGGCCGTAGCGGCGCAGCGATGCCACCGGTTGGCCGGTCTCAAGGATCAGGAAGGGCGGGCGGTTCATCTCGCGGCGGCAGTACGGTCAGGACTTCCTCGATTGTAGTCAGCCCTGCCGCCACCTTTTCAAGTGCCGCGCGACGCAGGGTTCGTACCCCTTCAGCACGCGCCGCCTGTCCGAAAGCGGCCAGATCCATCTCCGCGCGGATCAGCCCGCGCAGGCGCTGGCTCAATGGCAGCAGCTCATACAGGCCTACCCGGCCCAGGTAACCGGTGCGCCGGCAGTCGATGCAGCCGGCCGGTGCATATGGCGTGGGCGACTCTGGTAATGCTTCTTCGGCATCAGCCAGCACGGCCCATTGGGCCGCCGTCAGCGGTTTGGGCACCTTGCAGTGCGGGCACAGGGTGCGCACCAGGCGCTGCGCCAGCACGCCGTTGATGGTGCTGGCCAGCAGGTAGTGCGGAACGCCGAGGTCGAGCAGCCGGGTGATCGCCGAAGCCGCGTCGTTGGTGTGCAGGGTGGACAGCACCAGGTGGCCGGTCAATGCGGCCTGGACCGCCATCTGCGCGGTTTCCAGGTCGCGGATCTCGCCGATCATGATGATGTCCGGGTCCTGCCGCAGCAGGGTGCGCACGCCGGCGGCGAAGTCCAGGTCGATGTTGGTCTGCACCTGCATCTGGTTGAATTCCGGCGCGATCATTTCGATCGGGTCTTCCACCGTGCACACGTTCACGTCCGGGGTGGCCAGCCGCTTCAGGGTGGAATACAGGGTGGTGGTCTTGCCCGAGCCGGTCGGGCCGGTCACCAGCACGATGCCGTGCGGGCGCTCCACCAGCGCGGTCCAGCCGGCTGCTTCCTGCGGGCTGAAGCCAAGCTGGTCGATGCTCTTGAATGCTGCGTCCGGGTCGAAGATGCGCATCACGCACTTCTCGCCGAAGGCGGTGGGCATGGTCGACAGGCGCATTTCCACTTCGCGACCACCCGGGGACCGGGTCTTGATGCGCCCGTCCTGCGGGCGCCGCCGCTCGGCCAGGTCCATGCGGCCCAGCACCTTGATCCGGCTGACCACGGCGGTCATCACCGCCGGGGGAACCTCGAACACCTTGTGCAGCACCCCGTCGATGCGGAAGCGCATGCGTCCCATGTCGCGGCGCGGTTCCAGGTGGATGTCCGACGCGCGCTGTTCGAAGGCGTACTGCAGCAGCCAGTCCACGATGTGCACCACATGCTGGTCGTCGGCGTTGACGTCGCCGGCGCGGCCCAGTTCGACCAGCTGCTCGAAGCTGGGCAGGGTGCCGTTGGTCTCGGTGCGCGAATCGCTGCGCGCGCCGCGCACCGAACGGGTGACCCCGTAGAACTCCATGGTGTAACGGTGCAGGTCCAGCGGGTTGACCACCGCCAGTTCGATCCGGCGCCGGGTCAGGTGCTGCAGGTCGAGCAGCCATTCCTGGGCCAGGGGCTCGCTGGTGGCCACCAGCAGGCGTTCGCTGTCCACCGCCAGCGGCAGGAAGCGGTGGCGGCGGGCATAGGCATGCGAGACCAGCGCGGTCACCGCCGACACATCCACGCGGGTGGGGTCGATGCGCAGGTAGCGGGTGCCGGTGCGGTCGGCGAGCCATTGGGTCAGGCGTTCCAGGCCCAGTTCACCGCCGCTGGTGGCAGCCAGCTTCAGGTTGGCCAGCAGCACCAGCGGGTGCACTTCGCTGGCGTTGCGCGCACCCTGGCCGCTGAAACGGATGCGCTCGGCATCGACCGCTGCGACCAGGCCGTCGGCGACCAGGGCCGCGGCGACCTGTTCGAACACCAGTCGACCGGGCGGCAAGGGCTCCGGGGCGGGAGCGGGGACGAGCGTTGCCGGTGAACGGTGTTCCATGGCGCCAGAATCCTCGGAGCAGGGGCTGCACGGCGTGATGGCGGGTGCCTGGAATGCCGGCGCGCGGTCCGTCGCTATACTAACGCACCCCCTTTGCAGGCAAGAATCCGCCGCATGTTCGCGATCCAGACCGTTCCGATCACTTTCCAGGGCCTGATCCAGACCCTCAACCAGTATTGGGCGCAGCAGGGCTGCGTGCTGATCCAGCCGCTGGACCTGGAGGTCGGTGCCGGCACCTTCCACCCGGCCACCTTCCTGCGCTCGATCGGCCCGGAAAGCTGGAATGCCGCGTACGTGCAGCCGTCGCGCCGTCCCACCGACGGGCGCTATGGCGAGAACCCCAACCGCCTGCAGCGTTATTACCAGTACCAGGTGGCGATGAAGCCCAGCCCGGACAACATCCAGCAGCTGTACCTGGACTCGCTCAAGGCGCTGGGCATCGACCCGCTGGTGCACGACCTGCGCTTTGTCGAAGACAACTGGGAGTCGCCGACGCTGGGCGCCTGGGGCCTGGGGTGGGAAGTGTGGCTCAACGGCATGGAAGTGACCCAGTTCACCTACTTCCAGCAGGCCGGTGGCCTGGAGTGCAAGCCGGTGCTGGGCGAGATCACCTACGGGCTCGAGCGCCTGTGCATGTACCTGCAGAACTGCGACAACGTGTATGACCTGGTCTGGACGTATGGCCCGGACGGCACGCCGGTGACCTACGGCGATGTGTACCTGCAGAACGAAGTGGAACAGAGCACCTACAACTTCGAGTACGCCGACGTGGACGAGCTGTTCCATCGCTTCGACGCCTGCGAGAAGGAAGCGCAGAAGCTGGTCGAGGTGGGCCTGCCGCTGCCGGCGTACGAGCAGGTGTGCAAGGCCAGCCATTCGTTCAACCTGCTGGACGCGCGCCGTGCGATCAGCGTCACCGAGCGCCAGCGCTACATCCTGCGCGTGCGCGCGCTGGCCCAGGCGGTGGCGAAACTGTATGAGGCCAAGCGCATCGAAGCGGTGGCGGCCAAGGAGGTGCAGGCATGAGCACGATGCTGCCGCTGTTGATCGAGCTGGGGACCGAAGAACTGCCGGTGAAGGCGCTGCCGGGCCTGGCCCAGGCCTTCTTCGATGGCGTGGTGGACGGCCTGGCCAAGCGTGGCGTGGCCGTGGAGCGCGGCGATGCCACGCCGCTGTCGACCCCGCGCCGGCTGGCCGTGCTGCTGCCCGGCGTGGCCGTGGAACAGCCCGAGCAGAAGGGCGAAGTACTGGGGCCGTACCTGAACATCGCGCTGGACGCCGACGGCCAGCCGACCAAGGCGCTGCAGGGCTTTGCCGCCAAGGCGGGGATCGACTGGACCGCGCTTGAGCGCACCACTGATGCCAAGGGCGAACGTTTCGTGCACCGCTCGGTCACCCCGGGCGCGCGCACGGCGGCGCTGCTGCCGGAGATCCTGGCCGAGGCGCTGGCCGGCATGCCCATTCCCAAGCCGATGCGCTGGGGCAGCCACAGTTACGGGTTCGCGCGGCCGGTGCACTGGCTGGTGCTGCTGCACGGCAAGGACGTGGTGGAAGCGGAGGTGCTGGGCCTGAAGAGCGACCGCATGAGCCGCGGCCATCGTTTCATGCACGACAAGACCGTGTGGCTGTCCTCGCCGGAGGACTACGTCAGCTCGCTGCAGGCCGCCTATGTGCTGGTCGACCCCGCGGCGCGCCGCGCGCGCATCGTCGAGTCGGTCAATGCCGAAGCCGCTGCTGCCGGTGGCCAGGCGCGGATCACCGAGGACAACCTGGGCCAGGTGGTCAACCTGGTCGAATGGCCGGCGCCGGTGCTGTGCAGTTTCGAGCGCGAGTTCCTGGCGGTGCCGCAGGAAGCGCTGATCGAAACCATGGAGATCAACCAGAAGTTCTTCCCGGTGCTGGATGGCGGCGGCAAGCTGACCGAGAAGTTCATCGGCATCGCCAACATCGAATCCCGGGACGTGGCCGAAGTGGCCAAGGGCTACGAGCGGGTGATCCGCCCGCGCTTTGCCGATGCCAAGTTCTTCTTCGACGAGGACCTGAAGCAGGGCCTGGAATCGATGGGCGACGGGTTGAAGACGGTGACCTACCAGGCCAAGCTGGGCTCGGTGGCCGACAAGGTGCAGCGCGTGGTCGCGCTGGCCGGAACGATCGCAACGGAGGTCGGTGCCGATCCGGTACTGGCCAGACGTGCCGCCGTGCTGGCCAAGAACGACCTGCAGTCGCGCATGGTCAACGAGTTCCCGGAACTGCAGGGCATTGCCGGCCGTCATTACGCGGTGACCGGCGGCGAATCGCCCGAGGTCGCGCTGGCCATCGACGAGGCCTACCAGCCGCGCTTCGGCGGCGACGATATCGCGCTGTCGCCGCTGGGCAAGGTGCTGGCCATCGCCGAACGTCTCGACACGCTGGCCGGTGGCTTCGCCGCCGGACTGAAGCCGACCGGCAACAAGGACCCGTTCGCGCTGCGCCGCAATGCGCTGGGACTGGCCCGTACGATCATCGAATCGGGCTTCGAGCTGGACCTGCGCGCGCTGCTGGACAGCGCCCTGGCCGGCCTGCCGCCCGCCGTGCAGCCCAGCGCGGAGCGCAAGACCGACGCCCTGCCGCAGGAGCTGTACGACTTCATTCTCGACCGTCTGCGCGGCTACTACGCCGACAAGGGCGTGCCGGCGTCGCATTTCAACGCCGTGCTCGAACTGAAGCCGGCGTCGCTGTACGACGTCGACCGCCGCATCGACGCCATCGGCATCTTTGCGGCGCTGCCCGAGGCCGATGCACTGGCGGCCGCCAACAAGCGCATCCGCAACATCCTGCGCAAGGCCGACGTCGCGATCCCGGGCATGGTGGATCCGGCGCTGCTGGCCGAGCCGGCGGAAAGCGAACTGGCCGAGGCCGTGGAAGCGGCCATCGACGACAGCAGTGCCAGCCTGCACCAGAAGGACTACGTCAGCGTGCTGGCCCGTCTGGCCCGGCTGCGGCCGCAGGTGGATGCGTTCTTCGACGCGGTGATGGTCAACGCCGAAGATCCGGCGCTGCGCGGCAACCGCCTGGCCCTGCTCAAGCGTCTGGGCGACCGCCTCGGCAGCGTGGCGGCGATCGAGCATCTGTCCAGCTGACGCAGGCGTACCGCGTTGGCGTCACCCTGAAAGCGCCCGGCTGGTCCGGGCGCTTTCTTTTTCCGCGCATTTGTTCGATTGCGACGAAAACTGCAATCAATCTGAATATTAATTGAGCGCTTCTTAGGAAAAATTGGAAAACGATAAATTCGTGCAATCGGTATTCCGCGACGCCGCGTGATCATCCGGCGCCGCGCTTCCACGCGGCACCGACACGTCGCGCGTCCTGCGCGGCTCGCCCCGCTTCGCACGGAAGTACCGCCGCATGCCCAAGCTGCCCCACGCCGTTCCCGCCGTCCCTACCTTCAACCGCTTCGCCACGCTGTCCGACGCCGACGCAGGGCAGGAGCAGGACGCGCACAGCGCCCGTACCCCCACCCGCGTCGGCAATGCGACAGCGCCGAAGCGACCGACGATCTCCTCGCAGCCGGTACCGCTGAGCCCGCGCGAAGCCTGGGTCAAGGAGGCGATCCTCGCCACTGGCGCGCCGGAACGCCGCGCGCTGGTCCGCATGCTGGAAACGCACCTTGCCGCTGCCGACAGTGCGGAGGCCCGCGACGCGGTCACCCGGCGCATGGAGCAGGCACTGGCCGCGCGCGGGCATGACGTGGCCGTCCTGCGCGATCTGGGGATCACCCTGCTGGATGGCGCGCTCGGTCGCGCGGCCTGGGGCACGCTCCTGGCCGAACTGCCCGGCTGGGCCGGCAATGCATTGACCGCCGGCCAGCTCGCCCGCGCGGCGATCAACGGCAGCTGGAGCAGCCTGGCGACGGTGCTGCCGTCATTGGCCGCGGCGTTGCCGTCGCTGCGCACGCACGACCAGTTCGACGCGCTGGTGCAGTCGCTGCCGGAGGCGATCCGGACCGGCCTGTGGAACCTGCATGAGCAGATCGGCCACGCCGATGCGCAGCTGCGCCCGAACCTGGGCGGTGGCCACCTGCTCCCGGCACTGGCCGTGGCTGCACTGCTGTGGCAGATGCAGCGGGCGCTGCCTTCGCCCTCCGGCCAGCTTCAGGGGATCGGCCGCTTCATCGCCGGACTGCCCACGCACTGGCAGCGCATCGCCGTGTTGAACGGGCTGGGCGGTGCGTTGTTGCAAGCCACCGACCGTGGCGCCGGTGACGTCCTGGCCGCGCCCAGGAAGAAGCTCACCAACGCGGAGAAGCAGGCGCGCATCCTGCACCAGAAGGCGGTGGACCGCCGCGAGGCGGTGGTACCGGACTGGCAGGGCACCCCGCCCGGCCTGGAGGCGGCGCGCGCACCCGGCGCGTCCTGCGCCGGCGGAGCGATCGCCACGCCAGTGCCCACCCACGGTGCCCAAGCGCCGTTCGATGCGGCACGCGCGTCGTCGTCGAGCGGGCGGCCCGGTTGGCTGGCCTGGCTGGGTGCCGGCATCGCCACGCTGGGCCAGGCGGCGCGCGGTGGGTTCCAGGCCGTGCCGCAGGCGCCGCCGCCGGTGGAAATGACCTTGATGGGCGCTTCGGCGGTGCCCGAGGTGCGGGTGACCACGCCGCTGGTAAGCAGTGAGCTGGCAGCGGGGACGGCGACCGCTGCGCGCGCGTTCCCGAACCTGCGGCGTGCGCCGCTGGCCGCCGCCGTGATCGGGGTGACCGGCGCGGCAGCCTGGAGTGCGAAAAAGCTTCTGTGGCCCGACGCGGTGCAGCCGGCCACCCCGGCCGAAACGGCCGCGCAGCTGGCCATGGAGGTGGTCGCGCTGCCGGACGGGCATTGGGGCACGGCGCTGGATCTGCTGCTGGGCGAACTGGAGCCCACGCAGCGCAGCGGCCGCACGCGGCGCGCGGCACCTGCCGCCTCGAGCAGCGCCGACGCGCAGGAGACCGTCCTGCAGCAGCACGGCGTATCCACCGCGCAGCTGGATGCACTGCGGGCCGACCCTGCCCTGATGCAGCAGCTGTAGTCGATGCGTCTGTGGTCCGTAGCGGTAGCGCGCGACATCGCCACGCAGCCCGGCTGGGAATGGGTGGCGCGCTTGTCGGCGTCGGAACAGGAGCTGCTGGTCGGCCACCGGCAGGCGCTGCGCAGGATCGCCCCCACCCTGGCCGCGGTGGACACCGCGGCCGATGCGGTGATGGACGAACTGCTGCAGAAAGCGGGCTGGCAGGGAAACTGGAAGGACATCGAAGTGCGCCTGCCGCACAAGGACGTGGCCGGGATGCAGGTGGACGATCGCCTGCCGCTGCTCGCGTACTGCCTGTCACGGCCGCGCGCCGGCGAAGCGTCGTTTTTGCGCGATGACCTGCCGGTTACCCCGCGTGAGTGGGCCCAGCTCAGCCAGGCGCTGGCCAGTGCCGACGCCAGCCGCCTGCGCGTGGACATCGCCGCCCGCGCCGAACAGGCGCGGCCGGCACTCAGTGCAGCCGTGCAGGCGCAGCTGGTGCTGGACGCGCTCAAGGCCAAGGCGCTGGGCCGGCTGGGCAGCGGCGACGCGCATCGGCGTGGTGCGGAGGTGGTGCTGGGCTTCCTGCAGGGCACCGGCGCGGTCGAGCGCGCCACGTTGACCTATGTCGACCGGCGGCCCGACGGCAGCCCGGTTACGGTGCCGCTGCCGAACTACCTGGTGCTGCGCAGCGCCGCCGAGGAGGAGGGGCTGCGGGGCCAGGTGGTGCTGTATCGCTCGGACCTGTCGCGTTTCCAGGCCTTCGGCGACGAAGACGCGTTCCGCGAGTTCCTGGATACCCAGCGCGCCCGCAGCGGCGCCTTCGCCGCCGACGGCGGGGTGCAGCGCAGCCTGGGCGAGGACATCGTGCAGGCCGCGCCGCCGGAGCAGCGTCGCGAACTGCTGAAACTGGTCGATGACTGGGAAAAGCGCCTGGCGCTTTACCAGAGCGGCCAGCGCGGGCCACAGGGGTGGAACCCGGCCGCCAGCTTCACCCTTGCCTTCACGCCGGTCGACCACGCCGACGGGGCGCGCCAGCAGTGGGCCGACACGCTGGTCAATCACGGGCAGGCGCTGGCGCAGCAGCAGCTGGGCCGCAACCTGCTGCGCTGGAGCCCGCTGGGCATTGCCAATGTGGCCGCGGACGCCGCCTACCAGCAGCGCCGCGACAGCGCCCTGCAGACCCTGGACACGCACGCGCAGGCCAGCGTCACCGACGCCATGGTGGGTGCGCTGCGGTTGGCCGGTTTCGACGGCTCGCTGGCGGGCTTCGATCCGAGCCGGGTCCGCCTGCAGCTGGGCGAGCAGCGCATGGACCTGACCCGCTGGGCGACCCGCGGCTGGCAGCAGCACGGGCTGCCCCGGCCGCCGGTACCGCTGAACGCCCCGGACTGGGCGCCCGACGCGGCCGGCATGCCCAATGCCCGGCTGCCGCAAGCGACCTGGCTGGACGATGCGACGCTGGACGCGATGCAGCTGGTGGCGTGGCGCGGTGACGCGCAGGGCGGGGTGGACACCGAGCTCACCGCGCGGCTGGCCGACCCGGCGCTGCGCCGGGCGATCTGTGGCGAGCTGGAGAGCTTCGCCACCAGCAACCGGCTGGCCACGGCCTACATCGACCACCTGCGCGCGCTGCCGCGCACCGGGGAGGGCAGGGCCTTCGCCGCCGCGCTGGGCAACCAGATCCGCGCGCGCACCGCGTGGATGATCGAGGTGGCCCGACAGGACGGCCTGCTGGACGCCGCCACCCACGCCGCGCTGCAAACGGCGCACGCGCAGCTCGACCCGGTCGGCACGAGGACCTCGACCCTGCAGGTGGTGACGCTCAATGGCCCCCCGCTGGTGGGGCTGTGGGCGATCCAGACGCCGGTCGGACGCCAGGTGTTCCTGCCCGATACCCCCCATGGCGACCAGGTGCTGGACCAGCGCGCCTTCGGCCTCTGGCTGCGCCGGCCCGAGGCCGAAGCCTACGTACGCGCCCGCGCCCAGTATCGCTACCACCCGGACCTGGCCGCGGCGTTCGAGCATACCGCCAGCTCGCGCGGCATCCCGTTCGGCTTCGCGGCCACGCGTGGGCCGCAGGCGGCGGCGGCCACGCTGATCGCCGCGCGTATCGACGATGTGGACGAGCTGACGGTGAGCCCGCACGAGCAGCTGGTCGAAACGCTCAGGGTGATCGGCACGATCGGCGTGGGCGCGTTGTGTTCCCTCGCCAGTGGCGGCACCGGCACGCTGCTGTGCCTGGCCGGCACGCTGGGGGTGGTGGTCGACAGTGTCCACCGGGGCTTGGTTTACCTGGAACGCGGCCTGGTCGATGACGGCATCCTCGAGATCGGCGGGGGGCTGGTCGACCTGCTCGACCCGGCCCAGATCACCGCGATCCCCGGGCTGCTGTACCAGCTCGGCAAGCGCAGCCTGGGCAGCATCGCCGAGGCGACCGCTGCGGTGCGCCAGCTGCGACTGCAGGCGCGCGGGTTCAGCGCCGACGGGCAGGTCAATCAGGGTTTCGCGGTGTCGGACACCGCGTTGGCGGCCGCAGCGCTGCCCATGCTGGAACAGCCAGTTGCCGCAGGCGGCCGCATCTACCGGCAGGGCCGGCGTGCGTACATCGAGCAGGGCGGCCACTATGTCGAAGCCGTGGCCTCCGACGGCAACGCGCTGCGCCTGCACATGCCCGACGCGCCCGAACAGGTGGGGCCGCCGGTGGAATTCAGGAACAACGCCTGGTACCGGCAGGAGCGCCCGCCGACGCGCCGCGGCACCACCACGCTGTCGCCGGTGGGCAGGCGCGAGTGGGTGAGCCGCCTGCCGGAAGCGGAAAACCTGCCGCCGGAGAAGCTGGATGAGCTGGAGGCGGTGTTTGGCGTGCGTTCGCGCGATGCCTCGCCCAGCGCTGACCTGCGCCACGTGGTGCAGGAGCTCACCATCGACCAGCGTGTGCAGCGCATTCTCGGCGACCCCGAGTCGCTGGGCATGCCCGGCGACGAGGCGATCATCGTGCGCGCCTGGGCCGACAGCCCTGCACTGGGCAACGGCAAAGGGGTGGAAACCTATGTCGACACCATCGGCGAGTGGACCCGTGGCGCACGCTTCGGCCGCGGCCCCGTGGGACTGATGGTGGAAGTGGCCGACACGCGCACCTTGCCCGGCATCGAGGCCCTGGTCGACGCTGCCGACGCAACCGCCCTGGCCACGCGCCTGAAACTGCCGGCGGACACCGGCCGCGACGCGCTGCTGCAGGCGGTGCGCAGCGAGCTGGGCCGGGTGATCAAGGCCGACCCGGCGCAGAGCCGCCTCACCTGGCAACGCTGGATCGCCGCCCAGCATCGCCTGCCAACGGCAGCGGACAACCTGGTTAAACATTTCCCCGATCTCACCAAGGCCGAGGCGGAAGAGATCATCACCCGCTCCAACGGCCTGCAGAAGCGCGAGGTGGAATCGTGGATCTTCTCCGCCGACATCCGCGCGATCGTGGCCGACACGCTCACCAGCCGGACGCAGCGGCAGCAACGCCAGGCGGTAGTGAACGACGCCTTCGGCACGCTGGCCGACGTGCAGCAGCTGGCCACCCACCTGCAGTCGGCACTGCCTGGCCGCACCGTCAAGGTGCGTGACGATGGCCAGGGCGGTTCCGTGCTGCTGGTCGGCTCGGCAACGCCGGGGGTTGCCGAAGCGCGGCTGGCCTTCAGTCCTGGCGCGGCTGGGGGACTGGTCGTCTCGGATGCGCAGCGCAAGGTGCATGCCCACTGGCAGGACGCGTTGTTCGAACAGCTTGCCGCACCGGAACAGCGCCGGCTGGGCGACGCCACCACGCTGCGGCGCGAAGTGGTCGAGCAGATGAAGCAGATGCCGATCGCGCAGCGCTGCAGCCTGCGTGGACCGCTCAAGCCGGTGCCCGACAGTAGCCCCAACAGTGACGCACGGACCCACGAACGCACCCGCCGTTCGGCGGACTGCGATCCCCCGAACAGCATCTCGCTGGGTCCGGAGATGATTGCACTGCGCGACGACATGCAGCGCAGCTTGGGCGCGATGCGGCACGAACTGGACCGGACCTACACCGGCCTGCGCGCGGAAGAACGCGAACTGAAGGCGCTGACCAGCCGCATGATGCAGCTCAAGCTGGAGAAGCAGTCCCTGCCGCCGGCCGACGCCGCACGCATGAAGGAGCTGCAGAAGAAGAACTTCCGCACCTTGAACGGCTACGACCTGATGAACGCGGCCCACTACCGTCTGGACGACATCGCGTACGAAGGGGTGGCGCTGGGTCCATCACCGGACTTCCCGGACAGTGGTTTCGCGTTGAGTACCGTACCCCGCGCATGGATGCACCCGGAAAACTTCGTCAACCCGGTGCCGGTGCGCCGCGTGTTCCTGCCCGCGGCACAGGCGGAGGGCAAGCCGATGCAGAGTGACCTGTTCCGTGCCGACTATCCGCTGGGTGCGGACCTGATGCCCTCGGTGGGCAAGCTGGCCGAACCGGGGCAGGCGTCGAAGAAGATCACCCTGACCGAGCGCGACCTGCAGGTGACGATACCGGGCGGGAAGCAGGCCCGGTCGCTGGCCGAGCTGACCGACGCGGAGTTCGATGCACTGGATGGCAAGGCCTTCTCCGACGCGATGCGGCAGTACGTTGGCGAGGGCAGCCTGCTGCCAAGCAATGCAAGGACGCTGACCCCCGGCGACTACTACCTGTACCAGATCCGCTCATGCAGCGAGAGCAAGATCCTGAAAGGCTGGTTTGACGCATTGAAAAAGGCGGTGCCTGCCATCGCGGGCCTTCTCGATGGAAAGGACCCGATACCGAAGGTCACGGGAAAGGTCCGCATGCTGTCCGACAGCAATCCGTGTTCCTACAGCTGCGATCGCCGCCTGGCCGAATTGGAGGAGATGCTGCCCGAGGTCGAACTTATCGTGTTCTATCACTTCGGCACGCCGAACGAGGCAATGGAGTGGCGGGCGGAGCAGGCCGCACTGCGGGTGATGGAGAAGCACCGGGTAGCATGGGAGGGCGCAGGCCATTCCGAAAACGACATGCGGCAGATGGCCGCCGCCGAGTTGAAGAAACCCGATGTCCGCCAATGGGCCGAGGAACAGCTGCTTGCATCGCCGCCGCCGCGGCCGGTGCCGCGGCTCTGGACGCGGACGGAGTACGAAGCCGAGGGATTCTGAGGCACGCCGCATGCGGATGCGGCACCATGTCACTGCGCGACGGCCGGGGTGCGAGCCCCGGCCGCCGCTGGACCACCGATTCCGGGAGTACGTTCAATGATCATCAACGGCGCCGGCCGTCCTGCCGCGCTTTCCAGCGCCCCCCGCCTCACCGCGGCGGACGCCTCCCTTCTCGGGGCCGACCGCGAGCAGGCCCTGGGCAGGCGCGAGCACGATTTCCTGCTGTTCGGCAGCCAGGCCACCGCGTTCGCCCGCGACCTGTACCGCAGCCGCATCGCCGACGATCTGCAGCGCTATCTTGAGCAGGGAATCCTGCAGGACAGTGATGCCGACGGGCCGGTCCAGCGGAATGCGGAAGCCGGGGACGACGACGTGGGCGACTGCAGTGGGGCGAACCTGACCCTGCGTGACGGGGTGTCGATCTTCGGCCGCTACAACAACCACGGCAACGGCGACTGCTACTACGCCTGCATGCAGGACGCTGACGCGCCGGTGTTCTTCAGCATCTGCATCGAAACGGGCATGGACAGCGGAGAGGCCTACGACATCTCCGTATCCCCGCCCATGGACTGGCCGGAATTTCTCGCTCACCTACCATCTGCGTGAATATGGCGTGATGTCCCGGGCCGCAGGCAGGGCGCATACAGGCTTCGTTTTTGGCACGATCCCGCTATCCTGTGCCCATGCCGCCATTGAAATACCTCCTGCCCCTGCTGTTCCTGTCGCTGGCCATCGCCTCGACCGCGCACGCGCGCGGCACCATCGAGAAGGTGGACATCACCGGACTGGACAAGGGCGACGACGCCGAGATCATCGAGAACATCGAGGTGTCGCTGTCGCTGTACGACACCATCGGCCAGGTACAGGGCGAGTCGCGGCTGGAATACCTGCTGTCGCAGGCTGAACGCCAGACCCGCGGCGCGCTGGAGCCGTTCGGCTACTACAACCCGGTCATCACCGTGGAAAGCCCGCGCGAAGGCGACAACCTGCGCGTGGTGATCCACGTCGACCGTGGCCCCCCCACCCTGGTGCGGCGCGAGAACATCGACATCACCGGGCCGGCGCAGCTGGACCAGTACCTGCAGGAAGACATCGAGAACTTCCGCCCGCGCAAGGGCCAGCGGTTCGAGCACACCCTGTACGATGCCAGCCGCGTCACCATCACCCGGCGGCTGGCCGAGCGTGGCTATTTCGATGCCGACTTCACCCAGCGCAGGGTGGAGATCACGCGTGCCGAGAACGCCGCCGACATCGACCTCACCTGGGACAGCGGGCGCCGCTACAACATGGGCGACATCCGCTTCCACCAGGATTACTTCGTGGACCGCCTGTTCGACCCCCTGGTGTACTGGGAAACCGGCAGCTACTTCCACGAGGGCAAGCTGGACCGCCTGCGCGAGTCGTTGACCAGGCTCGATTACTTCAGCGTGATCGACATCCAGCCGCAGCCCGACCAGGCCGACGCAAACGGCAACGTGCCGGTGGATGTGAACCTGACCCGCGCCAAGCGCACCATCTACACGGCGGGTGTGAGCTACGGCAGCGAAAGCGGCGCCGGTATCCGCGGCGGCCTGGAGCGGCGCTTCCTCAACAGCCGCGGGCACAAGATGAACACCCAGCTGGACTACGCGCAGAAGCGCAAGAGCCTGGTCACCACCTACCGGATTCCGGCGTTCAAGTGGCTGGACGGGTGGTACGGGTTGACCGCCAGCGCCTATGACGAGCAGACCGACTACATCGACCTGCGCAACTTCAAGCTGATCGGCAGCCGCAGCGGCGAAATCAACGAACACTGGACCGCGATCGCCTCCATCAACGCGCTGCGCGAGCGCTGGCGCTACGCGTCGGGCACCGAGTTCACCGACGCGATCTACAACACCTCCACGCTGGTCTACCCGCAGCTGGTGGCCGACTACGTGAACGTGGACGACCGCCTGGCACCGCGCAGCGGCATCAGCGGCAGCGCCACCCTGCGCGGCGGCGTCGAAGGCGCCGGCTCGGATACCAGTTTCGTGCAGGCCAGCATGATGCTGCGCTGGTTCATTCCGGTCGGTGAGGCCGATCGCCTGATCCTGCGCGGCGAAGGCGGCACCACCTGGACCAGCGACCTGGTGGCGATGCCGCCCAGCCTGCGCTTCTTCGCCGGTGGCGACCGCAGCATCCGCGGTTACGCGTTCCGCGAAGTCGGCCCGCGCACGCCGGCGCCGGACAAGTTCGCGCTGGGTGCGAAGAACCTGGTGACCGCTTCGGCCGAGTACGAGCATTACTTCAAGGGCGGTCCGTGGGGCGGGGCGGTGTTCGTCGACACCGGCAGCGCCTTCGACAACGACATCGACCTGCATACCGGCGTGGGCTTCGGCGTGCGCTGGAAATCGCCGGTGGGTCCGGTACGCGTGGACATCGCGCACGGCCTGAACAACCCGGACTCGAAGTTCCAGCTGTACCTGAGCATCGGAGCGGACCTGTGAGCACGCCGACGCCGACGCCCACCCCGCCGCCGCCGCGCGTGCGCTTCTACCGCAGGCGCCGGTTCTGGGCGTGGTCCGGCTTCACCGTGCTCGGGCTGGTGCTGCTGGCGCTGCTGCTGGTGTACTGGGCGCTGCAGACGGTGGCCGGGCGTGACGTGCTGCTGGCCCAGGTGGTGGCGCGCCTGCCGGCCGGCGCCACGCTCACCTGGAGCAAGGTCGACGGTCCGGTGGCGGGACCGCTGGTGCTGCACGATCTGGACTTCCGCTACGACGATATCCACTTCACCGCCGAACGCGCCTACCTGGACCCGGACATCCGCCCCCTGCTGGGCCGCAAGCTGCAGCTGGATGCGCTGCAGATCAAGAATGCCACCTTGAACCTGGCCAAGAGCGATGAGCCGTTCGACATGCCGTCGTGGCCCGGCTCGCTGCCGCAGGTCGAGATGCCGCTGGCGATCCAGGCCGACACCATCATCATCGACGGTTTCCGCATTACCCAGGCGCAGGAACCGCTGATCGACATCACCAAGCTGCGCGGCGGGCTGGAGATCGCCAACGGCGAATTCCGCGCGCGCCACCTGAAGGTCGACAGCGACCTGGGCGACTTCCGCGTCGACGGTCATTACCTGCCCGGCAACGATTACACCACCGACATCACCGTCGGCGCGTCCCTGCCCGCACCGCGTGGGCGCACGCCGGCCCGGTTGGGGCTGGTCGCGCGTGGCGACCTGGCGCGCATGGAAATCGCCGTGGCCGGTCAGGCCCCGGCGCCGCTGCAGGCCAGCCTGGTGTTCGAAGGTCGCGACGCGCCGGTGTGGACCGCCAGCGCACGCAGCAAGGAACTCGACCTGGCGCTGCTGGTGCCGGGCATGGACCCGGCTACCGTTCCGCTGTCGCTGGACTTCAGCGCCAGCGGCAAGGGCGGGCAGGCCAACCTGCAGGGCCGCATCCAGCAGGGCGACCTGGCCGTGGAGCTGGCGCCGTCCAAGGTCGGCCTGGCCGACCAGGTGCTGACCGTATCGCCGCTGGTGGTGAAAGGCTGGGGGGGCCAGGCACGCCTGCAGGGCACCGCCGACTTCACCGACCGCGCGAACGCCAGCCTGCGCTTCTCCATCGTCGCCAACGACCTGACCTTCGTGCCCGAACCGGACACCACCACGCCCGGCGCGGCCAAGCCGGTGCCGGTGACGTTGAAGGAAGCGCGGATGGGCCTGGCCGGCACGCTCAAGGCGTGGGCAGCAGTGGGCAAGGCGTCGGTGGAGCGTGAGCAGCAGCGCGCCGACCTGCAGTTCGACGTACGCGGCAGCGACACCGCCGCACAGATCAGGCAGCTGCAGGCCAAGACGCCCGGCGGCGCGCTGGACGTGACCGGCCAGGTCGCGTGGGCGCCGCAGCTCGATTGGGACGTGGCCGCCAAGCTGGCCGCGTTCGATCCCGGCTACTTCGTGCCCGGCTGGGACGGGCGCCTGTCCGGCGCCGTGGCCTCCAAGGGCCGCCAGCTGCCGCCGCCTGCGGGCAGCCCGGCCGGCACCGCCGGCAGCTATGAAGCCACCGTGGACGTGCCGGGCATCAACGGCATGCTGCGCAACCGCCGGGTGGACGCGCAGGGCCAGTTCGCCCTGCGCGGGCAGCAGGGCGAGGGCAACGTGCGCCTGGCCGTGGGCAACAGCCGCCTGACCGCGCGTGGCAGCGTGGGCGACCGCCTGGACGTGCAGGCGCAGCTCGACCCGGTGCAGCTGGATGACCTGATGCCGGGCAGCACCGGCACCCTGCGTGGCCAGGTGCAGGTGCGCGGGCCGCGTACCGCGCCGGACATTACCGCCGACCTGGTCGGCAGTGGCCTGCGCTATGCGGACTACAGTGCCGAAGCGCTGAGCCTCCGCGGCCGCCTGCCGTGGCAGGGCAGCAACGGTACGCTGGCGCTGCAGGGCACCAAGGTGCAGGCCGGCATGCTGCTGGACACGATCAGCGTGAACGCCAATGGCAGCATCTCCAACCTGCGGCTGGACGCCCAGGCCAACAACGAACTCGGCGCCGTGGCCCTGCAGGGCGGCGTGCGCCAGCAGGGCAGTGCCTGGCGTGGCGAGCTGGCCGCGCTGCGCATCGCACCGGTCAAGGGCGATGCCTGGGCGCTGCGCGCGCCGGCTGCCTTCGGCATCCAGGGCAGCAGCTTCACCCTGGGCGATACCTGCCTGGGTGCGGCCACCGGCGGTGCGCTGTGCGCCAGCGCCAACTGGCCGCGCGATGGCCTGAAGATCCGTGGCGACGCATTGCCGCTGGCGCTGGTGCAGCCCTGGCTGCCGCCGCAATCCGGACGGCGCCTGTACCTGCGGGGCGAACTCACCCTGGACGGGCAGATCCGGCCGCGCGGCAACGCCTGGGAAGGCAGCGCGAAAATCGCCTCGCTGGAAGGCGGCATCCGCCTGGGCGACAACGCGCGCGGTGAACTGGTGCGCTACGACCAGTTCTCGGCCACGCTGGAGATGACCCCGGCGCAGATCAACGCCAAGCTGGGCGTCGGCTTCCAGGGCAACGGCTTCGTCGACGCCAAGGTGCAGACCGGCTGGGACGCCAATGCACCGCTCAACGGCGAGCTGTACCTCAACATGTCGCGGCTGTACTGGCTGGAACTGTTCTCGCCGGACATCGTGCGCCCCACCGGCCTGATCGAAGGCCACGTCAGCCTGCGCGGCACGCGTGGCACGCCGCAACTGGGCGGCGACGCCAAGCTGAGCAACTTCAAGGGCGAGTTCCCCGCGCTGGGGCTGACCTTCGACCAGGGTAGCGGCAGCTTCACCGCCCAACCGGACGGCTCGGCCAAGATCACCGCGCAGGCCAATTCCGGCAAGGGCACGCTGTTCGTCGACGGCGGCCTGTCGTGGTTCGGCGACGCGCAGCCGCTGCAGCTGCACATCCACGGCGAAAACGTGTTGTTGTCGAACACGCCGGAACTGCGCATCGTGGCCAACCCGAACCTGGACTTCACCCTGGCGGCGGCCGCCATGCAGCTGCGCGGCACCGTGCACGTTCCTGAAGCCGACCTCGACCTGGAGCGCCTGGATCGAGGGACGTCGGTGTCCGAAGACGTAGTGGTGCTGGACCCGGCCGATCCGGAGGAAGGCCCCAGTTCGCCGCTGGACATGGACCTCACCGTGAGCCTGGGCGACAACGTGCGCATGGCCGGCTTCGGCCTGAAGGGTGGGCTGGGCGGCAAGATGCAGGTCTGGGCGCGGCCCGGGCGCGAGATGACCGCCAACGGCGCACTGGAAGTGAGCGGCCGTTACAAGGCCTATGGTCAGGACCTGACCATTACCCGCGGCAACCTCAACTGGAACTTCAACCCGGTGTCCGACCCGCGCATCGACATCCGCGCCGAACGGCGGGTGGGCGATGTCACCGCCGGCATCGACGTGACCGGTCGTGCGCAGTCGCCGCGGGTGGACGTGTGGTCCGACCCGGCGATGTCGCAGTCCGAAGCGCTGGCGTTCCTGGTGCTGGGGCGCAGCCTCACCGGTGCAAGCAGCGACCAGACGCAGCAGGTCAACGCCGCCTCGGCCGCCTTGTCGGCCGGCAGCGGCCTGCTTGCCTCGCAGCTGGGCGCCAAGCTGGGCCTGGACGACGCCGGGGTCAGCCAGTCGCGCGCGCTGGGCGGTTCGGTGATCGGCTTCGGCAAGTACATTTCGCCCAAGCTGTACGTGGGTTACGGCGTCTCACTGGTCGGCAGCGGCTCGGTGATCACCCTGAAGTACCTGCTGCGGCGTGGTTTCGACATCGAAGTGGAATCGAGCACGGTGGAAAACCGCGGCTCCATCAACTGGCGAAGAGAAAAGTAGCGCCGGGCTCTGCCCGGCTGCCCATGCATCTGCCCGACCTATTTCCCCTTCGCCGCATTGACCGCATCGAACGCCCACACGATCACGGCCAGTGCGATCGAAATCTCGCCGAACACGATGACCAGGCCGGCGAGCTTCACCGCCGGCCACAAGGCAAGCAGCATCCAGCCGTTGAGCCTGAGCGTGTAGAACCCGCGTCGCCACCAGCGCACCAGTGCAATGATCAGCGCGGGCACCGCCACAAGGGTGCCGGCCACCCGCTGGTCGACGGCATGGATGAGCGCGAGCGCGATGACCGCCAGCAATGGAATGAACAGCAGCCGGACATGCCTGCCGCGTTGCTGCGGCGCTTCAGCAGCCGACTGCCAGTCCAGCAGCCGCCGGAAGGGCAGGACCAGCATGCCCCCCACCAGCAGTGAAAGCGCGCCGTAAAGCGCAAGGTCGAGCCCATGGTTGGGGCCTGCCGGGGCCTGCGCGGGCCTGTCTGCGACGGCCAGGGTGCCGATCACCACCAGCCAGGTGAGCGCGCACAGCAGGCTGCGCAGTCCGACCACCTCCAGCTGGGCGCGGGTGATGCGACCGCGCCGGGTCAGGTCGAGCCAGAACGCGACCTGCGCCGGTTGCAGCGGCGGCGGGGCCTGCCCTGCGTCCTCGATGCCCAGCAGGGTCAGCATGCGGCCGATGACCGGGACCGGCCCCGGCACGGCGGCCGTCAGCACGGCACGCCAGCGCTGCCACGGCCGGGTCAACCAGGCCAGCTGCGCCCGTGCCTGGGCTTCATTGACGGGCGCATCCGGCCGATGCAGGAAGTACGCCAGCCAGGCACCGTTCGGTGGCTGCACGACCCAGTGCCGATGCAGGCGCCGACGACAGTCATGCAGGACGAACGGGTCCACGTTGCTTGCAATGTCGTCCCAATCGAAGCAGTCACCCAGCGCGTCGAAGTTCTCCATCCGGATGGGCGCATCCAGGTCCAGCAGGGCGTGCAGCACCGCATCCCCCACCCGCTGCTTGTCCTGCAGCGGCCAGAGTTCGGGGCGCTCGGCAAGCCAGCGTGCGAACGCCAACGGCGGGCCTTCTGCCGCGGCCGCGATGACGCGTTGGGCGAAAGCCGGGACGTCCAGCCGCGACGGCAGCGCCGCTTCGATGCTGCGCGCTTCCACCGGCATCGCGGACCCGGGACCGGGTTCCTGCTGCTCCACGGCGGTGCTGATGTCCTCCCGGCCGATGCTCTCCGCGTCCTCATCGCCGGCGGGTACCCCTTCCTTCACCCAGGCCAAGGCGGCCTGGTAGGCCTGATGCAGACGCTGGAAACCAGCAGGGTCCTCATCCGGCCGTGTGTGGCGCAGACCCGCCGCATAGGCGCGTTTGATCGCGCGTTCGTCGGCATCCGGTGCCAGGCCGAGCGCGGCATGGCCCCAGCTCACGCGTCACGTTCCAGTGCGTCCATCGCCTCGGACAGCTCGCTCCGGTGCCGTGCGATGCGCTGCAGGTCCTGGCTCTCCAGCACATGCCGGAACTGTTCGAGGCAGCGCTGGAGCCACTCGCGCTGGTCGATGAATTCCTCGTACAGGCGTTCGGCGCGGGCCAGCAGGGCCACGTTCTGCTGCACCTCGCGCGGATGGATCTTCAGTCCCTGCAGCGCCTGCAGCCGCGACTGGATCTCCTGCGGCGACAGCAGGCCGGGATTCTGTTCGAGAACGAGTTCATGCCGCGTCCCCGTGGCGTCCTCCACCACCTCCACCTGCAGCAGTCCGTTCACGTCGTAGGTAAAGCGCGTGGTCAGGCCTTTCCCGGCCGCCCTGCCGTGACCGAGCGCAATGCGCAGCTCGCCCAGTTTGATGTTCTTGTCCACGGTGGGGCTTTCGCCCTGGTAGACATCGATGACCACCTCGCGCTGGTCGTCGCGAAGCGGGAAGAACTGGTCTTCCCGGCTCACCGGCACCACGCTGTTGCGCTGGATGATGGGGTGGAAGTACCCCGCGCGCACGGAACCGTCCGGACCCTGGCGCGACACCTGGGTGCCGAGCGTGTACGGGCACACATCGGTCAGCACGATCTCTTCCAGGCTCTGGTCCCGGCTTTTCAGCCCGGCGGCCACCGTGGCGCCCAGCGCGATGGCCTGGTCTGGATGGATGTGGCGCAGCGGCAGGCGTCCGAACATGCGCGTGGCCAGCCGGCTGATCATCGGCATGCGAACCGCGCCGCCGACCAGAACGATGTCGTCCAGCGCCTCGGGCTTCAGCCGTGCGTCGCGGATGGCGCGTTCGATCGGCGCGCGCATGCGCTGCAGCAGGGGCTCGCACAGCTGTGCGTAGCGGGCCTCGTCCAGCTGCCAGGCGACGTCCCGACCGGCCAGCGTCATCTGTACCTGGCTGCTGCTCTGCTGGCTGAGATCGCGCTTGAACTGTTCCAGGCGACGCTGCAGCTGGGCCTGCTCGGCCGACGTCAGCGCGTTGCGGTCCAGCCCATGGTCGGCGTGGAATGCGTCCACCAGCACCTGCAGGAAGTCCTCGCCGCCCAGGAAATTGTCGCCGGCGCTGGCATGCACTTCGACCACGCCTTCGAACAACTCCAGAATCGACACGTCGAACGTGCCGCCGCCCAGGTCCAGGACCAGCACGCGGCCTTCCTGGTCGCGCTGCTGCAGGCCATAGGCCAGCGCGGCGGCGGTGGGTTCGTTGATCAGGCGTTCTACCCGGATGCCGGCCAGATCGCCCGCCGCCCGCGTGGCTTTGCGCTGGGCGTCGGAGAAGTAGGCCGGCACGCTGATCACCGCCTCTTCGATCTTCTGGCCAAGCGCGGCTTCGGCATCGGCCAACAGCGAGCGCAGCACCAGTGCGGACAGCTCTTCAGCGCGGAACGTGCGCGCGCCCAGGCGCACCTCGCGGTCACTGCCCATCCAGCGTTTGAAGTGGGCTACGGTGTGCTGGGGATGGCTTACCAGCCGCTCCTGTGCCGGTTTGCCGACCAGCACGGTGTCGCCATCCAGGCTGATCACCGACGGGGTCAGCAGGTCGCCATGCGCGTTCCGGAACAGTTCCCCCCCGTCGGGTCGATGCACGCCGATCAATGAATGCGTCGTGCCCAGATCAATTCCTACGATCATCCCTGACAACTCCCCCTGAGAAGCGGCGATTCTAGCCAGCGTGCCCACCCCTGACCATCGGGCGTTGCCCCACCGGCGGGCAGTGGCTAAGGTGCTCCCTCGTTCCGCCGTACCGGATGCACCGATGCCCGCACGCACGCCCCTGACTGCCGCCCTGGCGCTTGGCCTCACCCTGGCCGCCGCTGCCCACGCCGACGAAGGCATGTGGATGCCCACCCAGCTGCCGGACCTGGCCAAGCCGCTGAAGGCCGCCGGCTTCAAGGGCGATCCGGCCGACCTGGCCAACGTCACCGCGCCGCCGCTGAGCGCAGTGGTGCGTGCCGGCGGTGGCACCGGTTCGTTCGTGTCCGGCGACGGCCTGCTGCTGACCAACCACCACGTGGCGATGGGGGTGATCCAGTACAACAGCACACCCGAGCACAATCTGATCGACGGCGGCTTCATCGCCCAGGGTCGCGCCGACGAGCGCCCGTCCAATCCGGACTTCCGCGTGCTGGTCACCACCGGCTTCGACAAGGTCACCGATGAGGTGCTGCGTGATGCGCGCGGCAAGACCGGGCGCGCCTATTTCGACGCGGTGGACCGCGCCAGCAAGCGGCTGGTGGCCGAGTGCGAGCAGGAAGGCAACGTGCGCTGCAGCGTGGCCGACATGTACTACGGCACCGATTTCTACCGCATCCGCCAGCTCGAACTGAGCGACGTGCGGCTGGTGTACGCACCACCGCGCGCCATCGGCAACTATGGCGATGAGATCGACAACTTCATGTGGCCGCGCCACACCGGCGACTTCACCCTGCTGCGTGCCTACGTGGGCAAGGACGGCAAGCCCGCCGCGTACAGCCCGGACAACGTGCCTTACCACCCGCCGGCGCACCTGAAGATGTCGGTCGACGGGCCGAAGACCGGCGATTTCGCCATGCTGGCCGGCTACCCGGGCATCACCTACCGCCACCGCACGGCGGCCGAATTCGCCGGCCAGATCGATGCCGTGCTGCCGCGCCGGGTGGCGGTGTTCCAGCAGCTGATCGACACCATCGAAGCGTCCACCGCCCAGGACGCGCAGGCGCGCACCCGCTACGCCGCGCAGCTGCAGTCGCTGAAGAACAACCGCAAGCGCGCTGCCGGTGAGCTGGAGGGCCTGCTGCGCAGCGATGCCAAGACCCAGCGCGCCACCGACGAAGCGGCGATGTTGAAGGCCACCGACGCCGCGTACCAGGCCGACATCCAGGCGCTGCTCGGTTCCCTGTCGCAGGGCGCGGCGATGGGCGAGCGCGATTTCGTACTCGAACAGGCCGCCACCCAGAGCCAGCTGCTGCGTTCGGCATTGCTGCTGGAACGCCTGCGCATCGAATCGGCCAAGCCGGACGCCGAGCGCGAGAGCGGTTACCAGCAGCGCGACCAGGCCCTGATCGAAGGCACCCTCAAGCAGGTCCAGCGCCGCTACGCGCCGGAGGTGGAAAAGGCACTGCTGACCCGCCTGCTGACCCGCTACCAGCAGCTGCCCGACGCGCAGCGCGTGCCGGAGTTCGATGCCGCCTTCGGCCGCACGCCGGCCACGCTGGCCAAGGCGCTGGACACCCTGTACGCCAGCACCCGCCTCGGCGAAGAAGCCGAACGTTTGAGCCGCTTCGCCGCCGCCAGGGAAGGCAGGCCGCTGGCGCATGACCCGCTGATCGACCTGGCCGGCCCGCTGGTGGCCGCGCAGCTGCGCCTGGAAGACCAGCGCAAGGAACGCGAAGGCGAACAGCTGCGTCTGCGCCCGGCCTACATGCAGGCGTTGTTCGCGTGGCGGGCGAAACAGGGCCGTACGGTGTACCCGGACGCGAACCGCACCCTGCGCGTCAGCTATGGCAGGGTGGAAGCGCTGTCGCCGCGCGACGCGGTGCACTTTGACCCGGTCACCACCGTGGCCGGCATCGTCGAGAAGAACACCAACGCGTTCCCCTTCGATGCGCCCAAGCCGCTGCTGGCGGCGATCGCCAAGGGCGATTTCGGCAGCACCGCCGACCCGGTGCTGAAGACCCAGACGGTCAACTTCCTGACCAACCTGGACACCACCGGCGGCAACTCCGGCTCGCCGGTGCTCAATGCACGCGGCGAGCTGATCGGGCTGAACTTCGACAGCAACTGGGAATCGGTCAGCGCCAGCTGGTGGTTCGACCCGCGCTTCAAGCGCGCCGTGCACGTGGACATGCGTTACCTGCGCTGGCTGCTGGCCAAGGTCTACCCGGCGCCGGCGCTGTTGACCGAAATGGGCGTACCGGCCGAGTGACCGGCACGGGCCTGCCCCGGTAGCAGGGGGGTGATCCCGGTCCATTCCAGTTGCAGCGGTGCACGCCGCAGGTCCGGCTCGTTGCCCAGCGGGTTGCTCGGGTCCCAGACGTTCGGATTGGCGGTTTCCGGCGTGCATTCCGGCGGCGGCGTGGCGGCATTCCACGCCGCCAGGTGCAGGGTCACCCCGCCCAGATGACGGCGGGCCTCCGGCGGCACTTCCTGCGAGGCCACCACCACGACCTCGGTGGGCTGCAGGCCGAGGTCAAGCGACTGCGCCATCAGCCGGGCGGACACGTCGTGGACCGACTTTTCCCACCCTTCAAAGGGCTGGGGATGGGGCAGCTGGGCGAACTCGCGGCGCACCTGATTCAGCACACGGGCATGGATGGCGGCCTGTGGCCATCGGCCCGCGGTCAGGGGGATCCGGTCCAATGATGGGGCGGAATGGACTTCGTACAGGTAGTGCACCGTGTGCACGGTATGGCATTCGGCCGCGCTCAGTGGCCCCTGCTCGGCGCCAGCGCCCGGTTGGGTCAGGCACTGGAACACCCTGGCCATCGGCCATGGGTTCGTCCTGTCCAGTGGCGGGGGCGTGTGGGTGACGGGCGGTACGTTCCGCACCGATGTGAGCAGGTAGCGCAGCGCCTCGACCGCGCTGATGCGGTGCTCCAGCGGCAGCGACGCTTCCAGGCGCCGGCTCAGCATCGGGCTGAGGACGTCAGGGGAAGTGGGAACGGGCACGGCAGCCTCCATCAGGTCAGGGAGGCCTCCACGCTGACCGTCGTGTTCCACCGCGGCAAGGGGCAACCACGACGCCCTGTTGTCGATTCCATCCCCGCCGCTGATGTTGCGCACGGGCGTACGACCGCTAGACTGCAGACTGGATGCCTGGGAAACGACGCACTACGTGACGGCAGTACAGGAACTGGACGGGCTGCACATCTGGGTGGTCGAAGACGACGCCGAGCTGCAGGCACTGCTGCTGGACGACCTGGCCTGGCGGGGGGCGACGGTGCGCGGGCTGGACAGCGCCGAGGCGCTGTACCGCGCGCTGCTGGCCGACCGCTGCGACATCGTGGTGCTGGACGTCGGGCTGCCCGGTGAAGATGGCTACGCCGTGGCCGCGCACCTGCGCGAGGCCCTGCAGGTCGGCATCGTCATGCTGACCGGGCGCGGCGACCCGCGCGACATGGCGATGGGCTTGACCCGGGGCGCCGACCTGTACCTGGTCAAGCCGCCGGACCTGGACGTGCTGGCGGCCGGCCTGCACAGCCTGCGCCGTCGCCTGTCGCCGGCGCCGCCTGTCGCGGCCGCCACCACCACGCCGCCGCCGCGCTGGCGACTGGCCGAGGATGGCTGGACGCTGCACGCCCCGACCGCAGCGACGCTGGCACTGACGGTGATGGAGCGCGGTGTGCTGCAGCTGCTGTTCGCGGCCAACGGCGACGCCGTCACCCGCGAGCAGATGATCGCCACCCTCACCGACACCCCGTGGGATTTCGATCCGCACCGCCTGGACGTGCTGGTCCATCGCCTGCGCGCGCGCGTGCGCGGCGCCACCGGAGTCGAGTTGCCGATCCGCGCGCTGCGCGGCCAGGGGTACCTGCTTACCGCCTGACCCGCTGCGGTCGGTGTGAGCCAGTGTGAGCCTGCGTGAGCCGCCGGCACTGACTTGCCTTCACGGCAACATCACAATCCGCCCCGCCCGGCATCGTCGGCGACGTCTGTCGCCTGCAGGCCTGGGATTCATCTGACAGGGGACGTCTGGACCGGTTGCGTTGGGTACGCATCGTGCGGCGTTCCCTGTGAACGCTGCAACGACCGGAACAGGGGAAAACGCATGTCCATCCAGAGCGATCGCGCAGGCATCTGCGCGGCGGCAACGCCGTTTGAGCGCACGCAGGCGCAGTCCCGGCGGTTGTCGCTGCGCCGCGCCCTGCTGGCCCTGGTGATGGTGCTGCCACTTCCCGCACTCGCCATCGACCTGCAGATCACCGACTTCTCCGACACCGGTTACGACCCGGTGCCCGCAGGCACTACGGTGATCTACAACGTCAAGGTCGAAAACGGCGCCAACGACACCGCCAGCGGCAGCGTGACCCTGTTCGACCTGCCCGCCGGCACCGCGCTGGGCAGCACTGCCCCGGCGGGCTGCAGCGCCTCGGCGGGCGCTGCCGGCACTACCCGCGTGGTGTGCCAGAACCCGGCATTGAACGCCTCTACGGCGCCCTACGAATTCAAGCTGCCGGTCACCACCATCGCCTCGCAGCCAGCGACGATTACCGTTCGCGCCGCGATCGGCTTCGCCAGCGCGCTGCCGCCGGCGACCACGCCGATCAGCACGCTGCAGAACACCGACCCGTTCTTCGGCAGCGATACCAACGTTGCCAACAACCGCACCAGCCAGAACACCACCATCCAGGCGGCGGCCGATCTCGAGCTGGGCAAGAGCGCCACGCCCGACCCGGTCATCGGCGGCGGCGAGATCACCTACACCCTCACCGTGCGCAACAACGGCCCCAGCGTGACCACCGGCTTCCGGGTGGCCGATACGCTGCCGCCGAACGTCACCCTGGTCGGCGCGCCAACCGGTGCGGACTGGGCCTTCACCCAGCAGAACGGCACCTACAACGGCACCCTGGCGGTAGGCGCAAGCACCAGCTATTCGTTCCGCGGCAAGGTCAATGTCGGTACCGGCAACATCGTCAATTCGGCGGTGGTCAATGCCGGCAACGTGCCGGACCCGGTACCGGACAACAATGCCGCGCAGGTGACCACGCAGGTCACCGCCGGTGCGGACCTGCTGGTGTCCAAATCGGTGTCGCCCGCGCCGGCGGCCGCCGGTTCGGTGGTCACCTATACGCTGACCGCGCGCAACGATGGTCCCAGTGCCGCCACCACGGTGGTGCTGCGCGATGCGCTGCCCGAAGGCTTCATCGTCAACGGCGTAGCCGGCCCTGGTGGCTGGTCGTGCAGCGACAACGCCGAGCGCACCGTCGTCACCTGTACCGCCGCAAGCTTCGCGCCGGGCGCGCAGGCGCAGATCGCGATCCAGGCGCAGGTGCCATCCACCGGTACCAACAGCAGCGGCACGGTCACCAACACCGCCCAGATCAGCGCCGCCACGCCGGACCCGGTGCTGACCAACAACGAAGGCAGCGTCGGCCTGACCGTCATCCCTGACGGCGCCGACCTGCGCATGACCAAGACCAAGACCCCGGCGCTGGTGCCGGTGTGGAACAACACCGGGCTGCGCACCGACAGCGTGATGACCAGTACCCTGCGCGCGCAGAACCTGGGCCCGCGCGCGGTCACCGGCAACCTGCAGCTGGTCGACACGCTTGCCGCGGGCGAAGAATGGGTCGATGCCGGTGGGCAGCCCTACGCGCCCGGCGTGCCCGTGACCGTGGGCGGTTTCAGCTGCAGCGTGGACCGCGCCTGGAGTGGCGCCCCGGCGCAGGTCGTCACCTGCACCCAGACCGGCGGCTACCCGGTCGCGGTCAACAACAACTCCGCCGCGCTGACCCTGTACACGCTTGCGCGCCTGCAGGGCACGCTGACCAATAACGCCTGTACCGGCGGCAGCGGCGGTTCGGCCGAACCGACCACCGCCGGTGGCATCAACCTGGATCCGAACACCGGCAATGACTGCACCGGTGGGCAGAGCCGCGCCACCGACGCCCGCGCCGACCTGTCCATCACCAAGCGCACCAATGGCGCCGGCGATGCCGACAACGTGATCCGGGAAGCGGATGGCGGGGTCAGCTACACGCTGCAGGTCACCAACAACGGCGCCACCACTACCGGCGTGGTGGTCAACGACCCCATCCCGGGCTTTGTCACCGGCAGCACCACCGTCACCAAGAACACCGTGCCGGCCGGCTGGACCTGCGATGTGGTCGGCAGCGGCTACATCTGCCGCTCCGCCGGCACTGCGCTGGCGGCCGGCGCCACCGCCACCATCGTGTTCACCGTCAACCGTGGCCTGTTCGACAGCCAGAGCCAGGCCGCCGGTACCTGCGGTGGCGTGGCGATGCCGGCCGGCCGCTTCTGCAACACCGCCGGCGTCAGCATCGATCCGAGCGTGAGCGGTTCGATCGGCGAAGCCAACCCGGGCAACAACAGCGCCTCGGACTGGGTGCAGATCGATCCGGTGGCCAACGTGGCCACCACCGCCAAGGACATCACCTCCGGCAGCCCGGGCCGCGCCGGCGTCAACACCACCTACCGCATCACCTACCAGAACCGGGGCCCGTCCACGGCGCGCGGCGTGGTATTCCGCGATACCTTCACCCTGCCGGCCAATGACGCTGGTTTCGTGCTGGTTTCCGCGGTGCGTACCGGCAGCGGCAGCACCGCGTGCAGCGTGACCGCCAATGACGCAGCGATCAGCTCGGCGCCTGCCCCGGGCGGTACCTCGTGGTTCAACACCGGCGCCGCGCCGGCCACGCTCAGGCTGACCTGCGCGCCGCTGGACATGGCCAACAACTCCACCCAGACCATGACGGTGGTGATCCGCCCGAACGTCAACAGTGGCAACACCGGCCGCCGCTTCACCAACGAGGGTTCGTTCCATTTCGACCCGGACAACACCGGCAGCCCGGTCCCGGCCAGCGGCGTCGACGGCAGCGGGCGCAGCTACAACTACAACAGCCGCACTGACGACGACCTGCGCGCCGCCGCGCTGGATTTCACCGCGGGCGAAGTGGACCTGATCGTCAACAAGATCGACCAGAACTTCGCCGGCGCGGTGGATCCGCTGGGCTTTGATTCGCGCGTGGGCCAGGAAGCCAACAACTACATCCTGTACCAGGTCAGCGTGCGCAACGACGGCCCGTCGCTGGCCACGCGCACGGTGATCGAAGACACCATCACCCCGGCCAGTGGCGCCAGCGTGGCCTTCGTCGGCAGCCGCACCGGCACCGCCACCACCCCGCAGGGTGCGATGGAAGCACCGGGCGTGCGCTGTACCGTTGCCCCGGGCAGCAGCAATCCCACCACGGCGCCGCAGACCCTGTCGTGCAGCATGCCCAGCGTGGGCGTGTCCACCACCGAACAGGGCGCGATCGCCGCCAACCAGACCAGCTACCTGTACCTGGTGTACCAGTACCTCAGCGCGCCGCCGGCCACCGGCGCGACGCTGCTCAACGCGGTCACCGCACGCTCGGCCGAAACCGAGCGCGATACCAGCAACAACAGCGCGGTGCAGGAAACCAGCATCCGCACGCGCTCGGACCTGGCAATGACCAAGACCAGCGTGGTGCTGGCGCCCAATGCCAACCCGACCCAGCCGCTGCCCGCCGCTGCCACCACGATCAGCCTGCGCCAGCCGTTCTGGTACGTGCTGGACGTGGTCAACAACGGCCCCGGCCACAGCCTGTCGCGCGACCGCAGCGGCGACAATCCGCTGCGCGGCGATGGCGTGGTGGTGACCGATACGCTGCCGGCAGGCCTGGAGGTGATCGGCGGCGGCGAAGGCACCAGCTGGCAGAAGGCCGGCAACACCGCTGACGCCGGCGTGGTCAGCAACGGCACCGGCAGCTGCGTGGTGAACGGTCGCAACCTTACCTGCCGCATGGGTGACCTGGCGCTGGACGGCCGCGTCCGCGTGCTGGTCCCCGCGCGCTGGACCACGGTGCCGGCCAATGGCACCGGCCTCAACACCGCACGCGCCACCAGCGACCAGCTCGACCCGACCCCCGGCAATGACGAAGGCACCAGCACCCACACCGTGGTGCGGTCCTCGCTGGCCGGCGTGGTGTTCCAGGACCGCGAGCGCGGCGGCACCGACGGCGGCACGCCGCAGGCCGGCGAGCCGACCATTTCCGGCGTTGAAGTGCGCCTCACCGGCACCGACGCCTACGGCAACGCGGTAGCGCTCACGACCACCACCGACGGCAATGGTGTCTACCGTTTCGACAACCTCGCACCGGCCGGGACGGACGGCTACACGCTTACCCAGGTGCAGCCGGCCGCCTACGTCAATGGCCCGGTGGCACCGCCCGCGTCGGGCGGCCTGGCGCCGTCGGCCGGCGGTGCCTATGCCGTGGTTGATCCGGCGATCAGCGCCAACTCGCTCTATACCGCCATTGCGCTGGGCGCGGGCGTGGACGCGGTGCGCTACAACTTCCCGGAAGTGCGCCGCCCGGCGTTGTCCGGCTTCGTCTACGTCGACAGCAACTACAGCAACACCCGCAACACCGGCGACGCCCCGATCGCCAATGCCACCGTCGAACTGCTCGACGCGGGCGGCACCGTGGTGGCCAGTGCCGCCACCGCCGCCGACGGCAGCTACAGCTTCCCCGGCCTGAACCCGCTGCAGGTGTACACGCTGCGCGAAGTGCTGCCCACCGGCAGTTACCGCAACCGCCCGAGCGCGATCAATCCAGGCCTGGTGGGTGCTGCGGCGTGCGCAGGCTGCACCGTGGCCACCGGCGCGGCCGGCGATGCGGCAACCACCGACCGGATCGGCAACATCGACCTCTCGCGCGGCGAAGACGCCACGGCGTTCAACTTCGGCGAAGACGCGGTCACCGCCATCTCCGGGCATGTGTACCTGGACCGCAACGGCAACGGCGACTTCGATGCCGGCGACGCCGGTACGCGCAATTCGCAGGCCAATGGCGGCCTGCAGGGCGTCACCGTCACCCTCATCGGCGCGGGCCCCGACGGCGCGTTCGGTACGGGCGACGACCTGCCACCGGTGGTGGTCCAGACCGACGCGCAGGGCCGCTACGATTTCGATGGCCTGGTGGTCGGGCAGAACTACCGCATTACTGAGACGCAGCCGCAGGGGTATGCGAACGCTGCGGAAAACGCGACCAACAGCATCACCCTCAACGCGCTGCCGTTGACCGGTGCCAGTGGCAACGATTTCGGCGAGGCGCTCGGTGCGCTCAGCGGCGAGGTCTACGAAGACTTCTCCAACGTGGCGGCCAACAACAACAACGGCCGCCGCGACGCCGGTGAAAACGCCATCGCCAACGTCACCGTGACCCTGTCGGGCACGGACGTGCTTGGCAATCCGGTCGCGCTGACCACCACCACCGATGCCAACGGCGGCTACCGCTTCAGTGACCTGTTGCCGCCGCAGGCCGGCACCGGCTACACCCTGACCGAAACGCAGCCGGCCGGTTACCTGGACGGCAAGCATGCGGCCGGCAATGCGGCCACCCCCGGCAGCACGGCCGTGGCCAACGTCATTTCCGCGATCGCCATCAACGCCGGGCAGGACGCCAGCGGCTACCTGTTTGGCGAACTGGCCAATGCGCCGATCAGCGGCACGGTGTACCTGGACCGCAACGACGACGGCGACAACACCGCCGGCGACATCGGCGTGCCCGGCGTGCAGGTGACCATCGTCGGCAATGGCGCCGACGGCGTGTTCGGGACGCCCGACGACACCACCGTGACCCTGGTCACCAATGCCGATGGCCAGTACAGCTACCCTGGCGCGATCGCCGGCCAGGCCTACCGCATCACCGAAACCCAGCCGACCGGGCTGGGCGAAGGCCGCGAGCAGCCGGGCAACGTCATCCTGATCGCGAACCTGCCCGCCGCCGGCGCCAGCGGCAACGACTTCGGCGAGCTGGCCGCGTCGCTGTCCGGCACCGTGTTCCTGGACCGCAACAACAATGGCGAGCAGGACGCCGGCGAGCCGGGCCTGCCGGGCGTGCAGTTGCAACTGCCGGCCGGCACGGTCGACGCGCTGGGCAACGCCGTGGTCACCGTGGCGACCGATGCCGACGGCCGCTACCGCTTCGACCACCTGCTGGCGGGCACCTACAGCGTGACCGAGCAGGCCACGCAGCCGTCGTTCAATGGCGTCCCGACCCTCAACGGCCTCACCCGTGCGGGCAGCATCGACGGCGCCATCGTGGGCGTGTCCACGGCCGTGGCCAGCGTGCCAAGCGCGATCAACGCGATCACGCTGCCGGCCGGCAAGGCAGGGACCGCCTATGACTTCGGCGAGATCCTGCCGGTGTCCATCGCCGGCGCGGTGTTCTTCGATGTCGACAACGATGGCGTGCGTAACGGTGCCGCTGAAACCGGCATCGAAGCGGTGGCCGTGCAGGTCACCGGTACCGACGACACCGGCGCCAGCGTCTCGGTCAGCGTGCAGACCGGTGCCGATGGCCGCTTCGTGTTCGAAGGCCTTCGCCCGGGCACCTACACGCTTGTTGAACCGCAGCAGCCGGCCGGCACCAGCAACGGCATCACCACCGCCGGCACCGTCGGCGGCACGCCGCGTGGCACCGCCACCCCGATCACCACCGTGCCCAGTGCGATCAGCACCATCGACCTGACCACGCCGGGCAGCGCCTCGGTGGACAACCTGTTCGGCGAGATTCCGCTCAACAGCGGCATCAGCGGCAAGGTCTGGACCGACCGCAACAATGACGGCGTGGTCGACCCGGGCGAAACCGGCCTGGCCAACGTGCGGGTCACCCTGACCGGCACCGACCTGGCCGGCAACCCGATCAGCCGCGATACGGTGACCGACGCCGACGGCAGCTACAGCTTCGCCGAACTGCCGCCGGGCACCTACGTGGTGACCGAACCGGAACAGCCCACCGGCACCCGCGATGGCCGCACCGTGGCCGGCAGCACCGGTGGCAGCGTCACCACGCCGGGCACGGCGCCGTCGCAGATCACTGCGCTGGTGCTGGGCGTGAACCAGCAGTCGGTGAACAACAACTTTGGTGAGATTCCGACCGCCAGCATTGCCGGCCGCGTCTACAACGACAGTAACGACAACGGCAGCGTCGACAGCGGCGAAGGCGGCATTGCCGGGGTCAGCGTGGTGCTGACCGGCACCGATGACCTCGGCCAGCCGGTGTCGCTCACGTTGAACACCGACGCCGACGGCCGCTACCGCTTCGAGGGCCTGCGCCCGGGCACCTACACCGTGACCGAGCCGACCCAGCCGCCGCAGACGCTCAACGGCATCACCAGCGCCGGTACCGTCAACGCCGCCCTGGTCGGTGTGGCCAGCGACCGCGCCAGCGTGCCGTCGGCGATCAGCCAGATCGTGCTGCCACTGGGCGTGGACGCGCTGGAGTACAACTTCGGTGAGATCGGCGATTCGCCCGACCTGATGGTCAGCAAGGCGTCCACCGCCACGCGCTTCACGGTGAACAACCTGGCCGGTTACACCATCCAGGTGCGAAACGCCGGCCAGCAGCCGAGCCGTGGCGAGTACACGGTGCACGACCGCCTGCCGGCGGGCCTGAGCCTGGACAGTCTGCCGGTGGGGACCGGCTGGACCTGCACCGGCGAACCCGGCGCAACCCGCTTCAGCTGCACCAGCCAGCGCGTGCTGGCCGCCGGTGCGGTATCGCCGGACAGCATCGCCGTGGTGGCGCGGGTGGCCGCCGCAGCGGCCGAGGCCGGCACCGTCAACAATGCCGTGCTGGTGGAAGGCGGCGGCGAGAACCCGTTCCGCGCCCCGACCGCAACCGAACGCGCCGCGTTCGAGGGCGAAGTGGGCAACCTGCCGGCGTGCGTGGACACCATCATCCACAACGCCTGCCGCGTGCCCAACAGCGTGCAGCTGGCCGCATCGGTTGGCGGTACCGTCTGGTTCGACGTGGGCAGCGATGACCAGCTGCTGGATGGCGGCGACCGTCGTCTGTCGGCCTGGATCGTGGAGCTGGTGGACCCCGCCAACGGCCAGGTGGTGAAGACCACCGTGAGTGCGGCCGATGGCAGCTACCGCTTCGGCGACGTGGTGCCGGGCGTGAAGTGGAACATCCGCTTCCGCGACCCGCGCTCGACCGTGCTGTGGCCGTTCCCGGTCACCCGCGAAACTGCCGGCGGCGTGCAGGAAGCCTGCGACGCCGACGCGGCGATCGCGCGCGGCGGGGTCAGCGCCTGCCGCACCACCGACAACGGCACCAGCCAGCTGGAAGTGGTGCTGCGCGCCGGCGACCACCTCGCGCAGCAGAGCCTGCCGGTAGACCCCTCGGGCGTGGTGTATGACGCCACCACCCGCGACCCGGTGCCCGGTTCGATCGTGACCTTGGCGCCGGTGGGGATGTGCAGCGGGTACGACCCGCGCACGGCCGTGCTCAATGCCGCCGGTGGCGGTTACCGCATCGACGGCAGCAGCATCGCGATGACGGTGGGCAGCGAAGGCTTCTACCAGTTCGCGTTTGGTCCGGCGGCGCCGGCCCGCTGCGAGTTCCAGTTGACGGTGACGCCGCCGGGTGGCTACACCTTCGTGTCGAGCATGATCCCGCCGCAGGCCAGCGCGTTGTCGCCGGCCGGCGGTGCCGGTGCCAACCATGTCGTGCAGGCCAACACCCAGGCGCCGACCGGCGCGGTGGGTACGGCGACCGAGTACTACCTGAACCTGTTCGCAGGTTCGGCCACCGCAGCGATCGTGCACAACCATCTGCCGCTGGATACGGCGGTGGCCACCGGCCTGGCGATCACCAAGACCGGCGACCGCCAGACCGCCGAAATCGGCGACACCGTGCAGTACACCATCACCGTGCGCCAGACCGCCGGCAGTGCGCTGGCCGCGTTGAACGTGATCGACCGCCTGCCGCGTGGCTTCACCTACATCGGCGGTACCGCGCGTGCCGACGGCCGTGCGGTGGCCGACCCGGCCGGCAAGCCCGGCCCGCTGCTGGGGTTTGCGCTGGGGCCGATTACTGTCGGTGGCCAGATCGTGCTGACCTACCGGGTCCGCGTGGGCGTGGGCGCGCAGCAGGGCGACGGCATCAACCGTGCGCAGGCCCATGGCTGTTCGATCAGCGGCGGTTGCATCGACCCGGTGGCGGTCACCCCGCTGCCCGGTTCGCTGGCCTCCAACCGTGCCGAATACCGCGTGCGTGTCACCGGTGGCGTGTTCACCGAACAGGCCTGTGTGCTCGGCAAGGTGTTCATGGACTGCAACAACAACCACCTGCAGGACCGCGAAGAGCTCGGCATTCCCGGCGTGCGCCTGTACTTCTCCGACGGCACCTGGGTGATCAGCGATTCGGAAGGCAAGTACAGCTTCTGCGGCCTGCCGCCGCAGAGCCACACGCTCAAGGTTGACGGCAGCACGCTGCCGGTCGGCGCGCGCCTGACCACCAGCAGCAACCGCAACCTGGGCGACGCCGACAGCCTGTTCCTCGACCTGAAGAACGGCGAGATGCACCGCGCCGACTTCATCGAAGGCAGCTGTGCCAACCCGGTGCTGGAGCAGGTCAAGGCCCGCCGCACCCAGGGTGAGGTGCAGGCCCCGGAAACCGAACCGGGCCAGGCGCCGCTGCGCTTCGAGAGCAAACCCGCACGGGCGCCGCAGCAGGCGACCGACACGGCCAACCAGAGACCGATCGTGCATCCCAGAGCCACACCGCCCGCCACCACCACGGAGGGCCAGCCATGAGCGGTGCTTCCGTAGTGCGCCGGCTGCCGCGCCTGAGCCTGCTGGCCTGTGCGCTGGCGACCCTGCCGGCGATGGCCCAGAGCGTGGGTACGCCGGGCCGCTTCACCCCGGTACTGGGCGATGCCAGCACCCTGTACCCGCGCAGCCCGGCCAGCGTGGACGCCGCGCCGGTTGCGGTGCGCGCCGCAGCGGGCACGCTGGACCGCATCGTGGTCGAGCTGGACCGCGACGGCGTGCCGGCCGATGGCCAGAGCCCGGTGCACGTGCGCGTGCAGCTGCTGGACCCCAGCGGTCTGCCGCTGGCCGGCACCACCTACGCGACGATTGAACACAGTGGTGGCCGGATCCGCCTGCCCGGCTCGCGCACCGATGAGCTCGGTCCGGGTGCGCTGGATGCCGACAAGGTCACCCCGGGCGTGCAGCTGCAGGTGGTCGACGGCGTGGCCGAGTTCGACCTGGTCGCGCCGCACGAGCCGCAGGATGTGCTGCTGCGGATCACCGCCGGGGCCGAAACCGCGCAGGGCAGCATCGGCTTCGTGCCGGAGATGCGCGAGATGATCGCCACCGGCCTCATCGAAGGCGTGGTCAACTTCCGTCGCCACGGCAATGGCAGCCTGGTTTCGCCGGTGGAGCACAACGACGCGTTCGACCGCGACATCCGTCGCTGGGAGCGCCAGTTCAACAACGGCAAGGCCAACGCCGCCGCGCGCACCGCGTTCTTCGTCAAGGGCCGGATCAAGGGCGATGCGCTGCTGACTGCGGCTTACGATTCGGACAAGGACACCCGCGGCCGACTGCTGCGCGACATCCAGCCCGAGGAGTTCTACCCGGTCTACGGCGACGCGTCGCTGCGCGGCTTCGACGCGCGCTCGGCCGAGCGCCTGTACGTGCGTATCGACAACAAGCGCAGCTACCTGCTCTACGGCGACTTCCAGACCGGCGACGGGCTGGCCACGGCCACCGGGTTCGGCGGCAGCGGTCCGATTCCGCAGCGCAGCCTGGGGACCTACAACCGCACCGCCACCGGGCTGGGCTGGCATTTCGAAAGCGAGCGCGTGCGCAGCAATGTGTTCGCCATCGAAGATTCCCTGCGCCAGGTGATCGAAGAGTTCCGCAGCCAGGGCAGTGGTCCCTACGCGCTGCGCAACAACGCGGTGCTGGAAGGCAGCGAGCGTGTCGAAGTCATCTCGCGCGACCGCAACCAGCCCACCCGCATCGTGTCGGTGCGGCCGCTGGCGCGGCTGGTGGACTACAGCTTCGAGCCGTTCTCCGGCCGCATCCTGCTCAACCAGTTCCTGCCGGCCTTCGACAGCGACCTCAACCCGGTCTCGCTGCGCATCACCTATGAACTGGACCAGGACACCGAGAAGTTCTGGGTGGTGGGAGCCGACGCGCAGGTGAAGCTCACCGACCGGCTGGAAGTCGGCGCGGCGGCGGTGGATGACCGCAACCCGTATGCGGAATTCCGCATGGGCAGCGCCAACGCTAGCTACCGGTTCGGCGACAACACCCTGCTGGTGGCCGAGTTCGCGCGCACCCAGAGCGAGGTCAATACCAACAGCATCAACCAGATCACCTCGCAGGGCCTGAAGGACGTCACCGGCGAGGTGGAAGGTGATGCCTGGCGCGTGGAGTTCGCGCACCAGACCGAAAAGCTGGAAGCGCGCCTGTTCGCCGCCCGTACCGATCCGGCGTTCAACAACCCGGCCGCGCCGCTGTACGGTGGCCGCGGTGAATACAACGCGCGCGTGGCCTACCAGCTGGGGCCGCGCCTGGAGCTGTACGTGGAAGGGCTGCGCAGTGAAGACCGCAACCCGGACGGTGGCAAGCGCGATGCCGGCGGCGCCGGCGTGCGCATTGGCGCTACTGAACGGTTGACCGTGGACCTGGGCGTGCGCAGCATCCGCGAGACCATCGGCGTGACCTCGCCGTGGTCGTCCGGGGTACCGTTCGGCAATGCCGGCGGGCTGACCGGCGGCTTCGCCACCGGTGCCGGTGGCGGTGCGCTCGGCTACGGCCAGCAGGCGCTGGACCCGGCCACCGGGCTGATGGTGATCAACGGCAGCAGCACCGGCAGCCCGATCACCAGCGACCTGCCGGTGGGCACAGAGCTGGAATCGGACAGCGCACGCTTCGGCCTGGGCTACCGCCTGAGCGACAAGCTCAGCAGTGGTGCCGAGATCGAGCACAGCGTGAGCGGGGAAGAACGTCGGCGCCTGGCCGCCGGGTTGGACTACCAGGTGTTCGAACGCAGCCGCCTGTACGGCCGCTACGAAAAGCAGACCGGCCTGACCAGCGCCTACGGCATCACCACCACCGACCGCGAGGCCGACGCGCTGGTGTTCGGTATCGACAGCAGCTACCTGCGCGATACCCAGACCTTCAGCGAGTACCGCCTGCGCGACGCGATCAGTGGCCGCGACGTACAGGCCGCCTCGGGTATCCGCAACAACTGGGACATCGCCGAGGGCCTGCGCCTGTCCAGCTCGGCCGAGCACGTGAAGGTGATCGACGGCAGCACCGGTGACAGCACCGGCCTGGCGCTGGCCCTCGACTACGGCGCCAACCCGTTGTGGCGCGGTGCGATACGGGCCGAACACCGCATCTCCGAAGACGTGCCGGACACCGACACCAATGAGGCGTTCAACACCACGCTGCTGCAGTTCATGCTGGCGCGCAAGCTCAGCCGTGACTGGACCCTGCTGGCCCGCAACTACCTGCTGAGCACGCGGTATGCCGCACGCGGCGACGTGCTGCAGGACCGCTTCCAGCTGGGCGTGGCCTACCGCGATACCGACCGCAACCGGATCAACGCGCTGGCCCGTTACGAGTACAAGCTCGAGCGCGACGAGAGCGGGCTGACCCTGGTCGACGGCAGCACCGTGGATGGCAGCAGCCAGGACGTGCGCACCCGCGCGCACATTGTCTCTGCCCATGCCGATTGGCATCCATCGCGGCCGTGGTGGTTCACCGGGCGCGTGGCCGGGAAGTGGCAACAGGATCAGTTCGCCTACGCCGACGGGGGTCGGGTCAACAGTGACTTCCGCGCCACGCTGCTGTCCGGTCGGGTGGTCTATGACATCACCGAGAACTGGGACATCGGCGTGCTCGGCTCCACGTTCCGCGGCCAGAGCGGCGCCAACCAGTACGCCTACGGCATGGAAGTCGGCCGCCTGCTGCGCCAGAACCTGTGGCTGTCGGCCGGCTACAACTGGACCGGCTTTGCCGGCGACCGCGACCTGAACGGCTATGAGTACACCCAGCAGGGCGTGTTCGTGCGCCTGCGCTTCAAGTTCGACGAAGACCTTTTCCGGCCGGACCCCGTCCGCTACCGCGACCCGGCACGCTGAGGATGCCCTGATGAACAATGCCACCCCGACCTTCCGTTTCGCGCGCCCGCTGCTGGGCGCGGCGCTCCTTGCCGCCCTTGCCGGTACCGCACATGCGCAGACGGCAAGGCTGCTGCCGCAGCAGCAGCGCATCACCGACGAGGCGATCCATGCCGACCATTCCACGTATGAGGCCACCCAGGGCCGCATCCAGGCGCTCAACGATGGCGGTCGCCCGATCCGCGACTACCACCTGTCCAAGGCGCAGTGCTGGCTGGACGTGTCCTTCCACGAATACAGCCGCAACGACCGCAGCGATTTCCCGCAGGCGGCGCTGGGTGAATCCGAGCGGCTGATCATCGGCATGGAACAGGGCGCCACCCCGCTGCCCACCGATACGCCGCTGGTCAACAACGCGAAGTACCTGCGCGACGACCTGTGGCAGCGCCTGCGCGTGCTGCATGGCACGCCGGGCTTTGCCTGCGCGGCACAGCAGGTGGCCTGCGGCGAGGTCGAGCTGGTGCACGCCGGCAACGAGTTCAACCAGCAGCAGTGGCGGCATTCCAAGCCGTACATCCAGATCGCCGAGGAGCTGGTGAACGACGCCGAAGCGCTGGCCCGCCAGTGCGACGTGGCCCCGGCGGCCATCGTCGCACCGGGCCCGCTGGTGGCCAACGTGCTGTTCGAGTTCGACCGCGACGGCTACCGCGACATCCGCACCTACTCGCTGGAGAGCATCGACCGCGCGCTGGCCAGCATTGCCGCGGAGAAGCTGACGCTGCAGGGCGTCACGCTGGTCGGGCATGCCGACCGCCTGCAGGGGCGCGGGTTCGACGCCAACCAGGCGCTGTCCGCGCGGCGCGCACGCACCGTGCGTGAGCTGCTGATCGGACGCGGGCTGGACCCGGCGACGATCCGTTACGAATACCGGGGTGACACGCAGCAGGTGCAGCAGTGCGACGGCGTGCGTCCGCGCGCGGCGCTGCTGGAATGCCTGCTGCCCAACCGGCGGGTGGAAGTGCGGTTCGACGTCGCCCGCTGACGTCGGATCAATCACACATCCCAGCGGATGGGACGGCTGCCACTGAGGCACACCCACCCGGCCGCCATCGCCTCTTCCGGATTTCCCAGCACCGCATACACATGCGGTGCCTGGCGTCCGTCCTCGCCCCAGATTCCCGCCCAGGCGTTGCGACCCCCCTGGCGGGCACCCTGCAGCGCCCGGTCGGCCGCGCGCAGGCTGGCATCCAGGTCCGCAGGCACGTCGTTGAACAACGGCAGCGGTGCCATCCCCACGCTGGCGGTCAGGGTCAGGTGCTGGCCGGGTGCCAGGTCCACCACCAGTCGCTCCACTGCCAGCCGCAGGTGCCCGGCCAGGGCCTGTGCCGCCTCCGCGCCGGTGTCGTGGCGGGCCACCAGGAAGGCTGCGCCGCCCCAGCGTGAGAGCAGGTCGTGGCGGTCGCAGGCCGCGCGCAGGCATGCGCTCACGGCCCGCAGCACGCTGTCGCCGGCCGCTTGCCCGTGGCGCTCGTTCAGCGCTTTGAAATCGTCCAGTTCGATCAACAGCACGGCGCTGCGCGTCGCGCCCTCGTGGCCGACGGCGCGTTCGTCGAGCCTGCGTTCGGCCTCGCGTCGGTTGATCAGGCCGGTGACGCCGTCGGTCTGGCTGAGCGCGGTGAGCTGGCGGCGCTGCCGGCGCAGCCGCAGTACCAGTACGGTCGCGATCACCGCGACGGCAAGGAAGGCGATCACTGCGGTGTTGCGCAGCACGCGCACGCGGCCCAGGTCCTGTTCCGCATTGACCTGGGCCGGGTCGATGCTGCGTTCGGCCGACGCCTGCAACCGCGCCAGCTGGTGGAGGGTCTCGCCCCTGCTGCGCGCCTGGTCCATCGCGCGGCCCTGGCGCAGGTACGCCAGCGCCCGCGCGCGATCACCCAGCAGGGTGTGGATGTCGCCGAGCAGGTCCAGCCCGTTGCGGACTTCCTCCACGAAGCGCCCACGCTCGGCCAGGCCCTGCGCCTGGGTTGCAAGCGGCAGCGCGGCAGCGGGCGCGCCCCGGTCCATCGACAGCCGGGCCAGGCGCTGCAGGGTCACGACCTGGCCCTGCGGGTCCTGCATTGCCTGCCAGGCCAGCACGCCGCGCAGCCCTGCTTCGGCGGCGTCGTGCTTCCCCGCCACGCGCAGGATTTCGGCGCGGTGGCTGGCGATGCGATGCAGGAATACGTCCTGCCCGCTCAGCCGCGTCCCGATGGTTTCAGCGCGCCTGAACGCCGCAGACGCCTCCTCATACCGCTGCAGCATGAGCAGCGCATAGCCGTAGTTGTAATACAGGATCAGGTCGCCCGGGTTGGGCGGCCGGTGCAGGTGGTCGCTGAGCTGCGTGGCTTTGTGCAGGTAGGCCAGGGCACCTTCGGCATCGCCCATCGCATCGCCACGGATCATCGCGATCTGCATCAGCGCACCGATCTGGCCCTGTACGTCGCGCTGCCGCACCGCGTCGTCCAGCAGGGTGCCGGTCAAGCCGAGCGCGCGTGCGTGGTCGCCGCGCCACAGCAGCAGGTGCGCGGCCATGGTCCGCGCGCGCTGGATATCCTCGGGGCTGGCGTCGGCGCGCGTCGCGGCCGCCAGCAGGCGGTCGGGCAGGTCGGCGGCCTGGTCCAGCTGCCCCAGTGCACGCAGCGCCACGCCCAGGCACCCGACCGCGCCTATTTCCATCGAGGTGGACAGCGCCGGCCCGGCCAGCAGGCTGCGCGCGAGCTGCAGCGAGGCCTGTGGTTCGCTGGTGAGCAGGGCGTGGCACTGTTCCACCTGGGCCCGCTGCGGCGCCGCGTCGAGTGGGCGCTGCGCCTGTGCGGGCAGCGCGGCCAGGAAGAGCACGACGGCAAGCGCAGGCAGTCCGCGCCGGACTAGCGACAACATAGGCATGGCGACAACGACTTCCCCGGTCGAGTGCAGACGATCTACAGCGCACTGCTAATATACCGATGTTGCCGCCGCGCGCCGGCGCCGCCTGCCCATTCCCCGCCGCATGCCCGAGCCGTCGCCTTCCGTCCGCGCCGCCGCTGCTGAACGCCCCCCCGGGCTGGGGCGGCGCACCGATGCCATGCTGGGCGGGCTGCTGCTGCTGGTAGGCCTGTACCACCCGCTGCTGGCGGCATGGATGGCGGTGCGGCTGGGTGGGGGCCTGGACATGATGGTCCCGGCCATGGCCGTCTGCCATCTGCTGCTGTGCCTGCTGTGCCAGATCGAACACCGTGCCGGCCGCAGCCTGCATGCGGCCGTGATCTTCCTCGTCGGTGAGCTGTTGCTGCTGGTGCTGGCGTACGGGTACTGGGGCCTGGCGGCGCAGCTGCGGGTGCAGCTGGTGCAGCTGGTCCCGGTGCTGCTGGTCGCGGCGGTGCTTGGCCGCCGGGCGCTGGCCTGGACCGCGGCCTGCCTGTGTGGGCTGATGGCGCTGGGTGGCTGGGTGGATGCGGCTGCGGCCCTGTTCCGGCCCGAGCGGGTGCTGCACGCGAGTACGGACCTGGCGGTGTCGGCATTCGGTACGGCCATGACCGCCTGGCTGCTCCACCACAGCGTCACCGGTCTGCGCGAAAGCCTGCAGGAGGCGCGCCAGCGCAGCCAGGAACTGGCCCGCAAGCGTGACGAGCTGCAGGTGGAGATGCAGGCGCGCGAACGCTCGCGCGACCAGCTCGTACACGCCATGAAGATGGACAATGTCGGCCGCCTGGCCAGCGGCATCGCGCACGACTTCAACCACCTGCTGGCCCTGATCCAGGGCTATGTGGCCAAGGCGCGGCGCAGCGAGGGCGAGACGCTGCAGGCTGCCCTGCAGGGTGCCGATTCGGCGACCCGGCGGGCCAGCGCGGTCAGCCGGCGCCTGCTGGATTTCAGCCGGCTTGAGCCCGGCCGACCGCAGCTGCTGGACGCGGCCGCCACCCTGGCCGCGGTGGCGCCCACCCTGCAGCAGGTGTTTGATGCCCGGGTGCAGTGTGAAGTGGAGACCGGCAACGTGCAGCGGCTGATCCACTTCGACCCGGCCCAGCTCGAATCGATTCTGCTCAGCCTCGCGGTCAACGCCAGCCAGGCCATGCCCGACGGCGGTCGCTTCACGCTGCGCCTGCAGCCGCCCGACCCTGACGGGCGGCTGGTGCTGCAGCTGCAGGACACCGGCCACGGCATGAGCGAAACGGTGCGCGCGCGTTGCCTGGAACCCTTCTTCACCACCAAGCCGGTCGGGCAGGGCACCGGCCTGGGCCTGGCGGTGACCGCCAGCCTGGTCGAGGCGGCCGGCGGTGCGGTGCAGGTGCACAGCCGCCCGGGCGAGGGCACCCGGATCGACCTGCAGCTGCCCTCGCGGCCACTGGCGGCGTGAGCAGGGGCGTGCAGCGGCTACACTGCCGGTTGCGCTTGCGGAAACGTGCCCGTGGTTTCTAGCTGGATCCTGCTGCTGGTGTCGGTGGCCTATGCCGCGCTGCTGTTCGGCGTGGCCTGGTGGGGCGACCGACGGCCGATGTACCCCGACCGCCCGTGGCTGCGCCCGGTGGTCTACAGCCTGGCGCTGGCGGTGTACTGCTCGTCGTGGACCTTCTACGGCGCGGTGGGTACGGCGGTGCGCAATGGCATCGGCTATCTGCCCATCTACCTCGGTCCGTTGCTGCTGCTGCTGTTCGGCTGGCGCATCATCGAACGCCTGGCGCTGATCGCACGCAGCCAGAACGTGGTCTCCATCGCCGATTTCATCTCCTCGCGCTTCGGCCGCTCGCGGCGGCTGGCCGCGCTGGTGGCGGTGATCGCGCTGATCGGCATCATTCCGTACTTGGCGCTGCAGTACAAAGCCGTGGCGATGAGCCTGCAGGTGCTGACCGGCAACGTCGGCCCGACCGGCTATTTCAGCGACCCGGCGCTGTATGTGGCGCTGCTGATGGCCCTGTTCGCCACCCTGTTCGGCACCCGCCAGGTGGATGCCACCGAGCACCATCACGGCATGATGCTGGCCATCGCGCTGGAATCGATGATCAAGCTGATCGCGATGGTGGCGCTGGGCCTGTTCGCGTACCTGTGGCTGGCCGACCGGGGCGAGACCGTGGTGCGCAGCGCGCACACGCTGTTCACCGGCCTGCCGCCGGTGGGCTTCATTTCGCAGACCCTGCTCAGCTTCCTGGCGATCATCTGCCTGCCGCGCCAGTTCCACGTGGCAGTGGTGGAATGCGGCGACGTGCGCGACGTGCGCCGCGCACGCTGGATGTTCGGCGGCTACCTGGTGGTGATCTCGGCGATGGTCATTCCGATCGCCACCGCCGGCGTCACCCTGTTCGGCACCGGCGGCAGCGTGGCCGACGACAGCATGGTACTGGCCCTGCCGCTGGCCGAAGGGCGCAAGTTCCTGGCCCTGGTGGCTTACGTGGGTGGCTTCTCGGCCGCCACCGGCATGGTCATCGTGGCCTCCATCGCGCTGGCCACCATGGTCAGCAACGACCTGGTGATGCCGGTGCTGCTGCGCCGCAGTGGCGACCACGAAGAGGCAGCCGAGGTCGCGTCGCGGGTGCTGTGGATCCGCCGCCTGGCGATCCTGCTGCTGGCGATGGCGGCCTACAGCTACTACCGCGGCAGCAGCAACGACAGCACCCTGGCCTCGTACGGGCTGATGGCCTTCGCGGCGGTGGCGCAGTTCGCGCCCGGGTTGATCGGCGGCCTGTACTGGCGCGGTGCCAGCCGCCGCGGCGTGGAGGCCGGCATCCTGCTTGGCTTCGGCACCTGGATCTACACGCTGCTGCTGCCGGCGCTGACCCACGCCGGCTGGACCGACCCGCGCTGGCTGCGCGAGGGACCGTTCGGCATTGCCTGGCTGCAGCCGCAGGGCCTGTTCGGCATGGCCGGCTGGGACCCGCTTACCCATGGCACCTTCTGGTCGCTGCTGGTCAACGCCGCCGCGATGCTGCTGGTGTCGGTGCGCTGGCGCCCCGGCGTGGACGAGCGGCTGCGTGCGGCGCCGTTCCTGGACCCGTATGCGCAGCGTCCGTCGGTGGCCGGCGCCTGGCCCGGGCATGTGCACGTAGGTGACCTGCTGGCGCTGGCCTCGCGCGTGGTCGGCGATCGCCACGCGCGCCGATCGTTCGTTGAACAGGCGCAGTCGCTCGGTCACGAGCTGCAGGCCTCGGCCGCCGCCGACCGCGCCTGGGTGCAGTTCACCGAGCGCCTGCTGGCCGCCTCGATCGGCGCGGCCTCGGCCCGCCTGCTGCTGACCAGCCTGCTGCGCGGTTCGGGCATGGACCTGGGCGAGGTGGTGGCGGTGCTGGACGAGGCCGGCCAGGAACTGCGCTTCAACCGCGAGATCCTGTCCACCACGCTGGAAAACATCAGCGCCGGAGTCAGCGTGGTCGACCCGGACATGCGCCTGACGGCCTGGAACCGGCGTTACCAGCAGATGTTCGGCTACCCCGACGGCATGCTGTATGTCGGCCGACCGGTGGCCGACCTGATCCGCTACAACGCCGAGCGTGGCGAGCTGGGCGAGGGCGACATCGACGTGCAGATCAACCGGCGCATTGGTTACATGCGCGCCGGATCGCCGCACATCTTCGAACGTACCCGCAGCGACGGCCGGGTCATCGAAATGCGCGGCCAGGCCTTGCCCGGCGGCGGTTATGTGACCAGTTACAACGACATCACCGACTACAAGCACGCCGAAAACGCGCTGCTGGAAGCCAACGAGACCCTGGAACAGCGCGTGGCCGAGCGCTCGCACGAAGCCGAAGTGGCGCAGCAGTCCAAGACCCGGTTCCTGGCCGCGATCAGCCATGACGTGCTGCAGCCGCTGAACGCAGCGCGCCTGTTCGCCTCGGCGCTGCGCGACAGCCACCACAACAACGACGAGCAGCGGCACCTGGCCGAGCGCGTGGATGCATCGCTGCGTGCCGCCGAAGAACTGCTGGACGGCCTGCTGGACGTGTCGCGGCTGGACGCGGGCGGCCTGCACCCGGTGATCGGCGACTTCGACGTGAGCCTGCTGATGCGCGAACTGGCTGCGCAGTACTCGCCAGTGGCCGCCGGGCGCGGCCTGCGCCTGGACCTGTTCGCACGCCCGGCCTGGGTGCGCAGCGACCGGCGCCTGCTGCGCCGGGTGCTGCAGAACTTCATGGCCAACGCGCTGCGCTATACCCGCCAGGGCCGCATCGTGCTGGCGGTGCGCCACCGCGGCGAGGAGATCGAACTGCAGGTGTGGGATACCGGCCCCGGCATCCCCGAGCACCACATGCAGCAGATCTTCAACGAATTCCACCGCTACCAGCAGCCGTTCGACTGGGGCGAACAGGGGCTGGGCCTGGGCCTGTCGATCTGCCAGCGCATCTCGCGCCTGCTTGACCATCGTCTCAATGCGCGCAGCCAGGTCGGCAGCGGCAGCATGTTCTCGATCCTGCTGCCCCGTGCGCAGGTGCCCGATCTGCCGGCCAGCGACGCGCAGGCCAGCGTGCCCGAACACAGCACCCGCACCGATTCGCTGGCCGGCATGCGCGTGCTGTGCGTGGACAACGACCAGGAAATCCTCGACGGCATGCGTGCGCTGCTGGGCCGCTGGCAGGTGCAGGTGATCACCGCCAGCACCGTGGACCAGGCCCTGGAGGAAGTGGGGGCGCAGCCGGACGTGATGCTGGTGGACTACCACCTGCACGACCGCCTGGATGGCCTGGATACGCTGGTGGCGCTGCGCGAGCGGGCCGGAAGCGACATTCCCGGTGCCCTGCTCACCGCCGATGGTCGTGACGAGCTCAAGCGCATGGCGCGCGAGCGCGGTTACCGCCTGCTGACCAAGCCGATCAAGCCGGCTTCGCTGCGCGCGTACCTGGCGGCGCATTCGACCTTGAAAGGGTGAATCCGACAGGCGCGGTCCTGCTGCGCCATCGCGCTGTCTATGCTGCGCGGCCCACTCCACCGCTGCGGAGCTGCCGTGCCCATTCCACCGTTGCGCGACCTTCTCGTCACACCGTTGCATTCCGGCGCGGCGATTCCGCTCGCGGGCACGCTGGGAGCCGTGGTCGGTGCAGGATTCGAGCTGGCGTTCCGCGGCTGCACCAATGCCGCCGGCCCGGCGTGGGGCGTTGCCGGGCTCGTGAAGCCCGCGTTGATTTCCGGTTGGATGGGGATCGGCTGCGCCAATGCGATGCGATGGTTGGACCCTGAGAAGCCGTCGCGACAGCTGCAGCCGCATGAGCGGGCGCTGGTCGACTACCCCGCGGTGCGCCAGCGCCTGCGTGATGCGGGAACCAGCGTGGAAGACCTGGACGCGTTGAAATCGCTCGCCCGCCAGCTGGAAACCGAGTTCGGTCGGATGATCACCCAGTTCAACGACTATTGCCGCAGCCGTGAGGTAACGCCGAATCCGCTGATGGCCGGCGTCATTCGTCATTTCTACCTGACCCACTGTGGCGAGCGCGGCGTGATGCTGCTGAGCAGGCTCAGCGCCACCGCGTGCTATCTGGTGGCGGCGCGTGCGGAGCACGGCCGCGCTATCGCGGACGCGCTGAACCAGCCGGGCGTCCGCGCCGGCACCGTGCTGCGCCGCCTGCGTTGCCCGTACCTGCGCGTGGATCTGGCCAATGCCGCGCTGCGCGATGCCTGCGCCTTCACCACCGAAGAACACGACGGCGAAATGCACGTGCATCCTGCGGAAACCCGATTCGACATTGGACCGCTGGTGGAGGTGACCCACCGCAGGACAACCGGCCAGTCCTGCCTGTCGCGCGCGACGGCGCCGGCGACCCTGCCGCAGGCACCCGCCCTGCGCCGTCGTGGCAGCGTGGTGGTGACCCGTGGTCCACGGCTGCTCAAGCGCCTGGACGAACTCGCCCTGCCGGCCGACAGCCGCACCTGGCGGGAGCTGAACAGGATCGAGGCAGATCTCGCGGCACAGCGACCCTGCGGGCATCCCGTTTCCCACAAGGGCAAGGACTACATGTCGTGCGACATCCATCTGGACGGTCGCCTGGCACCGGGCCGCAATCGGTGGCGCCTGCTCTACTGGCGCGTCCCGGGAGGCTTCCGCCTGGAAGACATCGACGATACCCACGGGCCCCGCACGTAGCGCCGCCCGGCAACCCGTCAGCCCACGGCACCACTGAGGTGTTCGTACAGAATCGCGCTGCCAACCAGGATCAGGATCACGCCGCCGGCGATCTCCGCACGCTTGCCGATCATGTCGCCCAGTACCCGCCCCAGCAGGATGCCGGTAGTGACCATCACCAGCGTGCACAGGCCGATCACCGCCGCCATCACGCCGATGTGCACGTCCAGGAAGGCCAGGCCCACGCCCACCGCCATCGCATCGATGCTGGTGGCAAACCCGGTCACGGCCAGGTGCCAGAACCCGTGGTGCCTGTCCGGGTCTTCGTCGGCGTCGTCCGTGTCCGGCTTCAGCCCGTTGATGATCATGTGCACGCCCAGCGCACCCAGCAGCACGAAGGCGATCCAGTGATCGAAGGCTTCCACGTAGGAGGAGGCGGCGCGGCCGAGCAGCCAGCCGATCACCGGGGTAAGGCCTTCGATCACACCGAAAATGAGGCCGGCGCGCAGGGCATCGGCAACGCGTGGCCTGCGCATGGCAGCGCCCTTGCCGATCGCCGCGGCGAAGGCGTCGGTGGACATGGCAAAGCCGATCAACAGCATCGAAATGGGGGACATCACGCGACAGTGCAGGTTGGGCCATGACGGACAACGGTCCGCGTTCGCGCCCAACCTGTCGTTGCGCACGCGGACCGCTGGTCTCGCCAACCATCACTGGCTGCCCGCACCACGGCGCACCGGCCGAGCATGTTGATGCGGGCGTTTCCTTCAGCAGGAAACAGGCTACTCCCCAAGGGGACGCGAAGCTTAGCACCGCGAATGCGGCTTATCCCCGGACCACGCGAATTGCGCAGGGAATGCTGGGATGTATAGCTTCGGCTATAAGCCGAAGCAGGTAGAGCGGACTGTCAGTCCGCTGCACGTCTCCGCACCCGACGGTAGAGCGGACTGTCAGTCCGCTGCATGTCTCCGCAGCCGACGGTAGAGCGGACTGTTAGTCCGCTGCCTGTGTCCGCAGCCGACGGTAGAGCGGACTGTTAGTCCGCTGCCTGTGTCCGCAGCCGGCGGTAGAGCGGACTGTTAGTCCGCTGCCTGTGTCCGCAGCCGACTAACAGTCGGCTCTACCTCCACCAGAAGCAACCACGCCACCTGCGATCATTCCTCTTCCGGCGGCAACACCAGCGGCTCATCGTCCAGGGTCAGCTTGCCGGCCATCAGCACCGCCTGGGTACGGTTGGTCACGCCCAGCTTGCGCAGGATGGCGGTCACGTGCGCCTTGATCGTCGCCTCGGAGACATTCAGGTCGTAGGCGATCTGCTTGTTCAACCGCCCCGCGCCGAGCATCTGCAGCACACGGAACTGCTGCGGGGTGAGCTCACGCAACCGCTGCCCCACTTCGCGCTCCTCACGCCCGGTCTGCGGCACGTTGTGCGCCTCGGGGGGCGCCCAGGTTTCACCGTCCAGGATCGCACCCAGCGCATGGCCGATCGTGTCCGAGTCGGCCGACTTGGGAATGAAACCGAACGCGCCGTGGTCCAGCGCCCGCCGCATCACGGTGGGCTCTTCGCGCGCGGATACCACCACCACCGGCAACTGCGGATGCAGCGCGCGCATGTGCACCAGCGCGTTGAAGCCCTGTGCGCCGGGCATGTTGAGGTCCATCAGCACCAGGTCGGCGTCGGCATGATCGTCGGCCAGCTGGTACAGCGCTTCCACGCTGTCGGCCTCATACAGCTGCACGCCCGGCATCACCCGCTGTACGGCGCCGCGCAGGGCTTCGCGGAACAGGGGGTGGTCATCGGCAATCAACAGGGTAGGCATGGGGGAGGTGGGGTCCAACTATTTGACCTTGCGTTCTTCAACCAGCGAGGCCACCACGGAAGGATCGGCCAGGGTCGAGGTGTCGCCCAGCTGGTCCGGGGCGTTCTCGGCGATCTTGCGCAGGATACGGCGCATGATCTTGCCCGAACGCGTCTTCGGCAGGCCGGGCGCCCACTGCAGGTGGTCGGGCGAGGCGATCGGCCCGATCTCCTTGCGCACCCACGCCACCAGTTCCTTGTGCAGCTCCTCGCTCGGTGTCTCGTCGGCCACCAAGGTCACGTAGGCGTAGATGCCCTGGCCCTTGATGTCGTGCGGGAAGCCGACCACTGCCGCTTCGGCCACCTTCGGGTGCGAGACCAGCGCGCTTTCCACTTCGGCGGTGCCGATGCGGTGGCCGGACACGTTGATCACATCGTCGACGCGGCCGGTGATCCAGTAATAGCCGTCCTCGTCGCGACGGCAGCCGTCACCGGTGAAGTAGCTGCCCGGATAGGTGCGGAAGTAGGTGTCGATGAAGCGCTGGTGGTCGCCGTAGACGGTACGCATCTGGCCCGGCCACGAATCGCGGATGATCAGGTTGCCTTCGGTGGCACCGTCCTTGATCTCGCCATCGGCGTTGACCAGGGCGGGCTGTACGCCGAAGAAGGGCAGGGTGGCCGAACCCGGCTTGAGGTCGGTGGCACCGGGCAGCGGCGAAATCAGGATGCCGCCGGTTTCGGTCTGCCACCAGGTGTCCACGATCGGGCATCGGCTGTCGCCGACCACCTCGTAGTACCAGCGCCAGGCTTCGGGATTGATCGGCTCGCCGACGCTGCCGAGCAGGCGCAGCGAGGCGCGCGAGGTCCGCTTGACCGGGGCATCGCCCTCGCGCATCAACGCGCGGATCGCGGTCGGCGCGGTGTAGAAGATGCTGACCTGGTGCTTGTCGATCACCTGCCAGAAGCGGGACGTGTCCGGGTAGTTCGGTACGCCTTCGAACATCACAGAGGTAGCGCCGTTGGCCAGCGGCCCATACACGATGTAGCTGTGACCGGTGACCCAGCCGACATCGGCGGTGCACCAGTAGATGTCGTCCTCGCGCAGGTCGAACACCGCTTCATGGGTGTAGGCCGCGTACAGCAGGTAGCCGCCGGTGGTGTGCAGCACGCCCTTGGGCTTGCCGGTGGACCCGGAGGTGTAGAGGATGAACAGCGGATCTTCGGCGTTCATCCGCTCCGGTTCGCACTGTGCCGGCTGCGGGTCCACCACGTCGTGGAACCAGCGGTCGCGCGGGGCCTGCATGTCGACCGCGCCGCCGGTGTGGCGCACCACCAGCACGGTTTCCACCGTGGTGGTGCCGGGCAGCTTCAGCGCGGCATCCACGTTGGCCTTCAGCGGAATCCTGCGGCCACCGCGCAGGCCTTCGTCGGCGGTGATGATCAGCTTGCTGCCGCAGTCGATCACGCGGTCGGCGATCGAGTTCGGCGCAAAGCCACCGAACACCACCGAGTGGATCGCACCGAGACGTGCGCAGGCCAGCATGGCCACGGCGGCGTCGACGATCATCGGCAGGTAGATGGTGACCCGGTCGCCCTTCTTGACGCCCAGGTTGCGCAGCGCGTTGCCGAGGCGGCAGGTGCGCTCGTACAGCTCGCGGTAGGTCACACCCTGCGACGGCGCATCCGGGCTGTCCGGTTCGAACAGCAGCGCGACCTTGTCGCCGCGCTTGTCCAGCTGGCGGTCCAGGCAGTTCACGCTGGCGTTGAGCTCGCCGTCTTCGAACCACTTGATCCGGAAATCGTCGAGCTGGTAACTGACGTTGCGGATCACGGTCGGCTTCTTGAACCAGTGCAGCCGCTCGGCCGCCTCGCCCCAGAACGCATCGGGAGTGTCCACCGATGCGCGGTAGAGCTGCTGGTAAGTGTTCTTGTCAATGCGCGCCTTCGCGGCAACGTCCGCCTTGACGGGGTAAAGATCGGCCATGGCACCCTCACTTGCACTAGGACTGGGTTGTGCGATCGCAGCATAACCCGCGATTGTTCCTGCCCAGTTTGCCGCATCCACTGCGTCGCGAGGTAAGGGAATGGTTAGACCATGGTCGTAAAAGCGTACCGACCAACGGTCGGTACCTACCCAGCTGCCTGCGGCATCTGCTGTCCGCCTTCGGCGTCCAGGTATCCGCCCCGGCGGGGCATAAGGCGTACCGACCAACGGTCGGTACCCACCCAGCTGCCTGCGGCATCTGCTGTCCGCCTTCGGCGTCCAGGTAGTCGCCCCTTGGGCGCCTACTACCAATTGCCAATAGCCCGGGTGCGTCAACCGGCCGCACGCTCGGCTCGACCGTGCACCCCACACGCGGCGATCACTTTGCCACCCGGGAGAGAGGGCAACATGAGTACCCGTATGTTGAAGACCATGCGCAAGCCGTTGGCGACCTGCCTGTTGGTCGCCCTGGTGGCGCCAGGCATGGCGTTTGCCGAAACCGCCAAAGAGAGGCAGCTGGAGGCGCGCGTTGCCGAGCTGGAGCGCCAGGTGCAGCTGCTGCTGTCCACCACCCAGCAGCAACAGACCCAGATCAGCCAGGCCCAGACCGACGTCACTGCGGTGAAGTCGGTGCAGGCCCAGCAGCCTGCGGTGGCGGCGGTGCCGGCCGGCAAGCAGCCGATCCAGGTCACCACCATCACCCCAGGCGCCGCGCCGGGTACCACGGTCAAGATCGGCGGTTTCATCAAGGCTGACTTCCTGGCCACCCAGACCGGCGACGGCCAGCTGGCCGACGATGCCACCGGCCGCGCGCTGTACCTGCCGGGCCAGACCCCGGTGGCCGGTGCCGGCGGCAGCGGCGAGCGTTCGGACGTGGACTTCAACGCCCACGCCAAGTTCTCGCGCTTCAACCTGGGCATCGACAACGTGTCGGACAAGGGCAACAAGGCCGGTGCGTTCTTCGAGATGGACTTCTTCGGCAACTCGCTGGGCAACCAGACCGCAACCAATACCTATGGCGTGACCCTGCGCCACGCGTACATGTACTGGAACAACTGGATGGCCGGCCAGACCTGGTCGAACTTCATGGACGCCGCCTCGCTGCCGGAAGCGGCCGACTTCGTCGGTCCCACCGACGGCGTGCTGTTCGTCCGCCAGACCCAGATCCGCTACACCAACGGGGGCTTCAGCGTCGCGCTGGAAAACCCGGAAACCACCGTGCTCACCGGTACCCGCAACCCGGTCACCGGCGCGTGGACCAACACGGCCAGCAACAGCGACCGCGGCTCGCTGCCCGACCTGACCCTGCGTTACGGCTGGAAGGGCGATTGGGGCACCTTCGGCGTCGGCGGTATCGTGCGCCAGCTGAAGGTCGACAACCAGGCCACCGGCGCCGACGCCGACAAGATCGGCGGCGGCCTGACCCTGGGCGGCAAATGGGTCATGGGCGGCAGCGACCAGCTGCACTACCAGATCAGCGGCGGCGAAGGCATCGCGCGTTACGTGGGCCTGGGCGTCACTGCCGATACGGCCTATGACGTGGCCCGCGACGAACTCAACCCCACCGGCGTGCTGGCCGGCTATGTCGGCTGGCGCCACGCCTTCACCCCGAAGCTGCGCACCAACCTGATCTACGCGCGCAGCGATTACGACAACGACAGCGTGCTGGGGCCACTGGTCACCAAGAGCGTGCAGAGCATCCGCGGCAACATCTTCTACACACCGATGCCCAAGGTCGATATCGGTGCGGAGTACATGTACGGCGTGCGCGAGATCGAAGATGGCCGCAAGGGCGACATCAACCGCGTGCAGTTCACCACGAAGTACAGTTTTTAAGCATGGGTGCCGACGCATTGTCGGCACCTGCCACCAATGATTGCTTCGGAGGGGAAGCGTCTTATGTCCACCACACCCGTACCTGCAAAAGCAGAACTTACCAAAGGCCACAAGAAGGTCATCTTCGCGTCCAGCCTGGGCACCGTGTTCGAATGGTATGACTTCTTCCTGTATGGCTCGCTGGCGGCGATCATCGCCAAGCAGTTCTTCAGCGGGGTCAACGAAACCACGGGCATGATCTTCGCCCTGCTGGCCTTCGCCGCCGGCTTCTTCGTGCGTCCGTTCGGCGCGGCGTTCTTCGGCAGCCTCGGCGACCGCATCGGTCGCAAGTACACCTTCCTGGTCACGATCCTGATCATGGGCATCTCGACCTTCCTGGTCGGCGTGCTGCCCAATTACGCCTCGATCGGCTTCGCCGCACCGGTGATCCTGATCGTCCTGCGCCTGGCCCAGGGCCTGGCGATGGGCGGCGAGTACGGTGGCGCAGCCACCTACGTGGCCGAGCATGCGCCGGCCGACAAGCGCGGCCTGTACACCAGCTTCATCCAGTGCACCGCCACGCTCGGCCTGTTCCTGTCGCTGCTGATCATCCTGGCCTGCCGCTACACGCTGGGCAATGAAGCATTCGAAGCCTGGGGCTGGCGCATTCCGTTCCTGGTGTCGATCATCCTGCTCGGCATTTCGGTGTGGATCCGCCTGCAGCTGAGCGAGTCGCCGCTGTTCCAGCAGATGAAGGCCGAAGGCAAGGGCTCCAAGACCCCGTTCCGTGACAGCCTCAAGGGCGGCAACCTCAAGCTGATGCTGCTGGTGCTGCTGGGTGCCGCGGCCGGCCAGGCCGTGGTGTGGTACGGCGGCCAGTTCTACGCCCTGTTCTTCCTGAGCAGCATGCTCAAGGTCGACGCCACCACCTCCTACCTGCTGATCGCGGGTGCACTCGCCCTGGGCACGCCGTTCTTCATCTTCTTCGGCTGGCTTTCGGACCGGATCGGCCGCAAGAAGATCATCCTGGCCGGCTGCCTGCTGGCTGCGGTGACCTACATCCCGGTGTTCAAGGGCCTGACCCACTTCGCCAATCCGGCCATTGAAGAAGCCCGCAGCAACTCGCCGGCCCTGGTCATCGCCGACCCGAACACCTGCTCGTTCCAGTTCGATCCGGTCGGCCTGCGCAAGTTCACCAGCTCCTGCGACGTGGCCACCGCCGCGCTGACCAAGGCCGGTGTGCCGTACGACGTGCAGCCTGCCGCCGCCGGTTCGCTGGCGTTGGTGAGCGTGGGCAACAGCCAGGTGACCTCGTTCGAGGCCGCGGGCCTGACCAAGGATGAGCTGAAGGCCAAGGGCGATGCCTTCGGCGGCGAACTCAAGGCCGCGCTGACCGAGGCGGGCTATCCGGCCAAGGCCGACAACGCGCGCATCAACATTGCCGGCACCGTGCTCATGCTGTGGATCCTGGTGCTGTACGTGACCATGGTCTACGGCCCGATCGCCGCCTACCTGGTCGAACTGTTCCCGACCCGCATCCGCTACACCTCGATGTCGCTGCCGTACCACATCGGCAACGGCTGGTTCGGTGGCTTCCTGCCGGCGATCTCGTTCGCGCTGGTGGCCGGCACCGGCAACCTGTACTACGGCCTGTGGTACCCGATCATCATCGCGCTGATGACGGTCGTGGTCGGCGGCCTGTTCCTGCATGAAACCAAGGGTGTGGACATCACCAAGTAACGGGGTGATGGCGTGAACCAGAAGGGCCGTGGCATTGCCACGGCCCTTTTTCGTTTGGGTCCGCGAGGACACGCCATGCGTGTCCTCGCGGTGCCAGTCATAACCATTGCTATATTCCGGCCATGGACCACCCCAACACCGACACTGCCGCCCTCCCGGCCATTCTGCATGCCCTGCGCCACGCCTGGCAGGCCAACCGCCCGTCACTGGAACAGCGCCGCAGCGACCTGCAGCGCCTGCGCGCCGCGCTGAAGGAGCGCCTGCCGCAGATGGCCGAGGCCATCGCCGCCGATTTCGGCCACCGCTCCACCCACGAGTCCCTGATCGCTGACGGCATGACCGTGCTCAACGAGATCGACCACCTGCTGCGGCACCTGCGTGGCTGGATGCGCCCGCACAGGGTCGGGGTCGGCTGGCGGTTCTGGCCGGCGCGGGCGCAGACCCGCGCAGTGCCGCTGGGCGTGGTCGGGGTGATCTCGCCGTGGAATTACCCGGTGAACCTGGCGCTGATTCCATTGGCGACCGCGATTGCCGCCGGCAATCACGTCATCCTGAAACCCTCCGAGCACACCCCGCGCACCAGCGCCTTCCTGCACGACCTGCTGGCGGAGGTGTTCCCTGCCAACCGGGTTGCGGTGGTGCAGGGCGATGCCGCGGTGGCCTCGTCGCTCGCCGGCTCGCCGCTGGACCACCTGGTGTTCACCGGCTCCACGGCGGTGGGCCGCAAGGTCATGGCCGCCGCCGCGCAGCACCTGATCCCGCTCACCCTGGAACTGGGCGGCAAGTCACCGGCGATCGTGTGCAGCGACTACCCGCTGGACAAGGCCGCCGCGCGGCTGGCCACCGGCAAGTGGTTCAACGCCGGCCAGACCTGCATCGCGCCGGATTATGTGCTGGTCGACAGCCGCCGCCAGCGCGAGCTGGTGCAGCAGCTGCAATCCCAGGTGCGCGCGCGCTACGGCGATTTCAGCACCACCGACGATTACACCCGCATCATCAATGAAGGCCAGCACCAGCGCCTGCTCGGCTACCTGGCCCAGGCGCGCGAACGCGGCGTGCCGGTGATCGAACTGGCCAGCATCGATCCCGAGCGAGCGCGCCGCGAGCGGCTGATCGTGCCCACCATCGTGCTCGATCCGCCGGCCGATCTGGACCTGATGCAGGACGAAATCTTCGGCCCGATCCTGCCGGTGTGCGCTTACCCCGACCTGGAGGCTGCACTGGAATCAGTGCAGGGCCGCGACCGGCCGCTGGCGCTGTACGTTTTCAGCGAACAGCGGCACGTGGTGGAGCGCGTGCTCGGCCAGATCGTGGCCGGCGGTGTCACCGTCAACGACACCCTGCTGCATTTCGCCATCAACGGCCTGCCGTTCGGCGGCGTCGGCCCCAGCGGGATGGGCGCCTACCACGGGCGTGCCGGGTTCGATGCGATGAGCAAGCAGCTGCCGATCCTGTGGCAGTCGCGGTGGGCGGCGAGCGATATGCTCAAACCGCCGTATTCACGCATTGCCGGTCTGCTCAGGGTGATTCTGCGCTGATGGGGGTACCGACCAACGGTCGGTACCTACCGGAGGAGCAGCACCGTTCTGCATGCGCCGCAGCCGAGGCTCGCGCGTTCGACCGGTAGGTACCGACCGTTGGTCGGTACGGAACCGCCAACCCGCTACAATGCGCCCATGAAAATCGCCTCCTGGAACGTCAACTCCCTCAATGTGCGCCTGCCGCACCTGGAACAGTGGCTCACCGCGTTCGCGCCGGACGTGGTCGGCATCCAGGAAACCAAGATGGAGGACCACAAGTTCCCCGACGCCGTCCTGGCCGGGCTGGGCTACCGCAGCGTGTTCGCCGGCCAGAAGACCTACAACGGCGTGGCGCTGTTGTCGCGCGAGCCGGCCCAGGACGTGCAGATCGGCATTCCCGGCTTCGAGGACGAACAGAAGCGGGTCATTGCCGGCACCGTCAACGGCGTGCGCATCATCAACCTGTACGTGGTCAACGGCCAGGACGTGGGCACCGACAAGTATGCCTACAAGCTGCGCTGGCTAGAGGCGGTACAGGCCTGGGTGGCGGCGGAGCTGCAGAAGTACCCCGAACTGGTGGTGCTGGGCGACTTCAACATCGCCCCGGACGCGCGCGATGTGCACGACCCGTTGGTCTGGAACGAGAACCACATCCTGACCTCCACCGCCGAGCGCGGCGCGCTCAACAAGCTGCTGCAGCTCGGCCTGCACGACGCCTTCCGCCTGCACAGCGAGGACGCGGGCGTGTTCAGCTGGTGGGACTACCGCGCCGCCGGTTTCCGCCGCGACCTGGGCCTGCGCATCGACCTGACCCTGGTCTCCGATGCGCTCAAGGCGCGTGCGCTGGCGTCGGGCATCGACCGCGAACCGCGCACCTGGGACCGGCCCAGCGACCACGCCCCGGCCTGGGTCCAGCTGGGGTGAAACGAACAAGGCCCGGCGGGTGCCGGGCCTTGCTGGAAAGGTGTAACGACCAACGGTCGTTACCTACCCTGGTGACAGGTCGTTACAAACCCTGTCAGGTCATCGAACGCTTCGGCGGGTGAAGAGGTTCACGATCGCCAGCAGGATGACCGCGCCGATCAGCGAATACAGGAACGACATCACCGTGATGCCATCGTTGATGTTGCCGCCGAACAGGAACCCGGCGATCAGGGCGCCGACGATGCCGACCACGATGTTGAGGATGATGCCCTGCTGCGCGTCGCGGCGCATGATGATGCTGGCCAGCCAGCCCACGATACCGCCTACGATCAACCAGATGATGATGCCCATGATGTTGACTCTCTCTGTGCGGTTAAGACGGGGCCAGTTGACGGCAACTTCCGTGAAACCGCCGTGTACTGGCCTTGCCGCGGTGTTCGCGTGAGCCTGCCTGCCACGCGTGACGGCCCTTGGCGGTTCGGCCCGGTCACTGTCTGGCGGTTGCCGCACGTGCCCGGCACCCGCGGCGAGCCGCAGGCCCGGGTACTGCTGGCCGAACAGCTGGGCGGTCGCCCCGAGACCCTGCCGCTGCAGCGCGATCGGCGCGGCCGCCCCGAACTGCACGGCCCGCTGGCCCATATCGGGACCGGCTGGAGCCACAGCCACGGCCTGCTGCTGGTGGGATGGGGTGAGGGGGTGCGGCTGGGCGTGGACCTGGAACCGCTGCGCCCGCGTCCCCGCATGGCCGAGATCATCGAGCGCTTCTTCCACCCGGCCGAGGTCGCCTGGCTGCTCGGGCTGGACGACACCGCCCGCCAGCATTGGTTCTTCCGCGTGTGGTGTGCCAAGGAAGCAATCCTGAAGGCGCAGGGGCAGGGCATTTCGTTCGGCCTGCATCGCCTGCAGCTGGCCCCGGGCGACGATGGCGCCCTGCACCTGGCGTGGTCCGACCCCGAGCTCGGCCCGGCCGAACGCTGGCACCTGCACGAATGGCAGGCCGCTGCCGATTTCCGTGCCGCGCTGGCCTGGCACGCGCTCTGATCGCACCGGATTCGCGCAATGCCAGCGGCGCCACCCTGCAATAATGGGCGCATGACCGAACATACGCTTCCGCCGGCCGTCGCCGCCGCACTTGAAAAGGGCCTGGCCGCCATGGGCCTGGATGCCGCCCTCGCGCCGCCGCTGCTGGCCTACCTGACCCTGCTGCACCGCTGGAACGGCACCTACAACCTCACCGCGATCCGCGACCCGCTGGAGATGGTGACCCGCCACCTGCTTGATTCGCTGGCCATGCAGCCGTTCCTGGCGCAGGGCACCCTGGCCGACCTCGGCACCGGCCCCGGGCTGCCCGGCATCCCGCTGGCGATCGCCCGCCCGCAGCTGCAGGTGACCCTGGTGGAGAGCAATGGCAAGAAAGCCCGCTTCATGCGCGAAGCGGTACGCCAGCTGGGCCTGGCCAATGCACGGGTGGCCGAATCGCGGGCCGAGGCGCTGGCCGAACCGGGCGCCTACGACCACCTTACCGCACGGGCGATGGACACCCTGGCCGGCATCATCGCCGTCGGCGGCCACCTGCTGCGACCCGGCGGCAAGCTGCTGGCCATGAAGGGGGTGTACCCGCATGACGAGATCGCCCAGCTGCCGGCCGGTTGGCAGGTGGAACAGGTGCTGCCGCTGCAGGTCCCCGGCCTCACCGGCGAGCGTCACCTGGTCGTGGTGGCCGGCCCATGAGGGGACCCTGCGCGCATCTCACAGTGCATGACACGGCCGCTGACCGCATAATGCCCAGTCCCACTCCCTGCCGATGAGGCTCACCCGCATGGCTCGCATCATCGCCATCGCCAACCAGAAAGGTGGCGTCGGCAAGACCACGACTGCCGTCAATCTGGCCGCCGCCCTGGCTGCTGCGCCCAAGCGCGTGCTGCTGGTCGACCTCGATTCCCAGGGCAATGCGACCATGGGCAGCGGCGTGGACAAGCGCGAAGTGGCCGCGTCCACCTGCGACCTGCTGCTGGGCGAAAGCAGCGCGGCGGACATCCGGGTGACCACGCCGGAAGGTTTCGACCTGTTGCCGGGCAACATCGACCTGACCGCCGCCGAGATCCAGCTGATGGACCAGGGCGAGCGCGAACAGCGCCTCAAGCGCGCGCTGGCGCCGATCCAGGAGGAGTACGACTTCATCCTGATCGACTGCCCCCCGGCGCTGTCGCTGCTGACCCTCAACGCGCTCGCCGCCGCCGATTCGGTGATCGTCCCGATGCAGTGCGAGTACTACGCGCTGGAAGGGCTGAGCGCGCTGGTGGAAACCATCGACGCACTGCGCGCCAACCTCAATCCCAGCCTGGAGATCGAGGGCGTGCTGCGCACCATGTTCGACGTACGCAACAACCTGGCCAATGCGGTGTCGGCCGAACTGACCGAGCACTTCGGCGACCGCGTGTTCCGCACCATCGTGCCGCGCAACGTCCGCCTGGCCGAAGCGCCCAGCCACGGCCAGAGCATCGTCGGTTACGACCGCGCCTCGCGCGGCGGCGTCGCCTACCTCGGCCTGGCCGGCGAGATCATCCGCCGCCACCACCAACGCAACACGGCCGGCAAGGCCATGGAGACCGCCTGATGAGCACCAAGCCCGCCCCCGGCAAGAAACGCGGCCTCGGCCGTGGCCTCGATGCGCTGCTGGGGCCCAAGGGCGCGGTGACACAGGTGCAGGCCGCGGCCGTGGTCGAACCGCTGCCGGGTGAAGTACTGCGCAAGCTGCCGGTCCAGCACCTGCAGCCGGGCAGGTACCAGCCGCGCCGCGACATGGACGAGACCAAGCTCGCCGAGCTGGCCGAGTCGATCAAGGCGCAGGGCGTGATCCAGCCGATCCTGGTCCGCCAGCTGGGCCAGGACAGCTTCGAGATCGTGGCCGGCGAACGCCGCTGGCGCGCCTCGCAGCTGGCCGGGTTGGACGAAGTGCCGGTGGTGGTGCGCGAGCTGGAAGACCGCACCGTCATCGCGATGGCGCTGATCGAAAACATCCAGCGCGAAGACCTCAACCCGCTGGAAGAAGCCGAAGCGCTGCAGCGGCTGATCAGCGAATTCGCGCTGACCCATGCCGAAGCCGCGCAGGCCGTCGGCCGTTCGCGCGCGGCGGTGTCCAACCTGCTGCGCCTGCTGGAGCTGCCGGTGGCGATCCGCCTGCTGCTGGAAACCCGCCGGCTGGAAATGGGCCATGCCCGTGCGCTGCTGACCCTGGCCCCGGAACTGGCCAGCAAGCTGGCCCAGGAAGCGGCCGACCAGGGCTGGTCGGTGCGTGAAGTGGAACACCGCGCGCAGCAGTTCGCGGCCGGCAAGGTCCCCGCCAACCTGCGCCGCAAGCCCAGTGCCAGCGCCCCGCAGGCGGACATCGCCTCGCTGGAAACCGAGCTGTCCGAATCGCTGGGCGCGCGCGTGGCGATCAACCATGGCCGCGGTGGCAAGGGCAAACTGATCATCCACTACACCGACCTGGACACGCTCGACGGCGTGCTCGAAAAGCTGCGCGTCCGCAAGGGCTGAGGCCATGACCGTCCTTGTCACCGGCGCGGCAGGCTTCATCGGTGCCAACACCGTGCGTGCCCTGCTCGATGCCGGGCACCGCGTGGTCGGGCTGGACAACTACAACGACTACTACGACCCGCAGATCAAGCGCGACCGCGTGGCCGCGCTGTGCCCGGACGCCGACATCCGCGTGCTCGACCTCACCGACCGCGACGGCCTGGCCGCGTTGTTCGACCAGGTGCAGCCCACCCGGGTGGTGCATCTGGCCGCCCAGGCCGGCGTGCGCTACTCGCTGGAAAATCCATACGCCTACGTGGACAGCAACCTCACCGGGTTCGTCAACATGCTGGAGCTGTGCCGCCACCGCGGCGTGGCCCACCTGGTGTATGCCTCCAGCAGCTCGGTGTACGGCGATTCGGCCACCCCGCCGTTCTCCGAAGACCAGCGTATCGACCAGCCGCGTTCGCTGTACGCCGCCACCAAGGCCGCCAACGAGCTGATGGCCTACACCTACGCCCAGCTGTATGGCCTGCATGCCACCGGCCTGCGCTTCTTCACCGTATACGGCCCGTGGGGACGCCCGGACATGGCACCGCTGCTGTTCTCGCGCGCGGTGCTGGCCGGGCGTCCAATCGAGGTGTTCAACGACGGAAAGATGCAGCGCGACTTCACACATGTTTCCGACATCGTCGCCGGTATCCTCGGCGCGCTGGCGCATCCGTCCGGCGAGGGCGTTCCGCATCGTGTCTTCAACCTGGGCAACCACACCCCGATCGAACTGGAACACTTCATCGGCGTCATCGAGGCGGCGGCCGGGCGACCGGCCCACAAGGTGTACAAGCCGATGCAGCCGGGCGACATGGTCCGCACCATGGCCGATACCCGGCGCGCGCGTGACGCATTCGGCTATGAGCCGGCCACGCCGATCGAGCGCGGCCTGCCCCCGGTGGTGGACTGGTGCCGCGATTATTTCGGGACCCGCGCCTGACGTACGCCGGCAGGTTCATCTTCGGATAACCTTGATCACGGAAAATGCGCGGTCGTTTTCACTCCTGGCCCCTCGCAGAGCCCGATCATGAGCCCACTCCAGTTGTCGGTCGTCGTTCCGGTATTCAATGAGCGCGACAACGTCCAGCCCCTGATCGAGGAGATCACCGCGGCGTTGCGCGGCCAGCTCGACTTCGAGATCGTCTACGTCGACGACCATTCGCGGGACGACACCCTGGCTGTGCTGGCCTCGCTGAAATCGAGCACCCCCGAACTGCGGGTGCTGCACCATGCCAGCCAGAGCGGGCAGAGCACGGCGGTGCGTAACGGTGTGAAACATGCGCGTGCGCCGTGGATCGCCACCCTCGACGGCGACGGCCAGAACGACCCGGCCGACATTCCGAAACTGCTGGCCGCGCGCAGCGCGGCGGCGGCCGAGGTCAAGCTGTTCGCCGGCTGGCGGGTCAACCGCCAGGACAGCGGCAGCAAGCGCTGGGCCAGCAAATGGGCCAACGCGATCCGGGCGCGCATGCTGCGCGACGACACCCCCGACACCGGCTGCGGCATCAAGTTGTTCGAACGCGCCGCGTTCCTGGACCTGCCGTACTTCGACCACATGCACCGGTACCTGCCCGCGTTGATGCAGCGGGCGGGCTGGAAGACGGTGAGCGTACCGGTCAACCACCGGCACCGGACCGCCGGGGTGTCCAAGTACAACAACCTGGGCCGCGCCTTGGTGGGCATCCGCGACCTGCGCGGGGTGGCCTGGCTGATCACCCGCAGCAAGCGCACGGCCGTGGAGGAACGGTGATGGAACTGCACTGGCTGGACCAACCGCTGAGCTGGCTGTTCTGGACCGGGTTGCACGTGACCGGCTGGAAGCTGATCGGCTACACCGGCGCGCTGATGTTCGGCGGTCGCTGGCTGGTCCAGTTCGTGGCCTCGCGCCGTGCCGGCAAGCCGGTGATCCCGCGCCTGTTCTGGTACATGAGCGTGGTGGGCAGCCTGATGACGCTGAGCTACTTCCTGTTTTCGGCCAAGCAGGACTCGGTGGGCGTGCTGCAGAACCTGTTCCCGGCATTCACCGCGTTGTACAGCCTGAAGCTGGACATCCAGCACCGCGGGTGGAAGCGGGATAAAGCCGAACACTGAGGGCTGCCAACCTCGCGGGTAACGGCCCGTACCCGGCCGATACCCGGCGCCTACCCGGTACGGCCCGTACCCGGCCGATACCCGGCGCCCGCCCGGTACGGCCCGTACCCGGCCGATACCCGGCGCCCGCCCGGTACGGCCCGTACCCGGCCGATACCCGGCGCCCGCCCGGTATGGCCCGTACCCGGCGCCTACCCGGTACGGCCGTACCCAGCGGTTACCTTGCGCCCGGTAGCGCCGACTGTCAGTCGGCTGCTCTTCGCGGGAATCAAGAACAACATCAAGATCAAGAGCAGCCGACTGACAGTCGGCGCTACCCGCGCCTTCGGCGCGAGGGTCTCGGCCGTTGGCCGATCCCCGGTCCTGCCCGCTGTTGTTGTCTACCGACCAACGGTCGGTAGCTACCGCGCCTTCGGCGCGAGGGTCTCGGCCGTTGGCCGATCCCCGGTCCTGCCCGCTTCGCGGGCAGGACCTTTGATCCATGCGCGCGCTGGGGCGGGATGCCATGATCGGGGTTTGCCGTCACCCGGGAACCCCTGCTCGTGAATCCACCGCTCGTTGCTGCGTTGCTGCTCGCCCTGGCCCTCCCTGCCCACGCTGCGCTGGCAGCCCCGCCGCCGGCTGACGCCGCCGCGCCGGCCAGCCTGGCCACCGAATCGCCCGCCGATGCCGCGTTCCGTGCGATCTACGAGAAGGAATGGGCCTGGCGCCAGACCGGCGGCGGTGAAGCCAGCGAAGACAGCGACGCCCCGGCCACGGCCACCCGCATGCCCGACGTGGGTCCCGCAGCGCAGCAGGCGCGCCTGGTGGTGTGGGACGACGTGCTGGCCAAGCTCGACACGCTCGATGCCAAGGCGCTGTCGCCTGCCAACCAGGTCAACTACGCGATCTATCGCGACCAGGTGTTCAACCTCGCCGCCGACGTGCGTCTGCGCGGCTATGAGATGCCCTTCAATTCGGACTCGTCGTTCTGGTCCAACCTGTCGTTCATGGCGCGTCGCGAGATGAAGACCGCCCAGGATTACCGCAATTACATCGCGCGCCTCAATGATGTGCCGCGCTACTTCGACCAGCAGACCGACAACATGCGCGCCGGCCTGAAGCGCGGCTTCAGCGTGCCGCGCGCGGTGCTCGACGGCCGTGAAGTCTCGATCGCCACCGTGGCCGAACTGAAGGACCCGACCCAGTCGCCGCTGTACGCGCCGTTCAAGAAGCTGCCGGCCAGCATTCCCGCCGCCGAGCAGGCCGCGCTGCAGGCGCAGGCCCGCCAGGCGATCAGCGCCAGCGTCGTGCCGGCGTTCGTCAAGCTGCGCACCTTCTTCGTCGGCGAGTACGTGCCGCAGGCGCGCACTACCCTGGCGGCCGAAGCATTGCCGGACGGCAAGGCGTACTACCAGCAGCAGATCCACGAATACACCACGCTGGACCTCACCCCGCAGCAGATCCACGAGATCGGCCTGAAGGAAGTGGCGCGCATCCAGAAGGAAATGAACGAGGTCATCAAGGAGGTCAAGTTCAAGGGCAGCTTCGCCGACTTCCTGGCCTTCCTGCGCACCGACCCGCAGTTCTACGCCAAGACCCCGGATGAACTGCTGCACCGCGCGGCGTGGATCTCCAAGCGTGTGGATGGCGTGATCGGCAAGTACATGACCCTGCCGCGCGCGCGCTTCACCATCGTGCCGGTGCCGCCGGACATCGCCCCGTTCTGGACCGCCGGCCGTGGCGGCATGGGCACCTATTGGGTGAACACCTACAACCTGCCGGCGCGCCCGCTGTACAACCTGCCGGCCCTGACCCTGCACGAATCCGATCCCGGCCACGCGCTGCAGGGGGCGCTGGCCGCCGAACAGGGCGAACAGCCCGAGTTCCGCCGCAACGCCTACATTTCCGCCTACGGCGAAGGCTGGGGCCTGTACAGCGAGAAGCTCGGCGTGGAGATGGGCATCTACGAAACGCCGTACGAGGATTTCGGCCGCCTGACCTATGAAATGTGGCGTGCCGCGCGGCTGGTGATCGACACCGGCGTCCACCACAAGGGCTGGACCCGCGACCAGGCGCTGGCCTACCTGCGCGACCACACCGCGCTGAGCGAGCACGAAGTGACCACCGAGGTGGACCGCTACATTTCGTGGCCAGGCCAGGCACTGAGCTACAAGCTGGGCGAGATCGCCATCGTGCGCCTGCGCGGCGAGGCCGAGAAAGCCCTGGGCGACCGCTTTGACGTGAAGGGGTTCCACGACGCCGTGCTCAGCCAGGGCTCGGTGCCGCTGCCGGTGCTCGATGCGCAGATCCGCGCGTACATCGCGGCACGCAAAGCGCCCTGATGACGGCAATGGCCGTTGCCGATGTGCGCTGGCGCACGCATCGGCATACGGGCGTCCGCGCGCTGTTGAAACTGCTTAGTGCGTCGCATTGAAATAGAGCCGGATGATTAGGCTGGGCACGCGCGCCCTCGGGCGCGCGCTATCCCCCTAGGAGCCTGACCATGCTGGATGCCCTGTCCGCACTGAAACACCGCCTGTTCACCCCGGCCTCCGAGCGCGTACAGCGCCGTCACGAGGCCCCTGCGCTGCTCTCGCTGCGCAATCTTCCCGACAGCCCGCCCGCGCAGGCGCGCAATGCCTGCGTGTACGACGGCGTCGTCTGCCAGCGCCCGACAGCCGCCGACCCCCTGCAGCGCTTTTCGCTCGCGCCTGACCATGGCCAGGCGCTGGTCGCCCTGCAGCCACGGCATCGCAAGCTGCTGCATGGCGAATACCGGTTGCCGCTGAACTCGCCACACCGGGCCGCACTCGATGACTTCTTCTGCAAGCGTGCCGAGCTGCTGGACGAGGTGCTGGGTGTCCCGTACCGATCCACCTGCGTGTCGGCATGGCCGGATCTCGCCGCGGCCAGCCGCCAGGAAGACGTGCTGCGGCAGCTGCTGGGCAACGCCAAAGGCCTGGTGGTGGGTGAGGTCCACGGGCATGCCAGCAGGCGGCTGCTCATCGGGCACATGGCCCTGATGCGCAGGCTGGGCGTGGATACCCTGTATCTGGAACGCCTGCAGGGCGATATCCACCAGGCCGACCTCGACCAGCTGCATCGCGACGGCAGCTGCACCGGCGCACTCGGCCGCTTCCTGGCGGCACAGGACGAAGGCCACGGCACCGATGCGGTCAGCGACGCCACCTACCGCGGCGTGGTCGACGCGGCGTTGAAGGTGGGTATGCGCATCGTGGCGCTGGACCTGATGACCAGCCACCACCTGCACGGCGTGCAGGCAGCGGTGACCGACAGCACCGGCACCGCCTCGGATATCCGCATCAAGGTGTTCAACCACGTGGCCGCAACCCGCATCGCGCACGACCAGCAGCAACAGATCGAAGTGCACCACCAGCAGCAACAGATCGGGAAGACCGGCGCGCAACGCTGGGTCGCACTGGTCGGCTGCGCGCATGCCGGCACCTTCAACGGCATTGCCGGCATCGCCGAACGGCTGGGTGCCCCGAGCCTGCGGGTGGAAGACGCCAGTCCCAGCTGGAGCGACCGGATCCAGGCCGGTTGCGACCCGGGCCGGACCACCGAGCCCACCCCGCAGCGCAGCGGAGGCGGGCAGCAGTGTGACTACCTGCTCAAGGTGCCGGCTGGCGACGGTCGCGCGCGTCCGGACACGCCAGCGCCGTGCAGTGCCGCGCAGGCACAGCTTGAGCGCCAGCGCCAGCAGGCACTCGTGGCGACCGTCCCGCTGCCAGGCCACCGCTGCGCATGAACCGCGGGCGCTGCTGCGATTGTGTAACGGGCGCCGCCGTCGTTACCCTGCGCCGATGATGTCCCGCCTGCGCCATCGCCTGTCGCTCCCGCTCCGCCTGCTGATGCTGGCGGTGGTGCTGCTCGGCACGGCCGGTGGCGCGTTGGCGTCGGCGCTGGGTGACCTGCATGCGTTGTCGCATACCGACATCGTCGGCGTTGCGCATGCGACGTCGCACAGCGCGTCGGCCGAGCGCGCCGGGCTGCCGGCCGACGATGCGGACACCGCCGATGAAGACGGTAGCGAGCGCCTGCTGCATGCGCTGGTCCACTGCGGTCACTGCCATGGTCACGGCGGCGTACTGCCGCTGGCGGCGTCGGCCTGGTCGCTGCCGGCCGCACCGGCGCATGCCTTACCGGTGGGCCTGACCGCACAGCTGCTGGCCCAGCCGCCCGAGAGCCTGCTGCGCCCCCCGATAGCGGTGTGATGCCACGCGGCGCCTTGCCGCGGCTTCACCTCTGAACCGCTTTCTGGAGATTCCCATGTGGATGCGTCTGGCAGCCGTGGCTGCCATTGCGTTCGTGCCGTGCGCGTATGCGCAGGGCACCGCGCCTGTTACCCGTTCCGCCGAAGCAGCATTGCCCGTTGCAACGGCGGCGGCCTCCCCGTTGACCCTGGACGAGGCCATCGCCCGCGTCGCCCGTTACCACCCCGACCTGCGTTTGGCCGATGCCCAGCGCCCGGTCTGGGAAGCGCGCCGTGAGGCGGCCGCGTTCGGGCCGCCACTGACCGTCGGCGTTGAGCTGGAAAATGCGTTGGGCACCGGTGGCAGCCGTGGCTTCGACGCCGCCGAACTGACCGTCACCCTGGCCGGCGTGCTGGAGCGCGGCGGCAAGCTGGATGCCCGCCGGGTACTGGCCCAGGCCAATCTCGACGCGTTGGCACCGCAGCGCGAAACCGCGCGGCTGGACCTGATGGCCGCCGTGGCCCAGCGTTATCTCGCCATTGCCGAAGCCCGCGCGCAGCTTGCCATTGCCGACACCGATATCGACCAGCGTCGCCGCGCGGTCGCCGCCGCCCGGATGCGCCTGCAGGCCGGCGCATCGCCCGAATCGGTGCTGATGACCGCGCAGGCGATGTTGGCGCAGGCCGAAGTGGACCGTGATCGCGCCATGCAGGCCGACCGCGCCGCGCGTCTCGCGCTGTCGGCGCTGTGGCGTGAGCGCGAGCCCGGATTCGACGTGGTCAGCGGCGACCCGCTGCAGCTGCCTGCCCTGCAACCCTTCGATATCCTCGCCGACGAACTGCAGCGCACCCCGGAACTGGCCGTGCTGGCCGGCGAACGCCGCGTGCGCGAAGCCCAGCTGCAGCTGGCACGCACCCAGGCACGGCCGGATATCAGCTGGCAGGTCGGCGTGCGCAACAGCCGCGACAGCGGCGATACCGCGCTGGTCGGCGGCTTCAGCGTGCCACTGGGGAGCATGCGCCGCGCCGGTCCGGAGATCCGCGCAGCCGAAGCCGAGCTCGCCCTCAACGGGGTGGAACGCGATGCGCGCGCGCTGCAGCTGTACACCACGCTGGCCGAAGCCCACGGACGCTATGAAACCTCGCGGCTGGAAGTCACCCGCATGGCGAGCGATGTACTGCCGCAACTGCGGCGTGCCGAGAGCGCCGCCGAAAAGGCCTGGCGTGCCGGTGCCATCAGCTACATGGAGTGGGCGCAGCTGCAGGCCATGCGCATCGAGGCGCGGCAGCGCCAGCTCGATGCCGCCATCGCCGCGCAGACCGCACTCATCGAACTGCAACGGCTGACCGGCCAGGGTCTGCTTGCCCACGCCAGCACCGCTCCCGCTACCGCGACGGTGTCCACGGAGGACCGCCGATGAACCTTTCCATCCCCCGCGCGGCGCGCATCGCCGCCCTCCTGTTGTGCCTGCTTGCACTGGCCGGCTGTGCCAAGGAAGCGCCCACGGCACCGGCCAGCCCGGACGACGGCCACGGCGAACCCGGCCACACCGAAGCGGGCGAGGACCACGACGACGCATCGGACAGCACCACCATCCCCGCGGCGATGGCCGAACAGTCCGGCATCCGTGTTGCCCCGGTCGCCGCCGGCACCATCGCCGACGAACACGACGTGCAGGGCCTGCTGACCCCGGTGGACGGCCGCGTGGCCCAGGTGATGGCCCGGTTCCCCGGCCCGATCCGCTCGTTGCGCGCCAACGTGGGCGACACCATCAAGGCCGGCCAGGTACTGGCCAGCATCGAAAGCAACCTCAGCCTGACCACCTACACGGTCAGCGCTCCCATCAGCGGCGTGGTGCTGGCCCGCCAGGCGCAGGTGGGCGGCGTGGCAGGCGAGGGCACGCCGCTGTTCGAGATCGGTGACCTGTCTACGCTGTGGGTGGACCTGCACATCTTCGGCAACGACACCCAGCACATTACTGCCGGCGTACCGGTCACGGTGTCGCGGATGACCGACGGGGTCACCCAGGCCACCACGCTGGAACGCGTGTTGCCCGGCACCGCCACCGCCAGCCAGAGCACCGTGGCCCGCGCCACGCTGCGCAATGACGACGGCCTGTGGCGGCCGGGCGCTGCGGTGAAGGCGCGCATCGTGGTCGCGACACGGCCCGCCGCGCAGGTGGTGCCGCTCAGCGCGCTGCAGACGATGGAAGGCAAGGACGTGGTGTTCGTACGCACCGGCGAGACCTACACCGCCCGTGCAGTGCGCCTCGGCGCGCGCGACGCCAACCAGGTGGAAGTGCTGGAGGGCCTCACCCTCGGCGATGAAGTCGTCACCGAGCAGAGCTACGTGGTAAAGGCCGACATCGGCAAGGCGGGAGCGTCGCATGAGCATTGAGCACGCAATTATCCCCGGGCGTGGAGGGCATCGCCATGCTTGAGCGCATCATTGCCGCCTCCATCGCCCATCGCTGGCTGATGATGAGCCTGACCCTGGCGTTGATCGCCGTGGGCGCGTGGAGCTTCACCAAGCTGCCCATCGATGCCACCCCGGACATCACCAACGTCCAGGTGCAGATCAACACCGCCGCCCCGGGCTATTCACCGCCTGAAGCCGAACAGCGCATCACCTACCCGGTGGAAACGGTGATGGCCGGGTTGCCGCGGATGGAGCAGGCGCGCTCGCTGTCGCGCTATGGGCTGTCGCAGGTGACGGTGGTGTTCGAAGATGGCACCGACATCTACTTCGCGCGACAACAGGTGGCCGAACGCCTGCAGCAGGTGAAATCGCAGATTCCGGCCGGGCTGGACCCGCAGCTGGGGCCGATCTCCACCGGGCTGGGCGAGATCTTCATGTACACCATCGACGCCGATCCGGCGGCGCGCAAACCCGATGGCAGCGCCTACACCGCCACCGACCTGCGCACCCTGCAGGACTGGGTGATCCGGCCACAGCTGCGCAACGTGCCGGGCGTGACCGAGGTCAACACCATTGGTGGCTTCCAGCGCCAGGTGCACATCACGCCCGATCCGGCCCGCCTGCGTGCGTTGGGGTTCACTCTGGAAGACGTGGTCCAGGCCGTGGAAAGCAACAACCAGAACATCGGTGCCGGCTACATCGAGCGCAACGGCCAGCAGTTCCTGGTGCGTATTCCCGGCCAGGTCGCCAACCTGGAGGAGATCGGCAACATCGTGCTGGCACGCCGCGAAGGCGTGCCGATCCACGTGCACGACGTCGCCGAGGTCGCCGAAGGCCCCGAGCTGCGCAGCGGCGCGGCCACCCAGAATGGCCATGAAGTGGTGATGGGTACCGTGGTGATGCTGATCGGTGCCAACAGCCGCGATGTGGCCCAGGCCGCCGCAGCGCGGCTGGAACAAGCGCAACGCAGCCTGCCTGCCGGCGTCACCGTCACCGCCAGCTACGACCGCACCACCCTGGTGGACCGCACCATCCAGACCGTGGCCAGGAACCTGGTGGAAGGCGCACTGCTGGTGATCGTGGTGCTGTTCCTGCTGCTAGGCAATTTCCGCGCCGCTTTGATCACCGCCGCGGTGATTCCGCTGGCGATGCTGTTCACCCTCACCGGCATGGCGCGCGGGGGCGTATCAGCGAACCTGATGAGCCTGGGCGCGCTGGACTTCGGGCTGATCGTCGATGGCGCGGTGATCATCATCGAGAATTGCCTGCGCCGCTTCGGCGAGCGCCAGCATGCCCTCGGCCGCGACATGACCCGTGAGGAGCGCTTTGCCGAAACCGCCAGCGCCACCGCCGAAGTGATCCGCCCCAGCCTGTTCGGGCTGGGCATCATCACTGCCGTATACCTGCCGATCTTCGCGTTGTCAGGCGTGGAAGGAAAAATGTTCCATCCCATGGCCATTACCGTGGTGCTCGCGTTGAGCGGCGCGATGGTGTTGGCGCTGACCTTCGTGCCGGCCGCCATCGCCTTGTTCCTGGGCGGCCGCGTGCAGGAGAAGGAAAACCGGGTGATGGCCTGGGTGCGCCGGCGTTACCAGCCGCTGCTGGCCTTCTCGCTGCGGCGCGGGCGCTGGATGGTCGGTGGCGCGCTGGTGCTGGTGGTGGGCTGCGGCCTGCTTGCCACCCGGCTGGGCAGCGAGTTCGTGCCCAACCTGGACGAAGGCGACGTGGCCATGCATGCCATGCGCATTCCCGGCACCAGCCTGACCCAGTCGGTCGAGATGCAGACGCTGATCGAGAACCGGCTGGTCCAGTTCCCGGAAGTGAGCAAGGTGTTCTCCAAGATCGGCACCCCGGAAGTGGCCTCCGACCCGATGCCGCCCTCGGTGGCCGACACGTACATCATGATGAAACCGCGCAAGGACTGGCCGGACCCGCGCAAACCGCGCGCCGCGCTGCTGGCTGAACTGGAAGCGGCGGTGGAGCAGCTGCCCGGCAACAACTACGAGTTCACCCAGCCGATCCAGATGCGTACCAACGAGCTCATCTCCGGCGTGCGTGCCGACGTGGCGGTCATGCTGTTCGGCGACGATCTGGAGACCCTGCTGAAGGTGGGCAGGCGCATCGCCCGCGTGGCCGGCAGCGTGCCTGGCGCGGCGGATGTGCGCGTGGAGGAAACCAGCGGCCTGCCGCTGCTCACCGTCACTCCCAACCGCAGTGCGCTGGCCGGCTACGGGCTCAATCCGGGCCAGGTGCAGTCCACCGTGGCCACCGCCGTGGGCGGGCAGGTGGCCGGGCAGCTGTTCGAAGGCGACCGCCGCTTCGACATCGTGGTGCGCCTGCCCGAGACGCTGCGCCAGGACCCGGCCGCACTGGCCGACCTGCCGGTATCGCTGGCCCCGGCACTGGAAGGCGATGCCGACGAATCCAGCCAGGCCGGCGGCTGGACCAGCGGCACCGCACGCACCGTGCCGCTGCGCGAGCTGGCCACGCTGGCCAACAGCGAAGGGCCGAACCAGATCAACCGCGAAAACGGCAAGCGCCGCATCGTGGTCACCGCCAACGTGCGCGATCGCGACCTCGGCAGTTTCGTCAGTGACCTGCAGCAGGCGGTCAACCGTGATGTGCAGGTCCCCAGCGGCTACTGGATCGAATACGGCGGCAGCTTCGAGCAGCTGATCTCGGCCAGCCAGCGGTTGGCGGTCGTGGTGCCGGTCACCCTGATCCTGATCTTCGCGCTGTTGTTCTGGGCGTTCGGCTCGGTCAAGGACGCGGCCATTGTGTTCAGCGGTGTACCGCTGGCGCTCACCGGTGGCGTGCTTGCATTGGCCGCCCGTGGCATTCCGCTTTCCATCTCCGCAGGCGTCGGTTTCATCGCGCTTTCGGGCGTCGCGGTGCTCAACGGCCTGGTGATGATCAGCTTCGTGCGCAGCCTGCGCGAGGACGGCATGCCGCTGGCCGATGCGGTACGCGAAGGCGCGCTGGGCCGGCTGCGTCCGGTGCTGATGACCGCCCTGGTGGCCTCGCTCGGCTTCGTGCCGATGGCCTTCAACGTCGGCGCTGGCGCCGAAGTACAGCGCCCGCTGGCCACCGTGGTGATCGGCGGCATCGTGTCATCAACGCTGCTCACCCTGTTGGTGCTGCCGGTGCTGTACCGCTGGCTGCACCGCAGGCAGTAGCGCTACCCGGGTAGCGCCCGACCGTTGGTCGGGCGTTGCCCCTGCTCGATAAGCCGGACGGCCTTCGCTACACCATCCTCCGTCGCCATGGCCCGTCCCAATGCAGCTGCACGTGCCTGCGTGTCCGCATGCTCGGCAACGGCAATCGCCCGCCCCAATGTCCCGGTGTCCAGGCGTTCCGGCGACAGCGGTTCGGCGGCTACGCCGATCTCCCGCAATCGCGCCGCCCAGAAAAACTGATCTGCCGCAAACGGCATCACCAATGAAGGCACCCCCGCACGGCAGGCCGAATGCGTGGTGCCGCTGCCGCCGTGGTGGATCACCAGCGAACAGCGGGGGAACAGCGCTTCGTGCGGTGCAGGGCCGATGACAAACACATTCGTTGGCAGCGGACCGTCTGGAAGGCCTGCCCAGCCCGGGAACAGCAGCACGCGCCGCGGTGCCAGCGCCTGCAGCAGTGCCGGCAACACCGTGTTGCGATCAAATCCCGTCATGCTTCCAAAGCCGACGTATACGGGCGGCGGGCCTTCATCGAGAAAGGCCTGCAGTTCCGGTGTCGGCTGCCAAGGCGCATCGGGTGCACGCCATTGCCCGCACACATGGTGATTGGCCGGCCAGTCGGCAGGCGGCGGCATCAGGCTCGGCGAGATCCCGTACAGCATCGGAACGTCACGCCACAGGGTGCGTCGAGCGTTCATGCCCATCGCCCGCCGCGCTTCGTTGATGGGGCGACGGAAGGTGCGCCACACGGCCTCGTTGACCAGCCCGTAGCTGAGTTTGTTGAGCACACCGGGGAGGCGCAGCCGTGGCAGGAAGGGCGAGGCGAATGCGCGCGTGGGCGTGAGTGGAATCATGCCGGTTCCGATCACCGGTATGCCGTGGTGCTCGGCCACCGTCATGCCCACGAAGGCGGCAAGCCCGCCGGTCAGCACCGCGTCGCACCCGGCCGCGGCGGCGTCGGCCTGTCGCATCCATGCCGGCACATGCCGCGCCATCCGCGCCAGCCCGCGCGATGCCGCTGCCATGTCGTTGCCCCGCGACACCAGCGCCACCACCTCGTCATGGATGTCGCCTTCGAGCGCCGCATGCGGAACGCCCAGCGCCTGCGCGCTGCCCAGCGTGCCACCCTCGGCCAGTACCATTACCTCATGTCCAGCCGCCTGCAGCCCATGGCACAACATCACCAGCGGCCGGGTGTCGCCTTCGGTTCCATAGGTCACAGCGAGAAGTCGCATGGACGCATCCGATGATCGAAAATTGAAGTATCTCCATGCGGTGTGCAGAACGGGTCTATCCCGTCGCTGCAATCCCCGAATCTGATAGGTAGGTCAAACCTGGCGGCGATGACCCGCAGCTAGTCTCGAGCACTGGCTGGAATTGCGCTCAAGGCAGCAGACGTTGTCCTACGGTACTTTCGTTGCGGGTAATCTCCGATATGACCTGCGCCATCTGGATCCGTTCTCGGTGAAGGTGAGGGTGCACGGCGTGCTTGTCGATGTGGACGTGAGCTTCAGCTTCCATGTCTTCACCGACCAGAAGGGCAGGGGACCGTGCTTCCCGCATCATGCCGAGGAGCGCTATTTCTGCGTGAAGCGATACCAGCTCAGTCACACTGTCGCGGACTTCATGCGTGGGCCCTTCTTCGACGCTTCGGTGCGGCGGCATGTCCGTAGCATGGGTGGCGAGCCTCAGGAACAGTACTTCTGCACCGACCTGGGCCATGGCGACATCATCTGGACCCGGATATCGAGACGTGAGCGGCAGAACCGCGTGCGCGTCTGGGTGGTGAGCGCCTACAACCGCGACTGGCAGGGCATGGTGCTCCCGCGCGGTCAGGGGTTGTTCCGGGTCCAGAAAGTGTTGGCCAGCAAGCTGGGCATTCCGCGACCCTGAACACAAAAAGGCACCCCATCGCTGGGGTGCCTTGGAATTACGGTCTCGGTGAAAGTGAAACGCGTTGGCTTTCGCCTATCCCGCCGATGGCTGAGGAAAGAACGGACAAAGTCCGCCTTCGCAGCGCTACTATCCCGTCGCCGGGTCCCGATCAGCAGCACTTGGTGAAATCATGTCACGCGGGCGCGCCCCGGTACAGGGGCAAGAGCGCCACCGTTCAGGGTTCTCCTGTGGATAAGCCCTTGCCTTGCAGGGGCTGCGCGTGCATAATGCGCGGCTCGCTGTGTCCGGATTTGTCCGGATTGGTGGCCGGGAACACGTCATCCGGTCTGCCCTCGTCAGCGTAACCCTTTGATTCTCATGACGTGTGGCGGGAAACCGCCGAGGCCGCCGTCGCCCGGGCTATGGGCTGACACATACTTTCATCGAGGTGCGCAATGTCCCGCGTATGCCAAGTTTCCGGCAAGCGAGTGCAGACGGGTAACAACGTCTCGCACGCCAACAACAAGACCCGTCGTCGTTTCCTGCCCAACCTGCACGAGCGCCGCTTCTGGGTCGCCAGCGAAAACCGCTGGGTCAAGCTTCGTGTTTCCGCGCATGCACTGCGCACCATCGACAAGAACGGCATCGATTCCGTTCTGGCTGAGCTGCGTGCGCGCGGCGAAAAGGTCTGAGGAGTAGACGATCATGGCAGGCAAGCGCGACAAGATCCGTCTGATTTCGACGGCCAACACCGGTCACTTCTACACGACCGACAAGAACAAGAAGAACACCCCCGGGAAGATGGAATTCTCGAAGTACGATCCGGTCGTGCGCAAGCACGTCCCGTACAAGGAAGGCAAGATCAAGTAATCCCTCACGGGGTTGCATGATGGCCAACGAAGAACCCGCCTCACGGCGGGTTTTTTCGTTTCCGGGAGCGTGCACGCCGGCCATGGCAGAATGCCGGCACACCCCAAACGGGCGAACCGATGCTGTTCGAATGGCTGCTGGGTTCATGGCTGTTGCTGCTGGACTGGCTGATCCGGCTGGCCGCGCTGTTCTGGATTCCCAGCCGCACCACGCCCGGCGCGGCGCGCAGCTGGCTGCTGCTGGTCGGCTTCGTGCCGCTGCTGGGCCTGCCGCTGTACCTGCTGTTCGGCCACCCGTGGTTGTCGCGCCAGCGCGTGCAGCGCCAGGCCGAGGCCTCCCAGGTGATCCGCGAAGAACAGGCGCTGCAGCCACCGCTGCGCTGGAACCCGGTGCCCGATACCGCCACCGCCGAAATGGTGCCGCTGATCGAGCGCCAGGGCGACTTCATGCCCGTGCACGGCAACGCGGTGGAGCTGCTGACCGATTACGACGCCTCGCTGCAGGCGCTGATCGACGATATCGACCAGGCCCGCGACCGCGTGCACCTGCTGTACTACCTGATGTTCGACGACGCGGTGGGCGAAGCGGTCGTGCAGGCGCTGCAGCGCGCCGCCGCACGCGGCGTGCACTGCCGCCTGCTGCTGGACGCGGTGGGCGCCAAGCGCGGCCTGCGCCGCTACCGCCACCGCCTGCAGGCGCTGGGCGTGGACGTGCGCGCCATGCTGCCGGGCGGGCTGCGCTGGCGCCGCAGCGGGCGCATGGACCTGCGCAACCATCGCAAGATCGCCGTGATCGACAACCGGGTCGGCTACATCGGTTCGCAGAATCTGGCCCAGCCCGGCTTCGTGCCCGGCTATCCCAACCGCGAACTGGTGGCGCGGGTGCGCGGCCCGGCAGTCGCCCACCTGGAGGCGGTGTTCGCCAGCGACTGGTACATGGAAACCGGCCAGCGCCTGGAGGTGATGATGGTCGAGCCGGTCTGCGCCGACGACGTGCCCACCCAGCTGCTGCCCAGCGGCCCGGCCTACCCCTTCAGCAACGCGCGCGATGCGGTGAATGCGCTGATCCACCTCGCACGCCGCCGCATCGTGCTGGTCACCCCGTACTTCGTGCCCGACGAGGCCACGCTGAGTGCGCTGCGCATCGCCGCGCTGTCGGGGGTGCAGGTGCAGCTGATCCTGTCGGCCAGCAACAACCAGCACCTCACCGCCTGGGCGCAGGAGGCGTACTACGACGAACTGCTGCGCGCCGGCGTGCGCGTTGCGCTGTACGAACCGCACTTCCTGCATGCCAAGCACCTCACCGTGGACGAGGACATCGCGCTGGTCGGCTCGATCAACCTGGACATCCGCTCGTTCGCGCTCAATGCCGAGATCGGCATGCTCTGCTACGACCGGGGGCTGGTACGACAGTTGATCGGGATCGAAGACGACTACCTGCGGCAGTCGCGCCAGCTCGACCTGAAGGCGTGGCGGCTGCGGCCTGCGTGGCGACGCAGCCGCGAAGGCATCGCGCGGCTGGCCGATGCGCTGATGTAGCGCACGGGGCGTTGCGGGCGCATGTCCTACAATGCGGCCATGACCGACTCCGAACCCATGCTCCAGGCCGACCTGGCCATCATCGGCGGCGGTGCGGCCGGTGCGCTGGTCGCGCTCAACGCGCTGCGCAGCGCCACCGCGCCCGTGCAGGTGGCCCTGTTCGAGCCCGCGTCCACGCTGGCCCAGGGCATCGCCTACGCCACGCCGTGGCCGGAGCACCTGCTCAACGTGCCGGCCGGCAAGATGAGCGGCCTGCCCGAACAGCCGGGTGATTTCGTCGACTACCTGCTGCAGGCCGATGCACTGCCAGGCCTCCCGCGCGACGTACTGACCGTGACGTTCGTTCCGCGCCGCCATTACGCCGCGTACCTGCAGCATCGGCTTGCAGAAGCGCAGGCGCAGAGCCCGGCGACGCTGCACGTGGTGCACGAACCGGTCATCGCGCTGCAGCCGGGCACGCCACGGAACGTGTTGCGACTGGCCGATGGCCAGCAATGGCAGTCACGCCAGGTGGTGCTGGCCTGCGGCAACAGCATGCGCCCGTTGCCCGCGCCCGGTGCCGAGGCCCTGCCGCCCGGCCGCGTGGTGGATGCGTGGGATTACGACGGCGTGCGCCTGTTGGCCGGCGATGGCGACGTGGCCATCATCGGCTCGGGCCTGAGCATGGCCGACAGCGTGGTGGCATTAGCCACGGCGGGTCATCGCGGCCGCATCCACGTGCTGTCGCGGCACGCACTGCTGCCGCTGCCACATGCGCACGGGGGTATCGCCAAGTTCGATCCGCAGCCGCTGCTGGCGATGCCATTGCGCGCCCGCCTGCGCGCGCTGCGCGGCCATGTGCGCGACGCGGCGGCGAAGGGTATTCCGTGGCAGGGCGTGATGGACCGCATCCGTCCACTGGGCCAGGCGCTGTGGCAGGGACTTGATGCAGCTGACCAGCGCCGTTTCCTGCGCCACGTGGTGCGCTACTGGGACGTGCACCGCCACCGCATTGCCGAAACGGTGCATGCGCAGCTGGCGGAACTGGAGGAATCGGGCCAACTGCAGCGCCACCGCGCGCGGCTGGATGCGCTGCTGGTGCTGGACAGCACCCTGCAGCTGCATGCACACGGCGCCGCGGGTGGCCTGCCGCCGTTGAATGTGGGTGCCGTAATCAACGCCACCGGCGTGGAAACCCGCGCGCTGGCCATGCGCAACCCGCTGTTGCAGCAGCTGCTGGCCGATGGCCATGCGCGCCCCGGCCCGCATGGGCTGGGGTTGGACAGTGACAGTGCGGGTTTCCTGCAGGACGGGCAGGGCAGGCCGCAGCCGGGCGTGCAGGTAGTCGGCAGCCTGCGTATCGGCACCTTGTGGGAAAGCCTGGCCATTCCGGAACTGCGTGTGCAGGCCCAGCAGGCGGCAACGGCCGCGGTGGTGCGTCACGACCAACGGTCGTGACCTACCGGGTGGCGGCTGAACCGGTTGGCTGACCTGCCCCTGCTTGGCGGCCGGCGGGGTAAAATGCGCGCATGGATGTCTCCCACCTGCTCGACGGGCTCAACCCCGCTCAGCGCGAAGCTGTGTCCGCCCCGCCCGGCCACCATCTGGTGCTCGCCGGTGCCGGTTCCGGCAAGACCCGCGTACTGATCCACCGCATCGCCTGGCTCAACGAAGTCTGCGGCGTGCCGATGCATGGCATTTTTGCGGTGACCTTCACCAACAAGGCCGCCGGCGAAATGCGCCACCGCATCGACGCGCAGCTGCCGCAGGGCAGCCGCGGCGCGTGGATCGGCACCTTCCACGGCCTGGCCCACCGCCTGCTGCGCCTGCATCACACCGAGGCCAAGCTGCCCGACAGCTTCCAGGTGCTGGATTCGGACGACCAGCTGCGGCTGGTCAAGCGCGTGGTGCAGCAGCTGGAAATCGATGACAGCAAGCATCCGCCCAAGCAGATCGCCTGGTGGATCAACGAACAGAAGGACGAAGGCCGCCGCCCGCAGCACATCCAGCCCGAGCCGAACGATGCCTGGCTGGAAACCATGCGCCAGGCCTACGCGGCCTACCAGGAGCGCTGCGACCGCGCCGGCCTGGTCGACTTTGCCGAGCTGCTGCTGCGCGCGCACGAACTGCTGCGCGACAACCCGGCGCTGCTGGCCCACTACCGCTCGCGCTTCCGCGAGATCCTGGTGGACGAGTTCCAGGACACCAACGCCATCCAGTACGCGTTCGTGCGCGTGCTGGCCGGCGACAGCGGCCACGTGTTCGTGGTCGGCGACGACGACCAGGCCATCTATGGCTGGCGCGGCGCCAAGGTCGAGAACGTACAGCGCTTCCTGAAGGATTTCCCCGGCGCACAGACCGTGCGCCTGGAGCAGAACTACCGCTCCAGCGCCAACATCCTGGGTGCGGCCAATGCGGTGATCGCGCACAACCCGGACCGGATCGGCAAGGAACTGTGGACCGACAGCGGCGACGGCGAGCCGATCGACCTGTACGCGGCCTACAACGAAATGGACGAGGCGCGTTACGTGGTGGAGCGTGCGCGCCAGTGGGTGCGCGACGGCGGCAGCTACGGCGATGCCGCGGTGCTCTACCGCAGCAACGCGCAATCGCGCGCGTTCGAAGAAGCGCTGCTCTCCGAGCAGGTGCCGTACCGCGTATACGGCGGCATGCGCTTCTTCGAACGTGCCGAAATCAAGGACGCGCTGGCCTACCTGCGGCTGATGACCAACCGCAACGATGACGCCGCCTTCGAGCGCGCGGTCAACACGCCTACCCGCGGCATCGGCGACCGCACCCTGGACGAAGTGCGCCGCCTGGCGCGCAGCCAGGCGATTTCGCTGTGGGAGGCCACCATGCTGACCACCCGGGGCAATGAACTGGCGGCACGCGCGCGCAACGCGCTGGCCGGCTTCCTCACCCTGGTCAACCAGCTGCAGCACGAAGCCGGCGAGATGACCCTGGCCGAACGCGTCGACCATGTGTTGATCCGCTCCGGCCTGCGCGAGCACTGGTCGAAGGAAAGCCGCAACGCGCTGGATTCCGAATCGCGCGCGGACAACCTGGACGAACTGGTGTCGGTGGCCTCGCGCTTCGTCCGGCGCGAGGACGATGTCGAGGAAGGCGCGGAGAACATGAACGAGCTGGTGGCGTTCCTGTCCTACGCGTCGCTGGAGGCTGGCGAAGGCCAGGCCCAGGCCGGCGAAGAAGGCGTGCAGCTGATGACGCTGCACTCGGCCAAGGGCCTGGAGTTCCCGCTGGTGTTCCTGGCCGGCATGGAAGACGGCCTGTTCCCGAGCGCGCGCTCCCTGGAGGAAAGCGGGCGGCTGGAGGAAGAGCGTCGGCTGGCCTACGTGGGCATCACCCGCGCGCGCCAGAAGCTGGTGCTCAGCTACGCCGAATCGCGCCGCATCCACGGCCAGGAAAACTACAACGTGCCCTCGCGCTTCCTGCGTGAGATCCCGCGTGAGCTGCTCAACGAAGTGCGTCCGAAGGTGCAGGTCTCGCGCGGCGCCTCGCTCGGTGCCAGCCGACCGGCCGGCCACGCCGCGCTGGACGCGCCACCGCTCAAGCTGGGCGCGATGGTCACCCACGCAAAATTCGGCGAAGGCATGGTCACCGACTACGAAGGCAGCGGCGCGCACGCGCGCGTGCAGGTCGAATTCGCCGAGGCCGGCAGCAAGTGGCTGGTGATGGCCTACGCCAACCTCACGGTGATCTGACCGGGCGAGTCACGGATGACCCGCCACGTGCTGGAAACGAAGGTAGTTCCGTACCTGTAGGCCCCTGCCACTGCGGTCCGGGTACGTGAATGATGGAGGGTTATCGCAAGCGTGTAGGGAATTGCCCTATGCCGACCGGCACGCCATGGCCTCATAATTTCCCTCCGCCGGACGGCACCTCACCGAAACACCTACAAAGGAATGTACATCGTGCGAGCACTTGCGATCATCGCTGTCGTGTCCCTCATCAGTGGCTGTGGAACAGTCGCGAAGAAGGTCACCCCCGAACAGACAGCGGCATCCACCCGGTTCTACCCGGGCAAGAGCGCGGCAGAGCTGAAGTCGGCGGCAGAAAAGGCCCTGACCCTGCTCGCGCCCGACAGGATCAGGGTGGAGGTGATGGAGAATGAAGTCCGCGCCAGGCACTCCTACAGTTACATCGCCACCCAGATCGGCTACGTCGGGAGTACGACGTCGTTCTCAAAAGTGCAGGCGCAGGGGGCTACCTGGTACGACGTGACGTTCGACGAGGAAGCTGGCGGGACGCGCGCGCGTTTCACGTATCTCAACGCCGCACCTGCGGGGATGTTCCATCCTGGTCTCAAGTCGAATCTGCCGGTGACGGCCGATAACAACATTGAGGATTTCACGCTCTTCCATGACAGGATGGAGTACCTGGTGGGGCTTCGCCCGGCGTGGACGCCTTGTCCAAGCGCTCCGGTGGCTGAGCGCCAATTCATCGAACTCTGCGACCGGGCAGGGTTGCAGAACGCCGCACCCTGAACCCGATGCGGGAGGGGTAGGGACACGCATGTGAACTGACCCCCAGAAGTTGGACGCCCATCCAACCTCTGGAATTTGTTCATGATCCAATACGAAAGGCGTTTCAAACTGAAGGT
>NZ_JBITVZ010000021.1:0-79656 GCF_044543385.1 Stenotrophomonas sp. NPDC077420
CTGGGATATCTATCACCCAACGAATATGCCAAACGATTGAAAGCCGCCGGCTGACCACGTGTTTCTTGGCGTCCGATCTCAAGGGGCAGGTTCAGGAGAACGAAAATGCTTGTACAGAGACGGGAGACTCAAGTCGCCTCTATGGGCAAGCTTCAGCGTAGGCAGCGTGGATGGGTAAAATTTGTCCATCGTTAGTGTCCTCCCCGCGTACCGGTCGCCCCACGCATGAGCCATTCGCGCCACTGTGAGTCGTTTACGGCATAATCCATACCTATCGGTCCAAGCAATCGGACGGCCAGGTGTGGCACCAAATGGAACGGTGGACAGAAGAGCAATTGCAGGCCTCGGTTGATGGATACCTTGACATGCGAGCCCAAATCGTCAACGGCATTAAAGTCAACAAGGCTCAGACCTTTCGAGACCTGGCCGAGAAGTACGGCAAGGATGAGGCAGCTTGGGCCCGGAGGTTCGGAAACGTCTCTCAGGTGATGGACGAGCTCGGATACCGCCTTATCCCAGGGGTGCGGCCACTGGCTAACGTTGGCGCCAATGTGTCCAAGGCGCTGGTTGGGATGATTCAGGCGCGCATCGGCTCTAGCGAGGCCGGGCTGGCGGATGCCAGCGTGCGCGCCGAGCTCGTTGAGCGCGAGCGCGAGCTAGAGGCAAACAACGAGTTCTCACCGAGTGGAGCCGACGATCAACGTTGGCGGGTGCTTCGGAGCGTTGTTCAGCGCCGTGGCCAGCCGGCTTTCCGCAAGGCGCTCATTGAGATCTATAGCGGACGCTGCGCCGTGACGGGCTGCGCCGTGGTTGATCTGCTCGAAGCCGCGCATATCTACCCATACCGAGATGGTGCTACCAACCATCCTAGCAACGGGCTCTTGCTCAGGGCGGACCTTCACACCCTCTTCGATCTTCGCCTCGTGTCGGTTGAGCCAGAGACAATGGTTGTGGTCGCGAGCCCTTCCTTGTATGCAACGGAATACGCGCCCTATTTCGGTACGGCGCTGGCCGAGAGATCCGCAGGCGCCGTGGACGTTTCCCTTGAGTCTTTGCGCTGGCACCGGCGACAATGCAACTGGTGACCCGGCCTCATGTCTCACACCACGGGTTGCTCCGATTTGACCCCGACGCGGGGAGCATCGTGAGTGCCACTTCCAACAGGTCAACGGCCTGTCGAATTGTGTCAACCCGCGATACGGGGCACGGGTTACCGGCGCGGGGCTCCATTGCCGTATACAATGCCCGTGCGCAGGGGCAGAAGATCTGAGCTCGCAGCATAACTGAATACTAACCATAACGCGAAGCGGCCGGTCTTCCTTCATTGCCTACATCACCTCTATCTCCAATGCAGGCAGCAGATTCGAACGCCCGACAGTCCTGTGCCTTGGACAGTACGCTTGCCCTCAGCTCCCAGCGATGCAGCGTTTTGACTGCAAGCGAGCTGGCTGAAGACATCATTGCAGCATGGGAGCGCACGCAGCATGCAGTGCGTACGGGCGGAAAGGATGCACTTAGGGCCATGCACGTCAGGGCAAAGCGGAACGACCAAGGTGTGCACCTTCCCGGCCTTATAAAAGACTACGCCGCACTTTCCAGTTATTTCCCAGAGCCGAGCAACATTGATCCGCGGCGGATTGATGTCGAGCTCGTGGAGGTCGGAGAATCTCGAACTCTTGAGGGCAGATTGTTCCGTCTACTGAGAGGATACTGGTCCATGCCATTCTCAAAGGGATACGGACGCCGTCTACGCTTTCTTGTCATGGACAGGTACCACAACGCTGTTATCGGTCTAATTGGACTTCAATCCCCAGCCGCTGACTTAAAGTGTAGGGATGAATATTTACGCGCGGGGGGATATGGGAAGCTCGCGACGATAAATCGAACTTTGGATGCATACACAATCGGCGCGTCGCCATCCTATTCGCAATTAGTTGGGGGGAAGCTCGTCGCCGGACTTGTTCATTCCGAAAAGATTAGACACGCGTACCTTCGAAAGTACTGCAGTCCAACGGAGCATCATGACAACCGAGACGCCGGCCTACTGGCGGTCACCACTACGAGTGCGTTTGGGCGCAGTTCGATCTATAATCGCTTGAAGCACCACGATAGAATTCTTGCTAAACCTTTGGGCTTTACAAAGGGCTTCGGCACTATTCACCTGGAAGAGTTATATCCACATATAGTTTCGCACCTAAAGGACTGCGGCCGCCATGTGCCCGCGGGCTTTGGTAACGGCCCGAAGGTGCGATGGCAAAATGTAGCGCATGCGCTGGATGAACTCGGTATATCTAGACGATACTTGAGCCATGGCGTCGAGCGGCAAGTATTTATCTTTGAGTTTGCCAAAAACCTGCAAGAGGTCAATGCCCATGGCGCGCAGCCGAACCTTTTAAGCTTTGACGATAAAAATTGGGCTGAGTTTTGGCTTGAACGATGGTGCCTTAGGCGGAGCGAGAGTCGTGTCGACACTCAAGAGTTTTCGGTAAAACAGCGCATGGAGACTGCACTGCGCCAGTTTTCCTCAGTACTTACCTCTCAATCCAAAGCTTAGGCTCAAAAATACTAGGACACCAGAAAGGATGGCGGCGATGTTGTTGCTGGATGACCAGTCTTGCCCCTTCCACATGGCAGAAGTGGCAGCGCCAGCGGCAGCAATCGACGCAGCAACTGGCAGGATCCAACCTACCCTTACGGGTATGTCGTGTCTCGAAAGCGTCAGCGGCTTTCTGTCGGCCGCGGCAATAGGAGCGACATTGTCGGCCTGAAAAGTCACGACGCGAATTGATAGATGACCCGGCACTGGTCGAAACGATGCATCGCAGGCTAGCTGCATGGACTTCACGTCGCGCCTTGAGTCAACACGTATGCGGCGAGACGTAATCATGCGCATGGCCGGGCACGACAGCTCCACCAAGACTTCACCAAGAGGGTTGACGAACTGGTCAAACTTTGGATTGCATTTGGTATGAATGTCCCACCCAAGCTTGGCCCCGCCCTCCACCACTAGTTCGCCCGATGCAGCCAGGCGGCCAAATTGACTAGATTGCGACCTCATCGCATACAGGAATGGAACGCGCGCCGACGGGTCAATAGAGAAGAGCGCATCTGCCGCACGCTCCCACCCTTCGACGGACTGATCCACTAAGACACTGCCTGGACAGGAAATTAGTAGCTGAACATAGTGCCCCCCAGCAGACGCGCCAGCTGCCAGAGATGCAGGAAGCTGCTTTGATACCTCCCTTACTGCCGTCCATACATAATTTCCTTCCGCCGCATAGCCATCAAGGCAAACGTCAAGGCTAAGGATTTCACCATCCGCGGAAGCAGAGCAGATGCGAGCGACACGAAGAGGTCGATATTGGGAACTTCCTCCAATCTCAGCACCAAGAACTAGCAACACATGCGCTTCGTTAAGTCCCGAATCCCTAGCCAAGTTCCAGACTTCGGAAGAGGTGTAGCGCTTCCTGTACCTAAGCAAAATCCGTGCACCTCGCGGTAGACCTATCATCTGTATCGCATCATCGACGAAGCGTCGATGGCCAAGTGTAGTTATACACAGAAGCACTTTGGCCTGATCGCGGACTACACGAGACCATGGCAAGCATTTGGTGAGGGACTGCATCATGGGATCCGCAATGAGCCTATGGAGGCAATCGAGTTGAGTGTCGAGCCCAGGTCCACGAAGTGCAGCTGATGTAGCTTACCCACTCCTTTGGAGTACGATTTTGCGTTGAAAGACGCCGGGCGGGCGGTCAGCACGGACACTTCACTCCTCGCAGCCGCTGCGAGTGCGACACCAACCGCCTGCAGTTTGCTTCCCATATGAGCAATTGAAATGTTTCGACCGGACAACGTGTCGATCCTAGAAATCAACAAGCGCACGGTGTCTGCATAGTCCAGGGTATCGCAGACCGCCATATCGTCAGGCCTTATTCCACCTTCCTCACCTGGCTCACCGTCCCTCCCTTGGAGCCTCCTAACCAGATCCTCTACGGCTCTGCGTGTATGCTCCTGTCGCCAAGTGTGCTGAGAAGCTGAAGTTGCGGGGCGCACCCAGAATAGGTTGTCCTCTGATCCCGTGATTGGACCAACGTTGAGATGCGCAAGACAGGCTTCAAGTCGATCGGTATACATGGAGGGAATTGCTATTACCGATGCCGGTAGATGATCATGGTGATGTCCAGTAAAGGAACCGTAAAGGGGGTCACTGCTAACACCAGACTCGCGCTGTATCGTGACCCGCGACTCTCCATCTATCTCCGCCGGGCAGTCATAAATCTCAGCCTCTGCGTAAGTCACTGTAAGAGCAATATGTCCCGCTGCCTTAACGAGGGCCGACATCGCGGCAACGATCATTGTGGAGGAAGCACCACTTATATCAAGCAGCACGCGAGTACTCTCCCGGGACAACTCACGCACTGCGTAGTCGATCGCATAGCTCACGTTATAGGGATCATCCGCGGAGAACTCTACGACTTCGTATCCAATTGAAGTTAAGACTGGCTCCAACTGACAGTATCTCGCAGAGTTGTCGTCCGCGTTCGTCCGGTATCTTCCAACTAGGATCTTCTGAATTCTTCCCACATCACCGCTGGCGATTAGTCCTGGCACAGCGAGCACGCGCTCTTCGAATCCTGCTGCGAGGATTAGAATATCGATTCCACAATCAAAATCCTCGAGTGCAGAAAGCGTCGGCAAGCCGTGAATGCACTCGTCAGCTTTTACGGTGCGAACGGTGAAGCTCTTTCTGTCACGATTCATATCGCCTCAGCCAAAAAGGTCTATTATTTTCGCGGGAGTGCGGTATCGGGCGATAACTGATTCCGCCCAACGTTCAGGCATGGTCAAAAACTCGACAAAATCTTCCACGCGAACAATCTTAAGGTGATTTTCGCGGATTAAGGAAGTGCCAAAGCTGGGAAGTAAGGAGCTTCGCACCTGCAACCTGACGATTCTCCTCCCGGCACCCTCTTTTCCTCTGCTTTCCAGGTTCTCGTGGAAAACGGCACGACGGACGAGTTCTTTATACAGTGAGTAGAGCTCGCCTGTAGCGTCAACACGGCGAAGTTCTGAACTAACCGAGGCCCCTTCCGGAAGAGTCCATTCTATTCGGTACTTCCTATTAGTTGGAGACTCCTCACCTGTCGACTTTGAGTCGAATTCGATCAGCAACCTAGCCGCCAAATCACCAAAGGCCGAGAGAATAGCACCCATCTCCTTTCCATATGGAGAGAAGCTCTGGACACGCGCCCTAAGTCCCTTAGAGACTCTCACAATTGCATTGTGCTGGACCTGATTGGATATCCTCGTCGTTGTCCCCGGAGCAATCCCTGAATCGGCGAACATATTGCTTACAATATGAAGAACGGTAGCAACGTCTCCGCTCCATGCATTGGACAGCACATCCAGTCCATTGTAATGAGTCTGTTTGCCTCTTCGATTGAATTTGATTGCCTCTGCAAGTTTTGGGTCAGTCTTGTAGGAGCTCTCTCCAATCAGAACGGCTGACGTGCCGGCGTACTTCGCGGCCTTCAATCTTCGATCCAGCATATCTGACACAAATTTCTTTCGGCCGGGAGGAAGCATTTCCAGGCAGTCAGTTCCTGCATCGATCTCAGTATACTCGCGCGTGCTGTCTACGCGCGTTCCGTGGAATGTGGATGGATCGAAGCCATAAGGCTCGCTCGACACCTTGAACATCAAGGATGGAACTCTTTGGAAGACGATCTCATTCAAGATTTCTTGAATTGGCCTTGAGATGCGATGTTCAGTGTAGTCATCCAAGAGAAAAGTGATCTTGTAGTGTTGTAGTGGCGGTAACTCTGCAACGATCTTCGAGCAGAGATCTCGGAGAAAAGTCGCGCCCGTACCCAAACCACCTCCCGGGCCTCCGCGCATCTCTTGGGCAAGCGAAAACCTCAGGCGCTCAATACTGTCAGCACATGACTGAAACATCTCCATGCCACTGACGTGTATTCGCCTCAGCTCGGAGCCTAGCGCATTCTCAAGAAACTCTCCTATGCGCCGCTTCGCCTGGTCATTTATTCCAAGGCATTTCGAGAAATCCTCAGCACTCGCGGCGCTGGCGAGGGATCTCATTAGCTCGCGCGCGGCGACCAAATTGAAGTAATCGATGATCCGCGGCACGTACGCTTCAACCCTATCTGGCTCGTGACTAATCCAGATGAGGTCATGACTTAGGTCACTGGAGCAGCCAATGTAGACCCCGAACATCTTAGCCTCAGTCAGTATCTTCGCGGATGAAGTCTTTGACGTGATATGTGTCTTCGTAGCCATGTGACGAAACACCATGGACTTTCCACAACCTCGCGGGCCAACGAGAACGCACGGATTCGGCCTTTGAACCAGCGATATCCACGGAAGATGACGAACAAATAGTTCGAGCAGTATGGCATCGTCTACGAGGTGCTCTGCGCTAATAGCCTCCATAGGATGGAAGACCGTTTCCGCTCGAGGCTCAATTGTGATAAGTGCTTCTGCGCGCTCTATTCTCCTTACGTAGTCACCACGATCAGGGAACTTTCTCGATGGCTCGTCAGCCAGGTCATGAATGAACTCCTTGAAGCTCTTTATAAAGAGCGGGTACTGAGATGCCAGCAGTCGGTTTGAGTGGAGGGCATTGTGAAGCTGGACAAGGCACCTGGCTGACAGGGACCAATCGTCGTCCTGCTTCGTGGTGGCCCGATCGATTTCCTTCATGCTTCCCAGGTCGATAATTCTCAACCTTACGACGGCTTTGGATGGATTAATGGACGCTATGGACTCATCCGGGCTTTCCAGCATTAGATTGCCAAGATTTAGGTCATCGTGCTTATAGCCCTTGTCCTCCATGACGAGCACGGCGGTCAGTAGGTCCTTGGCGACGGCAGCAACCAGCCCAGGAGTGATTTCATTTGGAGAATCCTCGATCATCTCCTGAAGTGTTACGCCATCAAGCCACTCGCTAACGAAGCACACCCACCTAGTGGAATCCCCGTGTCTTGGCTCACCCTCAAAGCGGGAGACACTGCCAAGCAGCTTTGGTAGAAGTATCAACTCGCCGAGACCACGGAGCTCGCGCGCGAACTCCAGCTCCGTAAGAGGAGTGGTTGACTCATAATCCTCTGGAATACATAGCTTCGCGGCGTACAAGTCTCCAGAGTGGATATCCTGGACCTTAAGGACAAAGCCCTTTCGACCTCGTCGCCCTTTCTTTAGAGGCTCGACGACGCCATCGCTATTTCGATCTAGAACAAGGTACTCACGAAAGGTCCCATCGCGCATCTCTACAGCAAGCATCTCGGGAATCACCGCCCCATTTGCAAGCCAGGCAGTAGTTTCTGGATCGAGTTCCGGACCATAGTTATACATGCATGCGCTCCATTTGTTGTTGCTATCCTCAGCGGGACTTAGATCCGCTGTTTTTGTGACCAAACGCAGATAGGCCGGAGTCCGTCTCGCTTAACACGATAGAACAACCCGAAGGCCTTACTCCTCAGCTTCACTAGCCTCCCCCAAAATCGTAGACTTCGTTGCGCCCCGATCCCTACGACTTGATCAGGAGCAAGTGTATTACTTAGTCCGGCGTGCACTCTGGGACTTTAGCGCATCTTTACCAGCTGGATGAAACTAACGTTGGCTTGGCAATATTGCACCCACTCCCGGTAGCCTTGAGTTAAGTGGCGACTGCCATCGCCTGGTGAGCCAGCTGCCCGAGGCTGTTGTCGGCAAAAAAAAGGCGACCTTTAGGTCGCCTTTTTTTGATTTGCATCAAACCCCAACCGGATTAGCCTTCTCAGGATCAATCTTGTACTGCTTGATAGCCCGGGCCACATCCTTCCCGGTCATCTTCCCGTCCTTGGCCAGTGCCGCAATCGCGGCATGCGCGATGTAGTACCGGTCCACTTCGAAGAAGCGACGCAGGTTCGCACGGGTATCCGAACGACCGAAGCCATCCGTACCCAGCACGGTGAACGTAGCCGGCACGAACGCGCGGATCTGGTCCGCATACGCACGCACATAGTCGGTCGCGGCAATCACCGGGCCCTGGCGATCTTCCAGCAGCTCGGTCACGTAGGCCTTGCGCTGGGTTTCTTCCGGGTGCAGGCGGTTCCAACGTTCGGCGTCGAAACCATCGCGGCGCAGTTCGTTGTAGCTGGGGCAGCTCCAGATATCGGCGGTAACGCCGAAGTCCTTCTCCAGCAGCGCGGCCGCTTCAATGGCTTCGCGCAGGATGGTGCCGGAGCCCATCAGCTGCACGCGCAGCTCGTTCTTCTTCGGCTTGCCGGCGTCGGTGAGCAGGTACATGCCCTTGACGATGCCTTCGGCCGCACCTTCCGGCATTTCCGGGTGGGTGTAGTTTTCGTTCATCAGGGTCAGGTAGTAGTACTCGTCTACCTGGTCTTCCATCATCCGCTTGGTGCCGTGCTGCAGGATGACCGTGACTTCGAAGCCGAAGGTGGGGTCGTAGCTGCGCACGTTCGGGATGCCACCGGCAGCCAGATGGCTGTGGCCATCTTCGTGCTGCAGGCCTTCACCATTCAGCGTGGTGCGGCCGGCGGTGCCGCCGAGCAGGAAGCCGCGGGTACGCATGTCGGCAGCCTGCCAGGCAATGTCGCCCACGCGCTGGAAGCCGAACATGCTGTAGTAGATGTAGAACGGCAGCATCGGCACGTTGGACACCGAGTAGCTGGTACCGGCGGCCATCCAGGAGCTGATGGCGCCCGGCTCGCTGATGCCCTGCTGCAGCACCTGGCCGCTCTGGTCTTCGCGGTAGAACATGAGCTGGTCGGCGTCGACCGGCTTGTACTTCTGGCCGAACGGCGCGTAGATGCCGATCTGGCGGAACAGGCCTTCCATGCCGAAGGTACGGGCTTCGTCGGCCACGATCGGCACGATGTGCGGGCCCAGTTCCTTGTCGCGCAGGGTGATGTTCAGGCTCTGCACGAAGGCCATGGTGGTGGAGTAGCTGCGCTCGCCGCTGCTCTTGAGCAGGCGCTCGTAGGCTTCCAGCTTCGGTGCGTTGAAGCTCTTGGTGGCCTTGCGGCGACGCTGCGGCAGGTAACCGCCCAGTGCGGCGCGGCGCTCCTGCAGGTACTGCACTTCCGGCGAGTCCGGGCCCGGGTGGTAGAACGGCACCTGGCCGTCCTTGAGCTGCTCGTCGGTCACCGGAATGTTGAAGCGGTCGCGGAAGTGGCGCACCGCTTCGTCGTCCAGCTTCTTGGTCTGGTGGGTCGGGTTGAGCGCTTCACCGGCGCTGCCCATGCCGTAGCCCTTGACCGTCTTGGCCAGGATCACGGTCGGCATGCCCTTGGTGTTCACCGCTTCGTGGTACGCGGCATACACCTTGTGCGGGTCGTGGCCGCCACGGTTCAGGCGCCAGATGTCGTCGTCGGAAAGACCGGCCACCATGGCGGCGGTTTCCGGGTACTTGCCGAAGAAATGCTCGCGCGTGTACGCGCCGCCGAAGGCCTTGCAGTTCTGGTATTCGCCGTCGACGGTTTCCATCATCAGCTTGCGCAGCACACCGTTGGTGTCCTTGGCCAGCAGGGCATCCCAGTAACCGCCCCACAGCAGCTTGATGACATTCCAGCCGCCGCCACGGAACACGCCTTCCAGTTCCTGGATGATCTTGCCGTTGCCGCGCACCGGGCCGTCCAGGCGCTGCAGGTTGCAGTTCACCACGAAGATCAGGTTGTCCAGGCCTTCACGGCCGGCCAGCGCGATGGCGCCGAGGGTTTCCGGCTCGTCGCTCTCGCCGTCGCCGATGAAGCACCACACCTTGCGGTCGGACTTCTCGATCAGGCCACGGTTTTCCAGGTAACGCAGGAACTGCGCCTGGTAGATGGCAGCCAGCGGGCCCAGGCCCATGGACACGGTGGGGGTCTGCCAGTAGTCCGGCATCAGCCACGGATGCGGGTAGCTGGACAGGCCGCCGCCGTCGACTTCCATGCGGAACTTGTCCAGCTGCTGCTCGTCGATGCGGCCTTCCAGGAAGGAACGCGCATAGATGCCCGGGGCGCTGTGGCCCTGGATGAAGAGCAGGTCGCCGGGGTGGCTGTCGCTGGGGGCGCGCCAGAAGTGGTTGAAGCCCACATCGTACAGGGTGGCACCGGAGGCGAAGCTGGCGATGTGGCCGCCCAGGTCGCCCGGCTTGCGGTTGGCGCGCACCACGGTGGCCATGGCGTTCCAGCGGATGATGGAACGAATGCGCCATTCCAGTTCGGCGTTGCCCGGGCTCTTGGCCTCCAGGTTCGGCGCGATGGTGTTCACGTACTCGGTGGTGGGAGAGAACGGCAGGTAAGCACCCGAACGACGGGTGAGTTCCACCATGCCTTCCAACAGCTGATGCGCGCGCTCAGGGCCCTCGACATCAATAACGGCCTTCAGCGACTCGATCCATTCCTGGGTTTCCACAGGATTCGGGTCGTTGTTCAGCACCTCGTTCAACCAGTTCATTAGCGCTCCCATGACCGCACGCACGCGCGCGACTGTTTTTGATTTCTAGCCGCAAAGTGTAGCGCACCAATGGGTTTGCTTACTTCGCTACGGGTGCGTATGGAAGGGGTGGCGTTGTGTCTTGAGGACATAGGGCGACAGTGGAGCGCGTTGTTTTGGGGGTTCCACGGGGGCTTCAGGTTGATGCGTGGGCGGCTTTTGGGGCGGCTGGGTTGGCTAGCGCTGTCATTGGGGGCGTGGAACCTGGGGAGTGTTCTACCTGGGGGACGAACCGTTGTGGTGGCGGCGGGCCGGTTCGAACGAGGCCAGGTCTGGCTGGGTGCGGTCCTTTCGGGGTCAACGACTGCTGAACGTGCGCGCAGTCACGCATGGCGTGACCCTACACCGGCAGTCTTTTTCGATATATCGTTATCGCACTTCATTCGATATATCGAAATGACTGCTCCGCGTGATCTGGATGGGCCTGCCCGTCCGCTTACCTCCCGCCCGCTCAGCCGGGGCGACCTGCGCCTGCTGGTGCTTTCGCTGCTGGCGGCGCAGCCGCGCCATGGCTATGAGCTGATCCAGTGCATCAGCGAGATGTTCGTGCGGGTGTATACGCCCAGTGCGGGCTCGATCTACCCGGTGCTGGGGCAGTTCGAGGCCGCGGGCTGGGTGACGGCGCTGGAAGAGGCCGGGCGCAAGCGTTATGAGCTCACGGCGTTGGGCCAGGCCGAGCTGGCGGCGCAGCGCGAAGAGGTGGACGCGGCGATGCAGCGAGTGCGGTACAGCGCGCGCATGATCGCCAAGGCCAACCTGCCGCCGGTGGTGCGCGATGCGATGCGTGAGCTGAAACAGGCGCTGGCCCTGCACCACGCGCGTTGGCAGGACGACAACGCGGCGGCGGTAGCGCAGGCGCTGGGCGAGGCCGCTGCGCGGATCCGCGCGTTCGGGCGCTGATCTTCCCCTATTCCTTTCGACCCCGCCCGCTTCGCGCCAGCCAGGTCTTTCCCCCATACGCCGCTGCGGCGGCTTTGAAACAGGTACATCGCCATGGCTTTGCATGAAAACAAACTGGTGCGCCACACCGTGAAGTTCCGCCCGCTGGAGGTGCTGCGCACCGAGGAGATCAGCCCGTGCATGCGCCGGGTGATCGTGGGCGGTGAGGCGCTGGAAGGCTTTGAGTCGCCTTCGCCGGATGACCACGTGAAGCTGTTCTTCCCGAACGAGGAAGGCCAGTTCGTGGTGCCGACGATGACGCCGGAGGGTCCGCGGTATCCGGAGGGACAGCAGCCCTCCCCCGCGCGCGATTACACGCCGCGCTGGTGGGATCTGGAGAGCAATGAGCTGGCTATCGACTTCGTGATGCACGGGGACGGGGTGGCGTCGCGCTGGGCGGCAAATGCGCAGCCGGGCCATGCGATTGCGGTGGGTGGGCCGCGTGGGTCGCACATTACGGCCGATGATTTCGATACGTATGTGCTGTTTGGCGATGAGACCGCGCTGCCGGCGATCGGGCGCTGGTTGGAGACGCTGCCGGCGCAGGCGCGGGCGGAGGTGTATATCGAGATTCCGGAGGCTGAGGATCGGCAGGCGCTGCCTAAGGATGAGCGGATCCGGGTGTCGTGGTTGGAGCGGAATGGGTTTGATGCGGCTACCAGCACGCTGCTGGAGGATGTGCTGACCGATTTCGAGGAGCCGGAGGGCGATACGTTCTACTGGATTGCCGCCGAGTCGCGCCGGGCACGGATGATGCGGAAGTACATCGAGGGACACCTGGGCGTGCCGAAGGAGTGGATCCGGTCGAAGGGGTATTGGAAGGCGCATGCGGGGCATGAGGGGGATTGAGGCGCGCGCCGTTGGCGCCCGCACGACCAACGGTCGTGCGCTACCGCGGTGGGCGGGTTCCCCCGGCCATGGGTGGACCGTTACCGCGAATGCGTGGGCCGGTCCCCCGAACATGGGGGGCCGTTAACGCGAACGCGTGGGCCGGTTCCGCCGAACATGGGTGGCCGCTACCGCGAATGCGTGGGCCGGTTCCGCCGAACATGGGTGGCCGCTACCGCGACCGTGGTGGCCGGTAGCGCCGGCCGTTGGCCGGCCGTGGGAGACCCGACGGAGGGCAGCCCCGCCCGCGCCGCTGTGGTTTCGGTGTTTGGGACGATGGGACCGGCCAACGGCCGGCGCTACCGGGTGGGGGCCGGCCCCGGTGGGTTCCGGCGCTGGGTGGGCAGGCGTTACCCGTACGCTGCAAACATGCGGTTGCCCGCACACCCGGTAGGTCACGACCGTTGGTCGTGACCCGCCCCGTGCGACAATCGCGTTTTGCCCGGCCCACTTTCGATGCAAGCAGCTTCTCTTCCGGCCCTGGCCGACCTGATCGCGCGCCTGGAGCGCGCTGATGCCGCGCTGGATGCCACGCTGGCTACGGCCGCGCCGCAGGCGACGGTGCCGATGCGCGAGGCGGTGCTGCCGCTGGCACGGGCGCAGCTGGCGCTGCTGCAGGCCAATGCGGATATCACGCTGGTGGCCGATGAGCTGCGCCGGTACCAGAAGTACGCGCTGCCGGGGAAGCCGAGCCTGCAGATCGTGCAGCTGCGCAAGCAGCAGGGCGCGGTGAAGCAGACGGCGTTGATTGCGCGGCAGAATTTCGCGCAGGCCACGCATGCGTTCCTGCGGGAAAGCGGGTTGGCCGCGCCGGCGCGGCGGTTGCCTACGGATTTTGCGAGTGGGTGGTTGGCGAGGATTGCGGTGGGTTGAGTTGGTTTTCGTTTTGCATGAAAAAACCCGCCGATGGTTGGCGGGTTTTTTTGTTGTTGCGGGCTTCGGTGGGGTGCCGACTGACAGTCGGCACTACCCCGTCCGTAGCCGTACGCCGTAGCCGTTTGCATCAGCCGGGTGCATCAGCCGCGTGCATCAGCCGCATACGCCGGCTGAGTACCCGCCGCTCAGGCGGCCGGCTTTTCGCCGGTGGCTTCGGTGGTGATGCGGATGTTGACTTCGTCGCTGACGTTCGGGGCGTAGGCGCCCACGCCGAAGTCGCTGCGCTTGAGGGTGGTGGTGGCGTCGAAACCAGCCGCCGGCACCTTGGCCATCGGGTGCTCGCCACCGCCGTTGACGGTCACGTCCAGGGTCACCGGCTTGGTGATGTCCTTGATGGTCAGGTCGCCGGTGACCTTCAGCTTGTTGGTGCCGGCCGCTTCCACCTTGGTGCTCTTGAAGGTGGCAGCCGGGAACTTGGCGGCGTCGAAGAAGTCGGCGCTCTTCAGGTGTTCGTCGAACTTGGCGGTGAAGCTGTTCAGGCCGGTCAGCGGCAGCTTCACTTCCACGGTGCTCTTGGTCACGTCGGCGGCGTCATACACCAGGGTGCCTTCGGCCGAGCCGAAGTGCGCGGTCGGGTGCGAGAAGCCGAAGTGGCTCCACTGGGCCAGCACGTCGGTGTGGCTCGGGTCGAGCTTGTAGGTGCCCGAGGCGATCTGGATGGCGTCGGCAGCCGGGGCAGCGGCCGGCGCAGCAGCCGGTTCGGCCGGGGCGGTGGCGGCAGCGGCCGGGGTGGCGTCGGCAGCCGGGGCGGCGGTGTCTTCAACCGGCTTGGAGCAGGCGGCGATGGCCAGGGTCAGGGCCAACGGCAGCAGCAGTTTGCGGGTCACGGTCATGGCAGGTCTCTCTCTCTCGAATGGGAAGGGAACACAGGAAGGGGTGCAACAGCCCGTCCGCAGGGACGGGCCAAGGATACCGGCCAGGCGGGTGCTCACCCTTCAGGCCGTCACTGCGCGACGTCGAGAACGGCGCCAGGCCGCTCTCTCCGGCGGAAACGCTTAGACGATGCGGGCCGCTTCGTCGAAGGACAGGCGAGGCAGGCGCGGGAACAGGCCCGACGAATCACCGTACCCCAGATTGACCAGGAAATTCGACTTGATGGGGGTGCCCTTGAAGAAGGCGTCGTCCACCTTGGCCGGGTCGAAGCCGCTCATCGGGCCGGCATCCAGGCCCAGCGCGCGCGCGGCCAGGATCAGGTAGGCGCCCTGCAGGCTGCCGTTGCGGAACGCCGATTCGTGGCGGCCTTCGCGCGGGCCGTCGAACCAAGCCTTGGCGTCGGTGTGCGGGAACAGGTACGGCAGCTTTTCGTGGAAGTCTTCGTCGAAGCCGATGATCACGGTGACCGGCGCGGCCAGGGTCTTGTCGTGGTTGCCTTCGGACAGGGCGGGGGCCAGCTTGGCCTTGGCTTCGGCGGACTTCACGAACACGAAGCGCGCCGGGCTGCCGTTGGCGGCGGTGGGGCCCCACTTCAGCAGGTCGTACAGCGCCTTGAGCTGGTCGTCTTCCACCGGCTTGTCGAGGAAGGCGTTCTGGGTACGGGCGGTACGGAACAACTGGTCGAGCGCAGCATCGTTGAGCACGTTGGACATGAAGCCTCCGGTAGAAAGGGAATCCTGTTCACCGTGCGCTACCTTAAAGGGCAGCGGCAGCCGGCGAAGGCTCGCAGTGTAGAGTGTCGCGACTGTTGCAACACCCAGCCTTATTGAAACGAATTAATGCCACACGTGAAACGATGGAGTCCGCCCTGGACGATCACTGACGGCCGCGCCGGCAATGTCCGGCAGGCGGTGGCGCTGGCCACGGCACTGAAGCTGGGGGTGCATCGGCCGCTGGTGCTGGTGCCGCGCGCGCCGTGGAAGTGGGTGGCGCCGCGCTGGCTGCCGGGCATGGCCGGGGGCTATGGCGAGGCATTCGCGTCATTGACTGCGCAGCCGCCGGAGCTGGCGGTGGGCTGTGGCCGCCAGGCCGCCGGGGCGCTGCGCGAACTGCGCCGGCGCGGCAGCACGGTGGTGCAGATCCTGGACCCGCGGCTGGGCACGCGCCATTGGGACCTGCTGGTGGTGCCCGAACACGACCGCCTGCGCGGCAGCAACGTGCTCACCCTGCTGGGCAGCCTGAACCCGGTGGACGATGACTGGCTTACGGTGGGCCGTGCGGCATTTGCCGGTTTCGGCGAGCTGCCGGGGCCGCGCACGGCGCTGCTGGTGGGCGGGCCGACCCCGCACGCGCCGTGGCATGAGCCGGACATGGTGAAGGTGTTCCAGCAGCTGGCCGAGCAGCTGCGCGCGGAGGGCGGCAGCCTGCTGGCCACCACGTCGCGGCGCACGCCGCCGGCACTGGTGGGCGTGCTGCGCAGTGCCTTCGCCGATGTGCCGCATGTGATCTGGGGCGATGGCGGCGACGGGGTGAATCCGTACGCGGGGCTGCTGGGATGGGCTGATCGGGTGGTGGTGTCTCCCGATTCGGTGAACCTGCTTTCCGAAGCCTGCGGCACACGCTTGCCGGTGGCGGTAGCGCTGGAACAGCAGGCGCAGGGGCGCATGGTGCAGTTCCAGCAGGCGCTGCGCGCACGTGGGCGCCTGCAGGAGCGCTGGCTGGACTGGAGCTACCCGGGCCCGATTGAACCGCTGCGCGAAACCGGGCGGATTGCCGGGCAGGTGCGCGAGGCGTTGGGTATCCCTGCCTGACGGCGGTGGGTGCGTGGCTGCTGACGCGGCGACGATGCGGTAGATTCGAGATTCACCAGGGAAGGAGGATGTGCATGCGTAGTGCAGCGTTGGGCGTGATGGTCATGGTGATGGCTGGGTGTTCCAGCATGCCGACCGGGCAGGACGCGGTGTCGTGGAGCTGCCACAAGGAGCTCACCGCGTATCGCAACCAGCCGCCGCGGACGGACGCGCAGAAGAAGGAGCGCTGGCCGGAGGATCCGCCGGTGCCGGTGAGCGAGCCCTGTGCGCGGGAGTTGAGCCGGTGAATGGGGTGATTATGCGAGGGGGTTGGGTCTGCGATGACACCCATGGGGTGTCACTACGCCTCACCCCTACCGTTGGTCGGCACACTGCCTGATACGGCTATGATGCCGGCGCGGCCCCGTACCGCCGGAGAGTGAACTGCAATGGACCTGCCCTGCCCCGCACCGCCCATCAAGCGCATCGCGCTGCCTGCACTGCTGTGCGCCGTGCTGTGGCTGGCCGCGCCATTGGCGCAGGCGCAATCGCAACAACCCGAGTGCCTGCAGCGTCATCCGACCCCGGCCGCGCTGGCATCGATGTTCGATGTGGCGCAGCGCGCCGATGAAGCGCTGGAAGCGCTCGACGACGTCGATGTGGTCATCATCGCTCGCGGCGGCCAGGACCTGAGCCGGTACGGCCTGCGCCACAGCCACCTGGCCTTCGCGGTGCGCGAGGACGATGGCAACTGGCGCACGGTGCATCTGCTCAACCACTGCAAGTCATCCGAATCCACGCTGTACCGCGAGGGGCTGAGCAACTTCATCGGCGAAACCGGCACGCATACCGACCTGCGCGTCGGCGTGCCGACGCCGGCCGTGCGCGCGGCATTGAAAGCGATGCTGACGCCGCCTGCGATCCAGGCCAAGGCGCTGCACGAACCGCGCTACAGCGTGGTGGCCTACCCCTTCAGCGATGCGTACCAGAACTCCAACCAGTGGGTGCTGGAGGTGCTGGCGGCGGCGATCGCGCAATCCCGCGATGGCACGTTGCTGGTGCGACGCGCGCAGGTGCAGACGTGGTTGAAGGAGCAGATGTACCAGCCCAGTTCGTTGCATATCGGGGTGGGCAAGCGGCTGGGGGCGCGGTTCTTCTCGGCCAATGCGGCCACTACCGACCACCCGGCCAGCGAGCGCGTTTCCGGGAATTATTCGGTGGTAACGGTGGAATCGGTGTTTGATTTCCTGCAGGCGCGCAAGGTGCTGGCGCAGGAGCTGGGTGTGGCGCATGTGCCGGTGGCGGGAATGGCGGCGCCCAAGCCGTGACGATTTTTCGCGATGCCGGCATGCTGCCGGTACCGCCTTTGCAGAAGGAGTTGGCATGAAGCGTTATTCGATCCTGGCCGTGGCCCTGAGCGTGGCCATTGCCGCACCGCAGGCCGGTGCGCAGCACTTCACCCCCAGCCAGCAGTCGGTGAGCTACGCGGCGCTGAGCGCTTACGTGAGCATCGCGGTGGTTACCGCGCCGATCTGGCTGACGGCGGCGGGCTTCAAGGGGTCGGCGAAGGGGTCGGAGCGGCGCAGCGCGGCCAAGGGCAAGGGGCCTGGCGCCGCGGGCACGAAGGCCGGTCCGTTGCCGCCGCTCACCGTGGAGACGGTGGAGCGGCAGGCTGATGGTGCCTACCAGGTGGCGTTGAAGAACCCGGAGGCGCCTGACGACCTGGCCGTGGTGCAGTGGCCGGCGCGCGACGACAACCCGGCGCAGGTGCTGAAAACTGGCGATGTGCTGGCCTTCACGCCCACCGAAGCCGGTGCCGGGTGGATGGTGGCCGATGCGCAGGGCACGGCGCTGGCGTTTTTGCCCACGACCGATGCAGCGGCGGGTAATTCCAGCGAGCGGTGGTAGGAGAGCAGCCGGGCAGAGCCCGGCTCTACAAGGGTTCATTGCGTCGGGTTGGTCCGTGAGAGGGTTCGTTGCGTCGGGCCGATTTGTGAGATGAATCATTGGGTCGGCCTGATCCATCATGTGAATGGCGCGGGGTGGCTGCGGGGGCGCGGAGCGGGGATAATCCGCCGCTTCCCTGCCCTGCCCCTGGTACGCCATGACCGCGCGCCCCGACATCGTGTTCGCTCCCTTGACCCCGCGCTCGCTGCTGCTGGCGGTGCTGGCCATGGGCGCGGTGGTGCTGGGCTCGAACGTGCTGGTGCAGTACCCGATCAACGATTGGCTGACCTGGGGCGCCTTCAGCTACCCGGTGGCGTTCCTGGTGAGCAACCTGATCAACCGCCGGTTTGGTCCGGCGGCGGCGCGCAGGGTGGCGTGGGCGGGGTTCGCGCTGGCGGTGGTGCTGTCGATCTGGATCGCGACGCCGCGCATTGCGGTGGCCTCGTGCCTGGCGTTCATTGCCGCGCAGCTGCTGGACATCACCGTGTTTGATCGGTTGCGGCGCGGGCACTGGTGGCGCGCGCCGATGGTGGCGACGACCTGCAGTGCGACATTGGATACGACGATCTTCTGGAGCATCGCGTTCGCTGGCTCCAGCCTGCCGTGGGTGAGCTGGGCAGCGGGCGACCTGGCGGTGAAGCTGGCGATCGGCATGTTCCTGCTGGCCCCGTTCCGGGCGTTGCTGTGGAAGATGGCGCCGCGCACGGCGTGAGCATCCACGCCGGGCGTGGATCTACGGGGCTGGGTTGAACGGCAGTTCGGCCGCTTCGCAGGCCGCGGTGATCACGCGCTGCGCTTCTTCCAGGGCAGGCGTGGGCACTGCCAACCGCGGCCGTCTGTCCAGGGTGCAGGCCAACCCCACGTCCAGCAACGCGGCGTGCGCTTCGTGCAGCGCCTCGCGGGTGCCGCCCGGCAACCAGGCAATGCTGGCGAGCTGGTCGATCAGGCTGGGGGTGTCGCGCGGTTCCACTACCTGCGGGTGGCTGGCGGCGCTGTCGAGCACCCCGGTCTGCAGCAGGAACTCCAGATCCACGATGCCGCCGGCGCCCTGCTTCAGGTCCCAGCGCGCGGCGTCACTGCGGTCCAGTTCGGCGCGCATGCGCCCGCGCATCTTGATGACGTCGGCGTACAGCACCTCGCGTTCGCGCGGTTTGGCCAGGGTGGTGGCGCGGATGCGTTCGAAGTCGGCCAGCAGGCTGGCGTCGCCGGCGATGCCGCGTGCGCGCACCAGCGCCTGGTGTTCCCAGGTCCACGCGCGCTCGCGCTGGTACTCGGTGTAGCTGGCCAGCGAAGACACCAGCGAACCCTTGCCGCCGTCCGGGCGCAGGCGCACGTCGATGTCGTACAGGCGGCCGGCGGCGGTGACCGCGCCAAGCAGCGCCATCACCTTCTGCGCCAGCCGCGCGTACCAGCGGCCCGGATCGAGCGGGCGCGCGCCGTTGCTGCTGTCCTGGTCGGCCGGGTGGTCGTGCAGGAACACCAGATCCAGGTCCGAACCGAAGCCGAGCTCCAGGCCGCCCAGGCTGCCGTAGCCGATGATCGCGAATCGGCCGCCGGGCACCTCGCCGTGCGCGCGGCGCATGTCCGCATCGGCCATCGCCAGCGCGGTGACCACCACCGCCTGCGCCAGCTGCGCAAGCTGGCGCGTGCTGTCGACGGCGCGCTGGCGGCCGTCCAGCGTGGCCAGGGCCATGCGGAAACTCAGGGCGAGGCGGGTTTCGTTGAGCAGGCGCAGCGCGGCCTCCGGGTCGTCCACGGCCAGCGCGGCATCACACTCGGCCTGCATCGCGTCGGCGTCGGGCATGGGGCCGGAGACACGCACGTCGAGCAGTTCGTCCAGCAGCAGCGGGTAGGCGGCGATGCGTTCGGCCAGCAGCGCGCTGCGCGCGAGCACGTCGACCAGGCGCGAGAGCGCGCTGGGTTGTTCGTCCAGCAGCGCCAGGTAGCTGGTGCGGCGGAGGATGGCCTGCAGCAGGCCGAGCACGCGCTTGAGCGCGGCGTCGGGCTGCGGCGAGCGGGTGGCGGCGTGCAGCAGGGCGGGCAGCACGCGGTCCAGGCGCGCGCGGGCGGTGTCGCTGAGCGATTTCACGCCCAGCGACTGGGCGAAGTCGCGCAGGGACTGGTCGGCACCGTGGGGGTCGTGGAAGCCGGCGTTGGCCAGTACTTCGGCATCGCCGCGGTCGGGCATGCCGCGCCAGTAGTTGGCCAGGGCGTCCGGGGCGGCCTGCCCGGCGCGCGGGGCCAGCAGCGCGGCGAATTCGGTGCTCACCCGCTCGCGCTGCACATCCAGCGCGGCCACCAGCGCGTCCCAGTCGGCGTAGCCCAGCCCCACGGCGATGCGCAGGCGGTCGGTGGGATCGGCGGGCAGCGCGTGGGTCTGGGCGTCGCGCAGCATCTGCAGGCGGTTTTCCAGCCGGCGCAGGAAGCGGTAGGCGTGCAGCAGGTCGTCGCCGTCCTGCGCGGCCATCTGGCCGCAGGCGACCAGCGCGGGCAGCGCGTGCAGCAGGCGGCGCTCGCGCAGGCTGGCTTCGCGGCCGCCGCGGATGAGCTGCAGGGCCTGGGCGAGGAACTCGATTTCGCGGATGCCGCCGGGGCCGCGCTTGATGTCGTCGAACATGTCGCGGCGCGAGACTTCGGCGGTGATCGCCGCCTTCATCTCGCGCAGGCCGTCGAGCGCGGTGAAGTCGAGGTAGCGGCGGTACACGAACGGGCGCAGGGACTGCAGCCAGGCTTCGCCGGCGGCGATGTCGCCGGCGACGGCGCGCGCCTTGAGCCAGGCGTAACGCTCCCAGTCGCGGCCTTCTCGCTGGAAGTACTGGTCCATGCCGGCGAACGACAGCGCGACGCGGCCGGCGCTGCCGAACGGGCGCAGGCGCAGGTCGACGCGATGGCTGAAGCCGTCCACGGTGGTGTCGTCGAGCAGGCGCGCCAGGCGCTGGCCAAGCCGGGCGAAGTATTCCTCGGCCGCCAGCGGGCGCGGGCCGTCGGATTCGCCGCCCTGCGGGTAGGCGTAGACCAGGTCGACGTCGGAACTGAAGTTGAGTTCGCCGCCGCCGAGCTTGCCCAGGCCGAACACCACCAGCTGCTGGGCGCTGCCGTCGGCGGCGCGGACCACGCCGTGGCGGGTGGCGAATTCCTGCTCCAGCGCGGCCAGCGCCAGGCCCAGGCAGTCCTCGGCCAGGCGCGTGGCCCCGGCCAGGGTGGCGGGCACGTCGTCCAGGCCTTCCAGGTCGCGCCAGATCAGCCGGGTGGAGCAGGCAGTGCGGTAGCGGCGCAGGCGCGCCGGCCAGTCCGCGGGCTGCTGCGGATCGAGTTCCGGAAGTGGCAGCGGAGGGCAGTCGTTTTGGGTCAATTGCGACAGGAGTGCGGGCTGTCGGCACAGGGTGTCGATGGCGAAGTCGCTGGTGACCGCGAGCAGGCGCAGCTGGGCCAGGACCGGTTCCGGCGGCGGCCACGACCCTGAGTCGTTCAGGCTGAGCGCAAGGCGGGCGATCGCGCGGTCGACCAGGGGGACGAGGGCGGTGGGGACGGCATCGGCGGAAATCGGCATGCAGGGATTATGCATGGGGCCGTGGGGGGTCGTCGGGCGATGATCCGTTCCGTGGGACACGCATGGCGTGTCATCGCGGTGCCAGATACAGGAAAAGCCACGCCATACGTAACTGCGCAGCCCCGGCAACCGCAGATTCCACGAACTCCACCTACACACCGAACGGATCGACGGCAACTGGAACGATGAATAGCCCCTTCCCCAAAATCCAGGCATAAAAAAGCCCGCTTGCAGCGAACTGCCAGCGGGCTCTGCTCCCTCCCCCACGTCGGGATGCAGGGCGATCTTCTAGGCTCCGCGAACAACTTGCACGCTGCACTGCAAAACAATACTGGCGGGTACAGATGCCATCATTTAACTGAATAGGAAGGCATGGTCCCGAATAACGCCATTCCACCTTGGTCGCACCCGGGATCGGGGTGGTATGGCGGATAATGAATATCCCCCACAAAACGTAGCCGTCATGTCCGTTGATCGCATTGCCAACGCGCGTCTGCGCGACCGGGTCGTTTCGGCCGAGGCCGCGGCGGCGCTCATTCAGCCCGGTGAAACCGTGGCCATGAGTGGTTTCACCGGTTCTGGTTATCCCAAGGCGGTACCGGTCGCCCTGGCGCAGCGCATCGAGGCGTTCCACGCCGACAACCTGCCCTTCCAGATCAGCCTGATGACCGGCGCGTCCACCGCGCCGGAACTGGATGGCGCGCTGGCAAAGGCCGACGGCATCGCCATGCGCATGCCGTTCCAGAGCGACCCGGACGCGCGCAACCGCATCAATGCGGGCCTGCTGGATTACATCGACATCCATCTCAGCCACGTCGCGCAGCATGTGTGGTTCGGGTTCTACGGCGAGATCGATACCGCGGTGATCGAAGTGTCGGCGATCCGCGAAGACGGTTCGCTGGTGCCGTCCACCTCGGTAGGCAACAACAAGACCTGGCTGGACCTGGCGAAAAAGGTGATCGTGGAGGTCAACGACTGGCAGCCGGCCGGCGTGGACGGCATGCACGACATCTACTATGGCACCGCACTGCCGCCGCATCGCAAGCCGATTCCGCTGATCCACGGCAATGACCGCATCGGCGAAACCGCGCTGCGCTGCGACCCGGACAAGATCGTCGCGGTGGTGCGCACCAACGGACCGGACCGCAACAGCCCGTTCAGTCCGATCGACCAGACCAGCGAGCAGATCGCCGCCTACCTGATCGAGTTCCTGAAACACGAGGTGGCGCGTGGGCGCCTGCCGGCCAACCTGCTGCCGTTGCAGAGCGGCGTGGGCAACATTCCCAATGCGGTGCTCGCCGGCCTGGCCAAGAGCGGGTTCCGCGACCTGAGCGCGTTCACCGAGGTGATCCAGGACGGCATGCTGGACCTGCTGCGCGATGGCGTGCTGAGCTATGCGTCGTGCACGGGCTTCGCGCTGAGCCCGCAGGCCAATGAGACGTTCAAGGAGCACATCGATTTCTACCGCGAGCGCATCATCATGCGTACGCAGGAGATCTCCAACCATCCCGAGCTGGTGCGCCGGCTGGGCTGCATCGGCATGAACGGGATGATCGAGGTGGATCTGTACGGCAACGTCAATTCCACCCATGTGATGGGCACGCGGATCATGAACGGCATTGGCGGGTCCGGGGACTTCGCGCGCAATGGGTTCCTGTCGGCGTTCCTGAGTCCGTCCACGGCGAAGAATGGCACCATCTCGGCGATCGTGCCGATGGTGAGCCATGTGGACCACACCGAGCACGATGTGTCGGTGATCGTGACCGAACAGGGGCTGGCGGATCTGCGCGGATTGCCGCCGCGCAAGCGTGCGCGTGCGGTGATCGACAACTGCGCGCACCCGGCGTTCCGCGATCAGTTGAATGATTATTTCGAACGCGCCAGCCGGGACAGTTACGGCAAGCACACCCCGCACCTGTTGCCGGAGGCGTTGTCGTGGCACCAGCGGTGGTTGGATACGGGCACGATGAAGGTGTGATGGAGTGAAATGAGAACGCCGGGAATTCCCGGCGTTTTTTTTTTCGCAGCGCACGTTGGCACGAAATCGAGCGCCTGAGGCCATGTACCGACCAACGGTCGGTACCTACCGGGGGTGGCGCGTTGAGGCCATGTACCGACCAACGGTCGGTACCCACCGGGGGTGGCGCGTTGAGGCCATGTACCGACCAACGGTCGGTACCTACCGGGGGTGGCGCGTTGATGCCATGTACCGACCAACGGTCGGTACCTACCGGGTTGGCGTGTTCCGGTAGGCCACGACCGTTGGTCGTGGCGCATGCACGCCATCACCTGCGCAGGCTGTCCAGCGATTCCTGCTGCAGGCGCTCGTAGATGGCGAACTCGTCTTCCACCTTCTTGCCCAATGCCTGCTCGAAGGCATCGCGGTTGGCGTGCGCGGCGTAGGCGCGCTGTTCTTCGCCGCCCAGGTTGGACTGGAAAATACCTGCCGCGCTGACCGGCAGGAAATCTTCGTAGACGATCGGGTCGGCACTGGCCAGGCCGGCGGCTACCAGTGCTTCGGCCGGCAGGTCGGCCACGGCCGACGGATCGGCCCGACCGGCGTCGGTGAGGGCGTAACGGTAGTAGCCCAGCCCTTCGCGGCGCAGGGTGTCGTGGTCGTCCGGGAAGCCGGCGAACGCCGCAGCCAGGCGGGTCGGGTAATCCTGCCCGGTGCTGCCGGCGCCGCCGGCGTCGCGCGCCTGGGCCAGCAGCTGGTCGTACAACGCGCGTCCCTTCGGGGTGAGGGCCAGGCCGCGCTGTTCAATTTCGCCGAAGCGCGCGGTATGGGTGCCGGCATCGCCGCCCTCGCCGTGCGGGAAGTTCACCGCTTCCTCCAGCGCCTTGAAGCTGGTCTGGCGCAGCAGGATCGGGCAGCGACGCGGCGGCGGACCTTCGACCACGGCCTTGGCGTCGATGCCACGGGCGAGCATGCCAGCTTGGGCGGCGTCGATGTCCAGCGTGCGCGGGGTGAGATGGTTGATGTGCGGGCCGCGGAAGCTGACCACGTCGGCCACCAGCCGGTGCGCGTTGCTCAACGCGTTGTAGGTGGCCAGCGAGACGGTGGCATCGCTGTGCCAGCGGAAGGTTTCCAGTGCGGCCAGCACGAAGCGGCGGGCGTCGGTTTCGCCGAGGCCACCGTCGCGCTCGGCCTGTTCGATCAGGGCCAGCGCGTCGTCGGTGAAGATGCGGCGGCGCGCGAGGATGCGTGCGGCCTCCTCTCGCAGCGTTTCGTCTTCGATCAGTTCCAGCCGCAGCAGCGAGGTGAACACGCGGAACGGATTGGCGGCCAGCGCCAAGGCGGTGCGCGGGCGGAACGCGGTGGAATGCACCGGCACGCCGGCCACGGAGAGGTCGTAATAGCCGATCGGGTGCATGCCCATCACCGCGAACAGGCGGCCCAGCGTGGCCAGTTCCTCGGCGGTGCCCACGCGGATGGCGCCGTGGCGTTCCTGGGCCAGCCGCGCGCGTTCGTCATTGCGCTCGAGCTGCGCGGCCAGGGCCGGGTTGTCGGTGAGCACGGCGTCGTTGATCTCGGCCACCAGGTCGACCAGGGTGCCGTACAGCGGCACTTCGGTGCGGTACATGGTGGACATGGCCTGGGCGAACAGGCTGCGGATATCGTCGGGTGAAACGAAACGGTCGGCGCTCATCACGTACTCGGCACTGGAACACGAAAGGGAAAAGCAGGCGCGTATTGTCGCGCAGCGGAGCGGAGCCGGCGAGGTGCAGAGCAACATGCGGGCGGCGTTGGAGACCGGTACCGCATGACCACGATCACAAGCAAAACCCGATCTCGCCGGAGGTCATGCCGTCGTCGAATGCGGGCGCCATGGCGGCGGTGGTGCGGCGGCCTGCGTCAGCGGTCGCGTCGGGTGGCGGCGTCGGTGGCCGCCCGGTCGCGCTTGGCGCGGTCGCCGAGCTGGCCTTTCAGGGTGGCGTCCAGCGTTACCGGGCGGTCCCAGTGGTCGTGGCTGGCCACGATGGCGTGGCGCAGGGCGCGCCAGTGCAGGTTGGTCGGGGTGACCGGCATGTCGGCGACGACGTCGGCCCAGCGCTTGGGCTGCCCTTCTTCCGGGACCGCCTGCGACCACGCTTTGACGCTGTCGCGGCAGGAATGTTCGGTCACCTTGCCCCAGAAGCAGCCGAAGTAGATATCGCCGGCCTGCCAGCCGTGGGTGTAGAACAGCGCGGCGATGTAATCGCGCGATACGCCGGCGTAACGCGACACTTCGTCGAGGAAGCTCTCCGGGTAGCGTTCGGCATAGCGGTTGATGTCCTGCAGCTGGGTGTCGACCCAGGCATCGCCGGTGGCGACCTGGTAGGCGTCCGATTCCTCGGCGGTCTGCTGCGCGGCCGCCAGCAGCGGCAGCCACAGCAGCAGTGCAACCAGCAGCAGGCGCAGGCGCTTCACCTCAGCCGCCTGCCGCCTTGGCTTCGATGGCGCGCAGGGCCTGCGGCCAGTCGAAGGCGGTAGGCGCTTCCACCATGCGCGGCTCGTCGGCGGCCACACCGTGCTGGGTTTCATGCGCCCAGGTCAGTGCATACGGGGTGTGGATACCCCAGCCGCCGAGGGTGACCACCGGTTCGATGTCCGACCGCAGCGAGTTGCCGACCATGACGAAGCGCTCCATCGGCAGGTCGAATTCTTCCAGCACGCGCGCGTAGGTTTCCGGGTCCTTTTCGGACACGATCTCGATGCGCGGGAACAGGTCGCGCAGGTTGGCAACCTTGATCTTGGCCTCCTGGTGGAACAGGTCGCCCTTGGTGATCAGCACCACCGGGTAGTCGCGGGCGATCTCGGCCACTGATTCGCGTACGCCGTCGATCAGCTCGACCGGGTGGCGCAGGGTTTCATGGCCGATGTCGAGGATCAGCTGCAGGTCGCGCGCGGCGATCTTCTGTTCGGTGATTTCTATGGCTGCTTCGAGCATCGAGAGGGTCATGCCCTTGACGCCGTAGCCGAACACGCCGAGGTTGCGCTGCTGTACATCGAGCAGGTGGCGCGCGGTGGCGGTGTCGTGCACGTCGATGTAGCGCGCCAGGATGTTGAGGTATTCCAGCTCGGCCTTGCGGTAATAGTCCTCGCTCTTCCACAGCGTGTCGTCACCGTCAAAACCAACCAGACCAATGGCGCCGTGGGGCGTGGGCAGGGAGGTCATCATCGGGGAAGGATACCAAGCCGAAAAGAAGGAAGGGCGGCCCAAGCCGCCCTTCCTGACCGTTCACCGTTGTGCAGCGGTTTCAAGGTTGCTGCTCGGTTATCGGCTTCGGATGGTTTTGCCGACTGACAGTCGGCACTACCGGGGGCGGCGCCACCCGGGGCGGAGTGACCCGGGGCGGCGTGACCGGGGGCGGCGCGGACGCGTGGTGGGTCAGCGCCCGGGGGGCGTGGACGGCGTCCGCGCCGTGGTTCAACGGCCCGGGGCGGCGTTGCCGCCGGCGGCGGCGCCCTGCTGGGCGGCTACGTAGGCTTTGTACTCGTCCGGGGTGAGCTTGCCGTCCTTGTTGGTGTCGGCCTGGTCGAACACCTGGGCAACGCCGGCGTTCACCTGGGCCTCGGTCTTGCTGATGGCGCCGTCGCCGTCGGTGTCGACGCTGGCCCAGGTCTGGCCACCGCCGCCACCGGCCTGCGCGGAGGCCTGGGCGGCCGCGCCGCTCGCCGCGTCAGCCGCGTCGCTTGCCCGCGCCGCCGACTGCTGGGCCTGCGCGGCCTGGGTCTGGGCCTGCGCTGCACTCTGCTGGGCGGTCTGCGCCATCGCCGGAATGGCCAGCACACTGCCTGCGGCGACGATCAGGGCGATCAGGGGCTTGCGGTTGCGAATAGTCATGTGGGTGGTCTCCTTTGGGGATGGTGCGCGGCTCGTTGTTTTCCGCACGGCCCCACACTGCCAGCCCGTTTGTGAATCGATCTTGCGCGCCGATCGGCGCCCGCACGCGCTCTTAACCACCGCTACGCAGCGCTCCATTACCGCACTGGTTACGTACGGGTGAGCGGTTGGTAAGACGCCCATTCAATGACACCGGATTTAACCGGATGCGAACGAAATCTCACTCGTTGCTGGCGCTTTTTTCGCCTGAGCGCGAACTGAACATAAGCCAGCCCAAGGCCACACCGCCCAATGCCCCGGCCACTTCCAGCACCACGCGCGAGCCCAGTTCGTTCGGGTCGTGGATCGTGGCCAGGTACAACCGCGCGTACAGCGGCGACTCCAGACGCACGATGCCCATGTAGAACAGCTTCCATGCATCGATGACGGTGGAGACCACCACCGCGATGACACTGGCCCAGCCGACGGCATGGCCCAACGACCAGCCCGCCCACCGGCAGAGCCACTGCCACAGCGCGTACACCAGCAGGCCGACCAGCAGGGCGATCAGCCCGGCTTCCAGCGTGCCCAGCAATCCAAAGTGCAGCGGCAGGTTCATCGTGGTCCAGGCAGTCGGTGAGCGCGCATTGTAGCGGCGCACCGGGCCGCGACGGGCGGCAGCTCAGCGCACCGGCACGTCGAAGGCGGTGCGCGGACCCGGCTCGGGGGTGAGGGTGAAGTGCCACCACTCCTGCGGGTAGTTGGCAAAGCCCCGGCGCTGCATGGCCTGCAGCAGGGTATGCCGGTTGCGGTGCTGATGTGGGGTGGCCTCGGGCGCGTCGGTATGCGCGCGCGGACCGAAGAAGTCGAAATCGGTGCCCATGTCGACCGGGGTGCACGGGTCGCTGCGACAGTCGAGCAGGCCGAGGTCGACGGTGGCGCCCCGGCTGTGGCCGGAGGTTTCGGCGATGTAGTCGCCCAGCAGCGCCGGCTTGTCCAGGTCGGGGTAGTGGATGGCCTTGCGCGACTGCTCCCGTGGATCGTGGGCCCAGGCCACGAAGGCGCGTACCGACTGCGCGGGGCGGTAGCAGTCGAACAGTTGCACCGCGTAGCCCTCCGCGCGCAGGTCGGCGTCGACCTGGGCCAGCGCGGTGGCCGCCGGGCGCAGCAGGAAGCACTTGGGTGCGTCATAGCCCGGGACCGGGCGACCGGTGAAGTTGTTGGCGGTGGCGTAGCGCATGTCGAGCCGGATGCCAGGAGCCAGCTGGGTGATGTCGACCAGGCCGGCCTGTCCAGTGGTGCGTGCCGGGGCGATCTTCACCGCCTGCGCGCTGGCCTGCACCGCGCCGAGCAGGCTAAGGGCAATCGCCGATGCGAGTGAAATGCAGGTCCTGGAAGTCATAGCTGAAGTCGATATCCGGATCGATCGCACGCAGGGTGAGCGTGGGCGGGCTGCCCGGCTGCACCTGCAGCCAGGGTTCGGCGTCTGCACCGAGCGTATCCCACTGCACCAACCAGCGCATATCGACCTGCATCACGGTGCCACGCAGACGCGGTGATTTGTCCACGCTGAAGCGCAGGGTGTCGTGCTCCGGGCAGAGACGGGCCTGGCCGAGCCAGGGGTCGCGATACAGGCCTTGTACGGCTAGGCCCTGCGCGGCTGCGGAATGGCCGGCGCCGCTCAGCCACGCAGGGCGTGGCGCTACGCGTTTACGGGCGGTGGTGTCTGGGCGCACGTGGCCGGCGGCGTGGCGGTGGGCCGCTTCGGCCTGGAGCTGTGCGGCGTAGCCGGCGACGGTCTGCTGCTGCGCCGGTGCGGTGAAAGACTTCAGCGCGGTCTGCATGAGCACGGTGCGGGCGTCTTCGCCTTCGCCGTTGATCAGGATCACCACGCCGACCTTTCGGTCGGGCAGCAGCGCGAGCGAGGAATACATGCCCGACAGCGTGCCGGTGTGGGCGACCTTCCACTGCCCGTCCATGTCCGACAGGCGCCAGCCGTAGCCATAGGCGGAGAAATGCGCGTTGTCCCAACGGCGCTGGCGTTCGCCGAGCGGCATGGGCATGTGCGCGGTCCACAGCGCGCGGCGCTGCGTGTCGCTGAGCCAGTCCGGCACCAGGCCGGGATCGAGCAGCACCTGCATCCAGCGGGTCATATCGCGCAGGCTGCAGCGGATGCCACCGGCCGCCAGGGAGGTCAGGTCCGGGGCGATCTCGGCATCCGGGTTGACCACGACGTTGCGCCCCTCGCGCGGTGCGTGTGGCTGGGCGACGTTGCCTACCTGGGCCACCGACCACGTACCGGCCTGGCAGCGGGTCATGCCCAGTGGCTCGAACAGTTCCTCGCGCAGCAGCTGGTCATACGGTTTGCCCCCGGCGGCGGCGGCTACTTCACCGGCCACCACGTACATCAGGTTGTCGTAGGCGTAGCCGCTGCGGAAGCTGGTGACCGGCTTGAGGTGGGCCAGCCCGGCGATGATGTCGGCGCGGGTGAACGCGTTGGGCTCGGGCCACAGCATCAGGTCGCCGGCCCCCAGGCCCAGGCCGCTGTTGTGGATGAGCAGGTCGCGGACCTGCATGTGTTCGGTGACCCACGGGTCATGCATGCGGAACTGCGGCAGGTGCTTGATGACCGGGTCGTCCCACTTCAGCGCGCCGCGGTCGACCAGGCGCGCCAGCACGGCGGCGGTCATCGCCTTGCTGTTGGAGGCGATCTTGAACAGGGTGTCGGCGTCGATGGGCTCGCCGCTGCCGGCGCGGCGTTCGCCCCGCGTGCCGGTGAATACCACCTCGCCGTTGTCGACCACGGCCATGGCGATGCCGGGAAGAGGGTAGTGCTGGACGGTGGCGTGGAGCATGGGGTCGAACGTTGCCGCGGGTGAGGCGTGTGCGGACGCAACGGTGAACGGGAGCAGCAGAAGGAGCAGTGAGCGATGCAGGGTTGGCATGGGGGTTCCAGAGCGTGCCGACCAACGGTCGGCACCTACCGGGGGAAGGCGGGTGGCCAGCACCCGCCTTCCGGTCAGAAGTTCCAGGTTGCCATCAGCTGGGTGTAGCGCGGGGCCTGCCAGCGCGTGCCGGTGTTGAAGGTGGTCTCGCGGTACTGGCCCGGCTGGGCTTCGTAACGCTGGTGCACGTTGATGACGGTCTGGTTGTTGAACAGGTTGAACACCGACAGCCGCACGCTCAGGTCGATGCCCTCCACCGGCAGCCGCCAGGTGACGTTGGCCCCCATGGTCCAGGTCCACGGCAAGCGGCCGTACGCCCCGCGCGGGGTGTATTCGAACTGGCGCTGGTCGTACGGGCCGGAACAGTTGGCCACGCACAGCCAGCCGGTGCCACCGCCACCGCTTTCGTTGGAGGTGCTGCCGCCGGCCACGGTGTCGCCCGGCCACATCACGCCGAAGGCGGTGATCGGGCCGCCGGACTGCACCTGCAGGGTGGTGCCGAACGACCATTGCTCGTTGAGGGCGTACGCCGCGCGCAGCTTGAACTGGTGGCGGAAGTCATTGAACAGCACGCCGTAACGTTCGTTGTTGGACGGGTGGTCCCAGTGCTGGACCATGCCGGTGTCGCCATACCCGGTATCGGAGTTGACCGGCCCTTCGAAGTTGCCGTCGCTGCGCGACCACAGGTAGGAGGCGTTGAACAGCCACTTCTCGTCCCAGCCACGGTCGAGCTGGAATTCCAGCGCCTTGTAGGTGCGCTTGGGCTTGGAATAGCCAACCACTTCGCCACTGCCGCCCTTGCGGTAGCCGCTGTTGGCGGTGTCGATGGTGATCCAGCCTTCGGTGGCGCAGCCGATGCTGGAATCGCCCCAGATGGTCAGGCTTTCACCCGGGTTGGCGATCGGCCACAGGGTGGTGCCGGTCGGGCCGCACGGCGTGTAGTTCAGGCGCAGGTCGTCCAGCGCGCGGTCCATGGTGCGGTAGGTGGCATTGACGCCCCACGACCAGGCCTGGTTGATCATGCTCTGGAAGCCGAGGATGTATTCGTCCTGGTAGACCGCCTTGAGGTCGCGGTCCACGCTCTGGCGCAGGTCGGCCGCACCGGTGTTCATGCGCGTGTCGACCGGGCCGATCTGCTGGCCGATGATGGGCGCCGCGTACGGCGCGCCGGTGACCGGGTTGGCCTGCTGCTGCCAGCCATTCAACACGTAGTAGGAGTATTCGTCGGTGAGCCCACCGGCGAAGTTGACATTGATGTTGTTGGTGACCGGCAGGTAGTAGCGGCCGGCGTTACCGAACAGCTTGGTGGTGGCGTCGCCCTTCACGTCCCAGGAGAAGCCCACGCGCGGCGCGATCAGGTCGTCCATCTTGATGAAGGCGTCGCCATCGGCGGTGCGGTTTTCGAAGCGGTCCCAGCGCACGCCCAGGTTGAGCATGAGGTTGGGGGTGATGTTCCAGATGTCTTCGAGGTAGAAGGCGTTGGCTTCGGTTTCGAAGGTGCCGCCGGACACGCGGTTGCGGGCGCGCAGCATCTCGGTAACGCCTGCTGGCACGTAGGCGCCGGCGCCGTCCCACACTTCATCACCGGGGCGGGCCACGTAGGCGGTGTAGGCGAGCTGGGTCGGGCCCGGGTAGCGGGTGGCCTGTTCGGTGGTCATCAGCTCGCGGTCCACGCCGAAGCGCAGCAGGTGGCGACCCAGCTGCCATTCGAAGTCGAGGCGGGCCACGTCGCGGGTGTCGTCGCGCTCGGCGACGGCCGCACCGGTGGGATGGCAACCGGGGCGCAGGCCGTTGAGCTGGCCCAGACGCGGGGCGTAGCTGGCGTCGGTGAACACCGGGCTGCAGGCTTCATCCAGCGAGGAGAAGGTGAACGCGCGCTGGTTGTTCTGGCCGACCATGGCGCGGGCGGTAAAGGTTTCGCCGAAATGCCCGGTATAGGTGGCCGAGTAGTTGCGGCCGCCGGTCTCGGTGACCGAATCGCCGCCCCAGGCGCCGATCTGGTTCTCGTCCCAGTCGTAGTTGTACGAGCCGTTGGTGACGTCGCCCTCGTCGGAGAACGCCAGCAGCGCCAGGCTGTGGTTGTCGGTGATGTTCCAGTCCAGCTTGGCGCCCCAGAAGCCATTGTCAGCTTCATTCTTGAACCAGGTCAGCGCGTCGTTGGAGGTGTTGTGGCCGCTGTCGTTGCGGTCTTCGTACATCGCAAACAGGAACAGCTTGTCCTGCACCAGTGCGCCGGAGCCCCACACGTTGGTCTTGAAGAACGAGCTGTCGTCGCGGCTCGCGTAGGAATGCAGGGTGCCGTCGCGGTGGAAGTGGTCGCGGCCGCTGGAGCGCCAGGCGCTGGGCTCGGCGGTGATCTCCACGCCGCCCTTGAGCTCGTTGCTGCCCGAGCGGGTCACGGCGTTGATCACGCCGCCGGTGGAACGGCCGAACTCCACCGAGTAGCCACCGGTCTTGACCTGGAACTCGTTGAAGAACGCGAACGGGGCACTGGAGAAGCCGCGTCGGGTGTACATGTCCGTCACGTTGAGGCCGTTGATGAACACGGCGTTCTCGGCCACCGACGAGCCGGCGAACGACAGGCCGCCGAACGTGGAATTGCCACCCACCACGCCGGGGGCGAGCAGCGCCACGGCGGAGAGATCCTGCGCCACCGGCAGGCGCTGCAGCTCCTGGCGGTTGACGTTGAACGAGGTTTCGGTGGTGGACACGTCCACCCGGTTGACCACGCGCGTGCCCACCACCTGCAGCGCGTCGAGGTTGACCACCCCACCGCTGCTGCCCAGGTTCACGGTGGTGGTGCCGCCGATCGCCACGCTGACCGCGACCGGCTCACCGAGCGGCTGACCCTCGCGGCTGAGCTGCAGCTGGTAGTCGCCCACCGGCAGCTGGCCGAGGCGGTAGCTGCCGTCCGCGTTCGCGGTGACCGTGCGGGTCTGCCCCGTACTGGTGCTGACCACGGTGACCTGGTCGCCGGCACTGGCACGGCCGGCGACGGCGCCGCTGACGGCCTGCGCCACCGCCACCGTAGGCAGCAGGCTGCCCAGGCACGCCCCCAACGCGACGCACAGCGCCGCCCGCTTCAAACCGTTCGCTTTCATTCCCTGCTCTCTCCTTCAAGGGTGAAATCACTGATGTTGATGGGCGACGTCACCCCACCAACGGTGGGGTGCTACCGCGCCGTTGCCGGCGCGACGTGCGACTGGAAGTCGTAATTCCATTGATCGAAATACAGGTTGCCGCCGGACCACTCGACTTCACCGCGCTGCGAATCGACGGTGTCCGAGCGCGGATGGCGCTTGGCCGGCTGGAATGGCTGCTGGAAATCGTCGTTGAAGGCGATGCGGTAGGCATCGAGCCCACCGAAGTAGAAGTCGCGCAGCGCCGGGTCGGCGCTCTTCAGGCGGCCGGTGGTGACATCCATCGGCACCCAGCCATACGGGGCCAGGTACAGCGCGCCCCAGTCATGCAGGTTGTTGTAGCCCACCGCGTCATCGGAATAGACCATGCCGGACTGCCAGCGCGCGGGAATGCCGTTCAGGCGAAGCAGCGCAATCAGCAGCAGCGTCTGCTGGCCGCAGTCGGCATGGCCGGCGTGCAGGGCGTAATCGCTGATGTTGGAAATGGTGGAATATTCGCGTGCACCGGCCCACGGGATCTGGTCCACCGCGTCGAACAGCTTCTGGGCGATGCGGTACGGGTTGGTTTCATTGCCGACCACGCGCTGTGAGAACGCACGCAACGCCGGGGTGAACACCACGTGCGGTGGCTGTTCGGCCAAATAGGGTTGCAACGCCGCATCGGCCGGCGTGGGCAGCACCTTGGCCGGATCGATCTCAACGTGGCGGGCGTAGACGGTGACGGCGTAGCGGATCTCGAAGCGGGTCGGCTTGCCGGCCACTGCTTTCTGCTGCAGATGGACGGTGCGCTGCTGGGCTGCTTCGGGCGCGATCAGTGCGCCACTTTTGGGGCCGATCCAGCTGATGTCTTCCTGCTGGCCGGGAATGGCCCGTGGGTAAGGAATCCATGCCTGCAGCAGTTCGTCGGCGGGCACGGCATCGGGTTTGACCGTGATCGACTGGGTGACTTCCACACGGCGCGGCACCACGCTGCGGGCGCCGCTGGCCTTGGCCGCCGCGATCACTTCTTCATGGTGCGGGGCGAGGTTCTCGTACGGGCCATCCACCGGCAGTGGGACGTTGGGTGCGCGGCGTGCCTTGGCTTCGGCGCTGACCCGGAACAGGTTGGCCGGCGCGCGCTTGAAGTAGCGGCGTTCACCGTCGATATCCAGGTGTTCGATCAGCCCGGCGGCATCCCAGCGCGCGAACTCGTCATCGCGCAGGTCCGGGATCTGCTTGCGCACCAGCGCCTTGGCGGCCGCTTCGTCGAGGGTGAAGTCCAGCCGCATGCGGCGCATCCGCTCGCGCTGGAACGCAAAGGCGGCGCGTGCGTCTTCACTGAGCGCGGGGTCGTGGATGGCCGCAGCGATGCGGGCATCGGCAGCGGCAAAGTCGCCGTGGTCGATCTGCGCCACCACCGCATCCAGCGCCGGCCCCTGCGCCCCGGCCGAGGCAATGCCCAGCAGCAGGCACGCCGTCGCGGCGCGCCGGGCGAAGGTCGAGGCAGAACGCGGTTTGCGTATGGGCAGATCCACGGCGACACTTCCCAGGTGCAGGTGGTAATCGCTGTGTAACACGGGCCTGACAGGTGGTCAATAATTTATTCTTGCTTTCGCTGGAAAAAGGAATAAATATTCCTGACGCTTTCGAGGAGGGTGACCGCTCCATGATCCAGGCTTCCCCCCGCCGCCCCGTGCGGCCTGCGTGGCCGGCGCGTGCCCTGCTGGCGGCGCTGATGCTGTTGCCCGCCGGCGCGACCTGGGCCGACGCGCCCTTTGCGCCGCCAGCCGCCTTCGGCGGCGTGACCGGGTTGCGCGAGGCCTACCTCGACCCGGCGTTCTGGGCGGCGCGGCTACCCGATGCCGACCGGGTGATCCTGGATCGCGCCGGCATTGCCGCGCAGAACACGCGGATGCGCGCTGAAGACGACTCCATCCATGACCTGCGCGCGCTCCCGGCCCGGCTGACGCGTGCGCGGGTGCTGGCCGACATCCAGGCGCTGTCGCGCTGGCCGACGAAGCCCTTGTTCGGCGAAGACGAGCAGCCGATTCCCGCCAGCGCGCGCACCGCCATCGAGGCCAACCTGGCCCTGGCGTCCATTCCCGCCGAGCGGCCGCTGCAGTACGGGCTGGTCACCCACCGCGCGGCGCTGCGTGCGTTCCCAACCGCGCTGCGGGTCTTCACCGCGCAGGGCGACACCGATATCGACCGTTTCCAGGAATCGGCGCTGTTCCCCGGCGACGCGGTGGCGGTGCTGCATGAAAGCGCCGACGGCCAATGGCTGTTCGTCACCAGCGAGCGCTATTCGGCGTGGATCGAGAAGCGCTTCGTCGGCATCGGCAGCGCGGACACCGTGTTCGGCTACGGCCAGCACGGTCCTTACCGGGTGGTGACCGGCGCCACCGCCTTCACCGCATTCACCCCGGAAGAGCCGCGCGTGTCGCGGCTGCAGCTGGAGATGGGCGTGCGCGTGCCGGTGCTGGCCGACTGGCCGCTCAACCAGACCGTGAACGGCCAGCAGGCGCACGCCGCGCACGTGGTGCAGCTGCCGGTGCGCAATGCCGATGGCACGCTGGCGCTGGTGCCGGCGCTGCTGCCGCGTTCGCAGGACACCGCCAGCGACTACCTGCCCCTGACCCCACGCAACGTGCTCACCCAGGCGTTCAAGTTCCTGGGCGAGCGCTACGGCTGGGGCCATGCCTACGACACCCGCGACTGCAGCGGCTTCGTTTCGGAGATCTACCGCAGCTTCGGGGTGCTGGTGCCGCGCAATACCAGCGCGCAGGCGGTGAGCCCGGCGCTGGACCGCATCGCCTTCAGCGACAAGGACGGCAAGGCCAGGCGCAACGCGGCCGTGCAGCAGCTGGAAGTGGGCGACCTGGTCTACATTCCCGGCCACGTGATGGTCACCATCGGCCAGCTGGACGGGCAGACGTGGATGATCCACGACACCGCCGGCGGCAGCTGGTTCGGCGCGGACGGCCGCCGCGTGCAGGCCCACCTCAACGGCGTGTCGGTCACCCCGCTGCAGCCGATGATGGCCAGCGACACCGTGAGCTACATCGACCGCATCACCAACATCCAGCGCATCCGGCCAAAGACTCCTTGATGAAAATCACCGACATCGAACTTGGCATGCTGCGCGTGCCGCTGAAGACACCGTTCAAGACCGCACTGCGCACCGTCGACACGGTGGAAGACGTGGTGGTGCTGGTACGCACCGACAGCGGCCATACCGGCTATGGTGAAGCCCCCGCCACCGCGGTAATCACCGGCGACACCCACGGTTCGATCATCGAGGCCATCGACCGCTTCATCAAACCGCGCCTGGTCGGCCAGGAGGTGGCCAACCTCAACCGCATCTGCGCGCTGATCCAGTCGTCGATGGAGCGCAACACCAGCGCCAAGGCGGCGGTGGAGATCGCGGTCTACGACCTGTGGGCGCAGCTGCACGATGCGCCGCTGTACCAGATGCTGGGCGGTGGCGACCCGGTCATCACCACCGACATCACCATCAGCGTGGACTACATCGACAAGATGGTGGCCGATTCGCTGTCGGCGATCGAGCGCGGGTTCGAGTCGCTGAAGATCAAGGTCGGCAAGGACATCGGGCTGGACATCGAACGGGTCAAGGCGATCCACGCCGCGGTGCAGGGCCGCGCGCTGCTGCGGCTGGATGCCAACCAGGGCTGGACCGCCAAGCAGGCGGTGCACGCCATGCGCAGCCTGGAGGAAGCCGGGGTGGTGCTGGAGCTGCTGGAGCAACCGGTGAAGGCGGCCGACATCAGCGGGCTGAAGTACGTGACCGACCGGGTCAACACGCCGGTGATGGCCGATGAGAGCGTGTTCAACCCCGGCCAGGTGTTCGACCTGATCCAGCAGCGTGCGGCCGACATCATCAACATCAAGCTGATGAAGACCGGCGGACTGTCCAACGCGATCCGGATTGCCGACATCGCCGCCATCTACGGGGTGCCGTGCATGATCGGCTGCATGATCGAATCGAGCATCAGCGTGGCCGCGGCGGTGCACCTGGCGGTGGCCAAGAGCGAGATCATCACCAAGGTGGACCTGGACGGCCCGTCGCTGGGGCAGTTCAACCCGGTCACCGGCGGGGTGCAGTTCAACGAGTCGGAGATCACCATCAGCGATGCGCCGGGGCTGGGCATCACCGAGGTGCGGGGACTGGAAATGCTGAAGCCGCCGCGCTGGTAACCTGCTTTCGTGGCGCCACGTCTGTCGTGGCGTTGGTGCACCCGGATTCATCCCAGCCACGCAGGCGTGGCTCTACTGGAAATGATGCGCTGTCCATGCCGCCCCTGGTGAAAATCCGCTCCGAGCGTGACCACATGTCGGCGATCGAACGCCGCATCGCCGACTTCATCCTGGACAACGCACACCTGCTGCGCGACTACTCCTCGCAGCAGCTGGCCAGCGCGCTGGGGATCAGCCAGTCCAGCGTGGTCAAGTTCAGCCAGAAGCTGGGCTTCAAGGGCTACCCGGACCTGAAATACTCCATCGGCCAGGCGGTGGCCCGCGCCGGCAACGGCCCCGGCGCCCACCCGCCCACCGCGGCACCCGCCAACGATTACGACCAGCTGGCCGAACGCCTGCGCCTGAGCCGCACCGCTGCCGACGAGGAAACCCGGCTGGCCAACCCGCAGGCGGATGTGGAAACCATCGTGCAGCTGATCGACGGGGCGCCCAAGCTGTTCGTGTACGGGCTGGGCGACGATGGCCTGTACGCGCGGGAGTTCGCGATGCGGCTGTCACTGCTGGGCATGCTCACGGGGCACCACGCCGACCCGATCCTGATGATGGCCAACCTGTCGGCGGCGCGCCCGGGCGACGTGCTGCTGGTGTTTTCCGAGTTCGGCAAGCTGCCGCAGCTGTTCCAGCTGTCGCGGCAGTTCCAGGACATGGGGGGCAAGGTAGTCTCGATCACCCGCCACAGCGCCAACCCGCTGCGCGCGCACGCCGACGCGGCGCTGGTGGTGTGCGCGCACGACCCGGCGCCGCACGTGGCGCAACTGTTGTACCGTTCTGCCTTGCAGTCGCTGCTGGACTTCGTGTTCGTGCTGCTCTGCCACGCCAACCCGGACCGCCACCGCCAGCTCGGGGTGAACCTGGAACGGATCGAACACCTGATCGACACCTGATTCCCGGAGTGTGCCCGATGCTGTCGTTGCTGCGTTCCGCTGTTGCCGCCGTGCTGGTTGCCGGCACCCTGCCCGCTGCCGCAATGGCCCCGCCGCCCGTGCCGCTGGTGCAGAACACCCGCCAGATGATCGTGGTCACCACCGACGGCTGGGACGCCACCCGCGGCTCGCTGCAGGCCTACACCTATGCCGATGATGCCAAGGGCTGGCAGGCGGAAGGGGCGCCGTTCGCGGTCGCGGTGGGCCGCAACGGCAGCGCCTGGGGCGTGGGCCTGCGGCCCAACCCGACCGACGAAGGCGCGCAGCAGCCCGGCGACCCGATCAAGCAGGAAGGCGACGGCCGCAGCCCGGCCGGCATGTTCTTCCTGGGCACTGCGTTCGGGTATGCCGCCAAGGCGGAGACTGCCCTGCCCTACCAGCCGATGCTGGCCAGCTCCTACTGCATGGATGTCCCGGATTCGAAGTACTACAACCGCATCGTCGATGCCGAGGTGGTCGGGGCGGAGGCGGTGGAAGGCTCCACTGAACCGATGCGGCTGGACCTGCACAACCAGGGGGACGTGCGCTATCGCGAGGGCTTCGTGATCGAGCACAACCCGGGCGGCGAAGCGGGCAAAGGCAGCTGCATCTTCGCCCACCTGTGGCGCTCGCCGGGCGAGGCCACCGCCGGCTGCACGGCGATGCAGCCCGAGCACATGCGCGCCCTGCTGAAGTGGCTGGACCCGGCGCAGAAGCCGATCTTCGTGCTGCTGCCGCGCGCGCAGTACCAGCGCCTGCAGCGTCCATGGGCACTGCCGACGCTGCCGCCGCGGTCCGAGGCGGCGCGATGAGCGCGCCGCCCGAACCGCAGCTGGAACGTGCGGTCAGCCGTTGGCAGATCGTGGGGCTGTCGATCAACGATGTGATCGGCAGCGGTATCTACCTGCTGCCGGCGGCGACCGTGCTGCTGCTGGGACCGTTCAGCCTGTGGGGCGTGGTGGCGGCGGGCATCGTGGTGGCGCTGCTGGTGCTGTGCTACGCGCAGGCGGCCAGTTACTTCGACGAACCCGGCGGCAGTTACCTGTATGCGCGGGAGGCGTTCGGGCGCTTTGCCGGGTTCGAGATCGGCTGGATGATCTGGCTGACCCGGATCAGTTCGGCGGCGGCGCTGAGCAACGCACTGGCCGATGCGGTGGCACGGTTCTGGCCGTGGGCCGGTCACGACCTGGGCCGCGTGGCGATCATCGTGGTGTCGCTGGGGTTCCTGACCGCGGTGAACGTGGCCGGGGTGCGCTCGGCCGCACGCACCGGGGTGGTCCTGGTGGTCGGCAAGCTGGTGCCGCTGCTGCTGTTCGTGGCGATCGGCGCGTTCTACGTGGACACCGACCTGGCGTTCTCCGGCACGCGTCCGGACCCGCACGACCTGCAGCGGATGGGCGAGGCGGCGTTGCTGCTGCTGTATGCCTACGCCGGGTTCGAGAACATCCCGGCCGCCGCTGGCGAGTACCGCAACCCGCGCCGGGATATTCCGTTCGCGCTGATCACCATGATCATCACGGTGACGGTGATCTACGGTGCGGTGCAGTTCATCGCCCAGGGCACGCTGCCGGGGCTGGCGCAGTCGGCTACGCCGCTCGCCGATGCCGCGGCCGGATTTGGCGGTGAAGCGCTGGCGCTGATCCTCACGGTAGGGGCGACGATCTCGATCCTGGGCACCAACAGCAACACGATGATGATGGGGCCGCGCTTCCTGTTCGCGCTGGCCCGCGATGGCTACGGGCCGAAGCTGCTGGCGCAGGTGCACCCGCGCTTCCGCACGCCGGCCGCGGCGATCGTGACCCAGGGCCTGATCGCGCTGGCGCTGGCGTTGTCCGGTTCGTTCGTGCAGCTGGCGCTGTTGTCGATGACCACGCGCCTGTTCGCCTACATCGGCACGGCGGCGGCCGTAATCGTGCTGGCGCGGCGCTTCCGCGACCGGCCCGGCGCGCTGAAGCTGCCGGGCGGCCCGCTGATTCCAATCCTGGCGCTGGTGTTGTGCCTGGCGCTGTTCGCCAGTGCCAGCTGGCAGAACATCGCTGCGGCCCTGATCGCGTTCGCGGTGGGCGCGGTGATCTACCTGTTGCCGCGCAAGCAGGAAGGGTGACTAACGTCACCACGTTCCTTGATCCAGCATTCACCCCACGCGCCCACCGCGTTAACCGGCCCCCGGGTACGTTGATGCCTCACCCAACCGGAGCCCCACATGAGCCCTGACTACCAGATTCCCGGCCGGGTGCCGGAAGACGGCGTGCCGCGCGAAGCGGTCTCGGATTACTGGCGCGAGCGCTTCAGCGCCGAGCCGTACTACGAAAGCACCCTGGCATTCGAAGACTACGAGCCGGCCTATTACCTCGGCTACAGCTCGCGCCACAGCCGTACCCGCGCCGATGAAGTGATCGACGCCTACGAGCAGGTGGAGGCGGAGCTGGAATCGCGCTGGGCCCGCGAACAGGCCACCAGCAAACTGACCTGGGCCCAGGCCCGCAACGCGGTCCGCCGCGGTTGGGACGAATCCACTGCCCTGCACCAGGCCCACCTGGACAAGGGCGTCCCGCGCGGTACCTGACCCAGCGCGCGCGTGGGTTACTCCGCGCGCGGAATCGGCGGAACCTCACGACCACCCGCGGCCATCAGGTCGCGGGTGTTTTTCTGCACCGCGACCGCGCCGAACAGGCTGAGCGCGAAGGCCATGCCGTAGAACCCCTTTTCGCTGAGCAGCAGGGTGGCGTTCCACAAGCCCACCAGCAGCAACAGCAACGACACCAGCAGCGCGAACCAGCACAGCGCGTAGTACAACCCGCTGACCGGAATGCCTTCCACGCGGTCGCGCACGCTCTTCTGCAGCGATACAGCCGCGAACAGGCCAAACAGCAACAGGGTGAGGTAGTAGCCCTTCTCGTTCAGCGCCATGTCGGCGTTGAACAGCCCGACCAGATACGCCACGGCGCCCAGCAGCAGTGCGGTCCACGAGGCGGCGATGAACGCCGGAGACGGTTTGGTGACCTGGTCTTTCATTGTTCAAACTCCGTTTTGATGGCGCCGTGCGCCAGCCGTCCCCCGGACAGCTGGCGCCTACGGTAGCCGATCCTCGGGCACCCGCCTACCGGGGGTGACGTATGGTCCACGCCCCGTTGATGGCCATGGTGTACAACACCGGTTGGCCATTCGCGTCCCCTTTCGGAGATTTCCCATGACCCGCCGCCTGCTGCTCACCCTTGCCCTCGCCGCCACCCCGGCCCTGTTCACCACCGCCTGCGTGGCCGCCGATGCCCCCGGCGCCGCTGCCGCGCCCGCGCTGGAGAAGGCGCAGTGGCCGTTCACCGCCACCGCGTTCGCCACCTTCGACCAGCCCTGGGCGATGAGCTTCCTGCCCGACGGCAGCCTGCTGGTGACCGAAAAGGAAGGCAGGCTCAAGCATTTCGACGTCGCCACCCGCAAGAGTGCGGAGATCACCGGCGTGCCGAAGGTGGCGTACGGCGGCCAGGGCGGTTTCGGCGATGTGCTGCCGCACCCGCAGTTCGCCACGAACAAGCTGGTGTACCTGAGCTACGCCGAGGAAGGTGAGAACGACACGCGCGGCGCCGCCGTGGCCCGCGCCAAGCTGGTGCTGGCTGCCGATGGCAGCGGCACATTGGAAGACTTCAAGGTGATCTGGCGCCAGACGCCCAAGGTGGAGGGCAAGGGCCATTACGGCCATCGGCTGGCGTTCGGGCCGGACGGCAAGCTGTGGATCACGTCCAGCGAACGCCAGAAGTTCGATCCGGCGCAGGACATGTCCGGGAACCTGGGCAAGATCATCCGCCTCAACGACGACGGCAGCGTACCGGCCGACAACCCGTTCGCGTCGAAGGGAGGCGTGGCGGCGCAGGTGTGGTCGCTGGCCCACCGCAATGCGCTGGGCATCGCCTTCGATAAGCGCGGCAAGCTGTGGGTGCATGAGATGGGCCCGGCCGGCGGCGATGAGTTGAACCTGATCGAGCGCGGTGCCAACTACGGTTATCCGATCGTGTCCAACGGCAACCATTACGACGGGCGTGACATTCCGGACCACAGCACGCGCAAGGAGTTTGCGGCGCCGAAGGTGACCTGGACGCCGGTGATTTCGCCGGCCGGGTTCATCATCTACAGCGGCACGCTGTTCCCGCAGTGGACCGGCAGCGGCTTCATCGGGGGGCTGTCGTCGACCTCGCTGGTGCGGGTGGCGTTCGACGGTGACAACGCGCGGGAAGCCGAGCGCTTCCTGATGGGCGAGCGTATCCGCGAAGTGGAACAGGGCCCGGATGGTGCGATCTGGCTGCTGGAAGATGGCAGCAAGGGCAAGCTGTTGAAGCTCACTCCGAAGGGGTGAGGAGCGTGCCGACCAACGGTCGGCACCTACCGCGTTGTCATGCGGGGTCGGGGTGCCGACCAACGGTCGGCACCTACCGCGGTGGCATGCGGGGTCGGTGTGCCGACCAACGGTCGGCACCTACCGCGGTGGCATGCGGGGTCGGGGTGCCGACCAACGGTCGGCACCTACCGCGGTGGCATGCATGGTCGGCGTGCCGACCAACGGTCGGCACCTACCGCGGTGGCATGCGTGGTCGGTGTGCCGATCAACGGTCGGCACCTACCGCGGTGGCATGCGGGGTCGGTGTGCCGACCAACGGTCGGCACCTACCGCGGTGGCATGCGGGGTCGGCGTGCCGACCAACGGTCGGCGCTACCGGTTGCGGTCACCTTGCGGTCATCTGGTAGTGCCGACCGTTGGTCGGTACGCTCTTGGCATCAGGCGCCGATATTGTTGACCTTCACCTCGGTCTTCGTGCACTCCTTGTCCAGGCACTTGCCGTTGATCCACACCTCGCCCTGGCCCAGCATCACGCCCTGCCAGTTGACGAACAGGGTGTCGAACGTCTGTTCGGCGATCAGCTTGGCCAACGCCGGGGTCACGATCCTGTCGTAGTCGCGCTGGAAAGCGGCGGCATCAGCCACCTGCTGGTTCTTGCCAGCAATGGTGACCCGCACCGGGTAACGCATCAGGCCGGCCACCGCGGCGCGGTCCCCTGCGGCAACACCGCGCTGCAGTTCGTTGAACACACTTTCGTACGGGGCGGCATCCCCCAGCAGCTTGGTGATGCGCTCGCGTGCGCCACCCTCGGCGTCGGCAGATGCATCCACAGGCGTCGCCGCCGAATCGGTGCCCGCTACCGGGGGAGCCGTATCCGGCGTGGTCGCCGTGCCCGGTTCCACCGCATCAGGTGACAATCCGGCCTGCGGCGCATCCTCGGCGGCCGTGGGCGTAGTGACCGGCGGCGATGTCGAGGGCGCCGCCGCTTCGTTGGCCGGCGGCGTGGGCTGGCTGCACGCCGCCAGCATCAACGTGGGTAGCAGGATCTTGATCAGGCGCATGCACGGCTCCGTCGATATCTCGAAGATGCCAGCGTAGCCCGTAGGGCGTGCAGCACCCATGACGGCAGTGCCAGGCCCTGCCTGGCCACCGCGCGGTGTTGGATCGCCGGGCAGGGCCCGGCGCCAGGTCACTTGGCCAGCAGCTCGAAGATAACCGGCTCACCGGCGGTGGACGACGCACACACCCACACATCGAACTGGCCCGGCTCGGCGCGGAACACGCCGTCGCGGCCGGTGAAGCCGAGCGCGTGGCGGTCCAGCGTGAAGCGCACGTCGGTGCTTTCGCCCGGCTGCAACGCCACCTTGCGGAAATCCTTGAGTTCACGCACCGGCCGCACGCGGCTGGCCACGCGGTCGTGGATGTACAGCTGCACCACTTCCTCGCCGGCCACCGCACCGGTGTTGGTCACGGTGGTGGTGATCTCCAGCGTGTCATCCCAGCCCAGCGTGGCACTGCCCAGCTGCGGGACGCCATAGGCAAACGTGGTGTAGCCCAGGCCGTGCCCGAATGGGTACAGCGGCGCGTTCGGAATCTCGCGCCAGCGCGCCTTGAATTCCGACATCGTCGGCAACTCCGGGCGACCGGTGCGCGGGTGGTTGTAGAAGAACGGCTGCTGCCCCGACACCTGCGGGAAGCTCACCGGCAGGCGCCCGGACGGGTTGTAGTCGCCGAACAGCACGTCGGCCACGGCCGGGCCGGTCTGGGTGCCCAGGTACCAGGTGACCGCCACCGCGTGCGCGTTGCGCACCGCGCCCTGCAGCGCCAGCGCGCGACCATTGCGCAGCAGCACCACCAGCGGCTTGCCGGTCATGGCCACCGCTTCGGCCAGCGCCTGCTGCGCGGGCGGCAGGGTGATTTCCACGCGCGACTGCGCTTCACCGCTGTAACGCTGCGGTTCGCCCAGCGCCAGCACCACCACGTCCGCACGCAGCGCGGCTGCCACAGCCTGTTCGATACCGTCCTGCACGGCTGCTTCAAGATCACAGCCCGGCACGATTTCAAGCAGGCTTTCGTCGCTGATCGCCGCGCGCACGCCGGCTTCCAGGGTGACGTAGCGCTCCTTGTCGCCGAACAGCGTCCAGCAGCCTTCGATATTGTCGCGGTCCTGCACGAACGGACCGATCAGCGCGATCTTCTGCCCGCTCTTTCGCAGCGGCAGCACGTTGTCGTCGTTCTTCAGCAGCACGATGGAACGGCGCGCGGCATCGCGCGAGAGTGCATCGTGCGCGGCCAGGTACGAGGTGTCGGCTTCGCGGGCCAGGTCCAGCGAACGGTACGGGTCGTCGAACAGCCCGATCGCTTCCTTCAGCGTGAGGATGCGACGCACCGATTCGTCCAGCGTGGCCATCGGGACCTCACCGCGTTCGACCAGGTCCGGCAGGTGCACGGCATAGAAGCCGCTCTGCATGCTCAGGTCCAGGCCGGCGGTGAATGCCTTGGCGGTGGCATCGCGGTCATCGGCGGCGTAGCCGTGCGCCACCAGCTCCATGTCGGCGGTGTAATCGGAAATCACCACGCCCGGGAACTTCCACTCACCGCGCAGGATGTCGGTCAGCAGCTCGGCGTTGGCACTGGCCGGCACGCCGTTGATGTCGTTGAAGGAGGACATCACGGTGATCGCACCGGCGTCGAACGCAGCCTTGAACGGCGGCAGGTGCACGTCGCGCAGGGTCTGCGGCGAGATGTCCACCATGTTGTATTCCATGCCGGCCATCACCGCGCCGTAGGCGGCGAAATGCTTGGGCGTGGCCAGCAGCGCGTCGGCCGCGCGCAGGTCCGGGCCCTGGAAGCCGCGCACCCGGGCGGCGGCGAACGCGCAGCCCAGCACTACGTCTTCGCCGGCACCTTCGGCACCGCGGCCCCAACGCTGGTCGCGGGCGATGTCCACGGCCGGTGCGTAGGTCCAGTGCAGGCCGGCAGCGGTGGCTTCCACGGCGGTGGCGCGCGCGGTGCGCTCGGCCAGGTCGGGTTCGAAGCTGGCCGCTTCACCCAGCGGGATCGGGAACACGGTGCGCATGCCATGGATGACGTCGGCGGCCAGGATCACCGGGATGCGCAGGCGGCTTTCTTCCAGTGCCACCTGCTGGATGCGGCGGCCGGCTTCCACGCCCACGCCGTTGAACAGCGAGCCCACCTTGCCTTCGCGCACCTGCTGCAGCACCTGGTCGGCGTTGCTGACGTTGGCTTCCGGGTTCACGTCCGGCGCGAACGGCCGGACCATGTCCGCGAACACACCCAGCTGGCCGACTTTTTCTTCGACGGTCATCTGGGCAATGAGGGTTTCGATGCGATCGGAGGCCACCGGCGGTCCTTATGAAAACGTTTACAAGGCCGGGATTCTAGCGTTCCCACGCCCCTTGTGGAGGATTTTGGCGTTCATTTTTCATCCCCGAGGGGAAATTCCGGTGCCGACCAAGGCAGCACCGGAGGGCACAGGAGCTTACTCCGAGGCGACCCGCTGCTGCTGGGCCGCCATCAGCATGGCATCGCTGGAGGCCTGGAACACGCGCAGCCCGAACGCCGGCAGGATCGCCAGCAGGTGGTCGAACACATCCGATTGGATGCCTTCGTACTCACCCCAGGCGGTGGTGCGGGTGAAGCAGTACACCTCCAGCGGCAGGCCTTCGGTGGTGGGCTGCAGCTGCCGTACCAGCAGCGTCATGTCCGTATGGATGCCCGGATGCTGGCGCAGGTAACGCTCCACGTATGCACGGAAGGTGCCCAGGTTGGTCACCCGGCGCGCATTGACCGCGGCCATGCCCCTGGCCTGCAGGCCGGTGTTCCACTGCGCCAGTTCGGCCTGCTTGTCGCGCAGGTAGTCGCCCAGTACCGCGAACTGCTGCAGCCGCGCCAGCATGTCCTCGTCGACGAATCCCACGCTGTGCTGGTCCAGGTACAGCGCGCGCTTGATCCGGCGTCCGCCGGCTTCCTGCATGCCGCGCCAGTTCTTGAACGACTCGGTGACCAGCTTCTTGGTCGGAATGGTGGTGATGGTCTTGTCGAAGTTCTGCACGGTGACGGTGTGCAGGGCGATGTCGATCACGTCGCCGTCGGCGTTCTGGCTGGGCATTTCGATCCAGTCGCCCAGCCGCACGCGGCCATCGCCGCTGATCTGCACGCTGGCCACCAGCGACAGGATGGTGTCCTGGAAGACCAGCATCAGCACGGCGGTGGCGGCACCCAGGCCGGTCACCAGCGGCCCCAGCTTGACCCCCAGCAGGGTGGCGACGATGGACAGGCCGGCAACCACGAAGACCACGATCTTCACGACCTGCAGGTAGCCCTTGATCGGCTTGTTGCGGGCATCGGGGCGGCGCTCGTACAGCTCGTTGGCCGCATCCAGCGCGTGCGAGACCGCCAGCGCGACGGTCAGCACCGCCCAGGCCCGGCAGGCGCCGATGACGAAGTCCACCAGCTGCGGCGGCAGGTCCGGCACGATCCGGATGCCGGCGGCGATGACCATGCTGGGCACCACGTTGGCCAGCCGCGAGATCACCCGCAGGTTGCTGCCGCCCTCATGGCCGGCGCCGTGGCCCGGCAGTCGCCGCACCAGCCGGCGCAGGCCGCGCAGCAGGATGCGCTTGGTGACGAAGTTGGCCAGCCATGCGGCCAGCGCCAATCCGCACAGCACGATGGTGGTGTAAGCCCAGGGCCAGGGTGCGAGGGTGTCCTGCAGGTTTTCCAGGAGTTGTACTGCGATCACGGCGTCTATCATCGTTTATGGGGTCTCTTGTGAATGCGGGGGCCGACTGACAGTCGGCGCTACCGGGGCGCGGCCCGTGCGACAGCTGCGCGGTCAGTGCCTGGCAGCGGTGCCTCAGGCGGCGCTGCGCTCGATGATCACGCCGACCGCTTTTGCGCCGCGGACGGCGCCGGGCTTGCTGAGCTTCAGGCGCAGCCACTGCACGTTGAATTCGCGCAGCACGATCTCGGCGATGCGCTCGGCCAGGGTTTCAACCAGGCCGAAGTCGGATTCGCGTACGAACTGCTCGATGCGCTTGCTCACGGCCTTGTAGTTCAGGGTGTCGGCGATGTCGTCGCTGGCCGCCGGCCTGCGGTTGTCAAAGCCCATTTCCAGATCGAAGCGCAGGGTCTGGCGGATCCGCCGTTCCCAGTCGTAGATCCCGATCAGGGCATCGATCTCAAGCCCTTCGATGAATACCTTGTCCATAGGAGTGCCACGTAGAAGATGGCGACCATGGTAACGGGACGGCCCCGAACGTGCCTCGAACCGGTGCCTGACGGCGCCCGATGTGAAATGCGGGCCGAAAAAGACAAAGGGCCCCGCGCGGGGCCCTTTGCTTACTGCCAACGTCCCCGGGGGAAATGGGTCTCCCCATGAACTGGCCCCGGCGGCACACGAAACGACCGTAGCTGGCTGCGTTTGCGCGGTCAAGCACCGAGGTTCATTTTTGAGACGCGGCGCGCGTTGCCTGTACGAGCCGGAGATGCCCACACCATGAAGGCAGCTTTCCTGATTGGGCCAAGCGACTGCTGTTAACAAGATGAGGCAATGTAGATCCAATGGAGCACGGGATGCGTGACTGGCACCTCATTCGACGATCGTTCTCGGCTGAGCGCATGCAGACGTACGAGGCTGCGGCAGCACGGGATGCGGCCTGTATCCATCCTTTCGAACTCTATCAATGGAACATGCAGATCAGCGGTGCTTTCATGCTTCCGCTGCATACCTGCGAGATTGTCATCCGCAATGCCGTGGCCGAAGCCATTGCGCTGAGACATGGATCGGCGTGGCCTTGGCGGGAAAGCTTTCGGCTGAGCCTGCCGAGCAGTGTCCACGGGTACAGCGCGCGCGAGGAACTACGTCGTGCCGCGAGTGGGTGCTCCTCCACAGCAGGTGTCGTGGCTGCGTTGCGCTTTGCATTCTGGCAACAGATGTTCACTCAGCGATTCGATCAGTCGCTGTGGTCAGGAACACTACAGAGTGTGCTCCCTGGCTCTCAAGGCGATGCGCATCGAACGCGGGCCGGAGCGTACGCTGACCTTGAGCGGGTACGCCAATTGCGCAATCGCATCGCGCACCATGAGCCGATCTTCGCGCGGGACCTCCGCGAAGACCTGAAGACGATCATCCGCGTAGTGGGGCTTCGCTGCCCACACATCGGCACATGGATGCAGGATCACCAATCGGTCACAAGCGTGCTCAGGCAACGCCCTGACCGCGCTACACCGCCGGCAGCGTCGCCATGTCCCAGCGCGGGGTGACCTGCACCTGCGGCGGGTTGTGCTGGCCGGCTTCCAGGCGCAGGGCGCCGGCGAAGGCGATCATGGCGCCGTTGTCGGTGCACAGCGAAGGGCGCGGGAAGCACGCCCGGCCGCCACGGCGTTCGGCCATCTGCTGCAGCTTGGCCCGCAGGCGCTTGTTCGCGCCCACGCCACCGGCCACCACGATCACGTCGGTACCGGCCGCATCCAGCGCGCGGTCGCATTTGATCGCCAGGGTCTCGACCACCGCGTCTTCAAAGCCACGGGCGATGTCGGCGCGGGTCTGCTCGCTCTGGTCGCTGTCGCGCCAGGCCAGCAGGACCTGGGTCTTGAGGCCGGAGAAGCTGAAATCCAGCCCGGGCCGGTCGGTCATCGGCCGGGTGAACCTGAACTTGCCGGGCGTGCCGCGTTCAGCCAGCGCGGCCAGCTGCGGGCCGCCGGGATACGGCAGGCCCATCAACTTGGCGGTCTTGTCGAAGGCCTCGCCGGCGGCATCGTCCAGGGTCTCGCCCAGCAGGCGGTACTGGCCGATCCGGTCCACCGCCACCAGCTGGGTATGCCCGCCGGAGACCAGCAGGGCCACGAACGGGGCCTGCGGCGGGTCGTCTTCCATCAACGGCGCCAGCAGGTGGCCTTCCATATGGTGGACACCCACCGCGGGTACCTCCAGCGCCCAGGCCAGCGAGCGGGCGACGCCCGCCCCCACCAGCAGCGCGCCGACCAGCCCGGGGCCGGCGGTGTACGCCACCCCGTCGATGTCGTTCACGCCCAGACCAGCCTCGGCCAGGGTCTGGCGGATCAGCGGCAGCAGTTTGCGCACGTGGTCGCGGCTCGCCAGCTCGGGCACCACCCCACCGTATTCGGCGTGAAGGGCGATCTGGCTGTACACGGCATGGGCGCGCAGGGCGTCAGGGCCGGCCAGGGCGGTGTCGTACACCGCCACGCCGGTCTCATCGCAGGAAGATTCGATACCAAGGACTCGCATGGCTGCTATTATGGACCTCTTGAGGCCTTGGCAGACGTACCGCCAGCGCGCCCTTCACTACCCAAGGCCAGGAAGTTTGCCGGGGTGGGTTGCAAGTTCTTTTCTCGCCGCTATAATGTGCGGCTCTCACCGGGCGTGACCCGGTTCTACTGTGTCCCGGAGATTCCATGCCCAGCGTTAAAGTCCGCGAGAACGAGCCCTTCGAGTTTGCGCTCCGTCGCTTCAAGCGCACCTGCGAAAAGGCCGGCGTGCTGGCCGAAACCCGCAAGCGCGAGTTCTACGAAAAGCCGACCCAGGAGCGCAAGCGCAAGGCTGCTGCTGCTGTGAAGCGTCAGCTGCGCCGCTCGTCGCGCGACGTCACCAAGCGTCAGCGCCTGTACTGATCGGACGCAACTTCGATGCGGCAGGCATGGCCTGTCGCGGCGGAGCCGAAGCCGGAACGCGCGAGCGTTACCGGCTTTTTGCGTTTCCATCGATCCAGTTCCCGCCCCACCCTTTCACCGAACGAGGTGTTCCATGAGCATGAAGCAGCAGCTCACCGACGACATGAAGGCCGCCATGAAGGCGGGCGAAAAGCACAGGCTGGGCGTGATCCGCCTGATCAACGCCGCCATCAAGCAGCGCGAAGTGGACGAGCGCATCGAGCTGGACGACGCGGCGGTGATCGCCGTGCTCGACAAGATGGTCAAGCAGCGCAAGGACTCGGTCAGCCAGTTCGAGGCCGCCAACCGTGAAGACCTGGCGCAGATCGAGCGCGACGAACTGGCAGTGATCGACACCTACCTGCCGGCCAAGATGGGCGAAGCCGAGATCCAGGCCGCCATCCAGGCCGCCGTCGCCGAGACCGGCGCCAGCAGCGCGGCCGACATGGGCAAGCTGATGGGCGCGCTGAAGCCGAAGCTGGCCGGCCAGGCCGACATGGGCCTGGTGTCCAAGCTGGTCAAGGCGCACTTCGCCGGTTGAGTGAGAGAGGGACACGACCAACGGTCGTGTCCTACCGGTAGGCACCGACCGTTGGTCGGTGCCCGTTTCACCCGGTCCTCCACCGCAGCGGTAGGCACCGACCGTTGGTCGGTGCCCGTTTCACCCGGTCCTCCACCGCAGCGGTAGACACCGACCGTTGGTCGGTGCACGTTTCACCCGGTCTTCCACCGCAGCGGTAGGCACCGACCGTTGGTCGGTGCCCGTTTCACCCGGTCCTCCACCGCAGCGGTAGACACCGACCGTTGGTCGGCGCCCGTTTCACCCGGTCTTCCACCGCAGCGGTAGGCACCGACCGTTGGTCGGTGCCCGTTTCACCCGGTCTTCGACACGGGCCTGCTAGAAAACAGGCATGTCTTCGCTGCCGCCTTCCCCTGCGCCCGAGCCGGCGCACGACACGTCCCACGTTCCGCTGCGCCTGCGCAAGTACGTGGACCGCCTTGAACGCAGCTTTCCGGTCGCGGTGGGTAAACGCTTCGTCGATGTCGACGTGCTGACCCAAGCCGCCTCGGTGTCCTTCTATGCCCTGCTCTCGATGGCGCCGTTGCTGGTGCTGCTGCTGTGGCTGACCGCGTCGCTGTATCCGCCGGCACAGCAGGCGCTGATCGGCCAGATCAACGACGTGGCCGGCAGCAGCGCGGCCACCGTGGCCGATACCGTGCTCAAGAACGCCGACAACCAGCCCTCGATGGGCTCGCTGGCCGGGATGTGGAGCACGCTGCTGCTGTTCATCGGCGCCACGGCGGTGTTCGCGCAGCTGCAGAACGCGCTGAACCTGATCTTCAACACCAGCGGCGAGCGACTGGACGGTATCGTGGCGTGGCTGCGCAAACGCGTGTTCTCGTTTGGCGTGGTGCTGGCGCTGGGCTTCCTGCTGATCCTGTCGATGACCGCCACCACCATGCTGCAGGTGGCCTTCGCGCAGCTGCCCTCGGTGCTGCCGGCGGTGGGCTACCTGACCAGCCTGGCGCTGTACGCGGTGGGCTTCGCCTTCCTCTACCACTACCTGCCCGACCGCCGCGTGGCCTGGCGCCAGGCGTTCATCGGCGGGGTGATCACCTCGGCGCTGTTCGCACTGGGCCGTTATGCGATCGGGCTGTACATCGCCACGGTGGCGCCGGGCAGCGCCTACGGCTCCATGGGCGCGCTGGTGATCTCGCTGGTGTGGATCTACTACGCCACGGTGGTGTTCTTCGTCGGCGCGCTGATGACGGCGGTGATCGACGAACGCCTGCGTGCCCGCACCCACCTGGCCGACGCCGGCATCGTGCCGCCGAAACCGGGCGCGGGCAGCGCCAGCTAGTAGACTAGCGGGGTCCCCCGCTACCGCGCGTGGCCGTTACCGGCCCTGCCCCAGCCTGCTGCCCATGGCCCGTATCCCCGACGCATTCATCGACGACCTGCTGGCCCGCTCCGATATTGTCGAAGTGGTGGGCAGCCGCGTGCCGTTGAAGCGCCAGGGCAAGGAGTATTCGGCGCGCTGCCCCTTCCACGACGAGCGCTCGGCGTCGTTCACCGTTTCGCCGACCAAGCAGTTCTACCACTGCTTCGGCTGCGGCGCGCACGGTACCGCGATCAGCTTCCTGATGAACTACGACCGCCTGGAGTTCCTCGACGCCGTCGACGAACTGGCCAAGCGGGTGGGCATGGAAGTGCCGCGCGATAGCCAGCCGCGCACCGCCCAGCAGCAGGACGACAGCCGCGAGCTGTATGCGGCGCTGGATGCGGCCACGCGCTTCTTCCAGAAGTCGCTGGAGGGCAGCGACACCGCGCGTGCCTACCTGGACCAGCGTGGCGTGGACGAGGAAAACCGCGCGCGCTTTGCCATCGGCTACGCGCCCGATGGCTACAGCGCGTTGAAGGATGCGCTGGGCAAGGACGAGCGGCGCATGAAGCTGCTCGACCGCGCCGGGCTGTTTTCCAAGAACGACCGCGGCCATGTCTACGACAAGTTCCGCGACCGGGTGATGTTCCCGATCTACGACCGGCGTGGGCGGGTGATCGCCTACGGCGGCCGGGTGCTGGAAAAAGATGACGGCCCCAAGTACCTGAACTCGCCCGAGACCGCGCTGTTCCACAAAGGGCGTGAACTCTACGGCCTGTGGCAGGTGCGCCAGGCCAACCAGAAGATCGAACGCCTGATCGTGGTCGAAGGCTACATGGACGTGGTCTCGCTGTTCCAGTTCGGGGTCACCCAGGCGGTGGCCACGCTGGGCACGGCCACCACCCCGGACCATGCCGAGCTGCTGTTCCGCAACGCGCCGGACGTGTTCTTCTGCTTCGACGGCGACGCCGCCGGCCGCCGCGCCGGCTGGCGTGCGCTGGAATCGGTGCTGCCGCGCATGAAGGACGGGCGCCAGGCGTTCTTCCTGTTCCTGCCCGACGGCGAAGACCCGGACACCATCGTGCGCAAGGAAGGCAAGGAAGGTTTCGACGAGCGCCTGAAGCAGGCCACGCCGTTGTCGCAGTTCTTCTTCGATGAGCTCACCCGCGAAGTAAACATGGCCACGCTGGATGGCAAGGCGCGCCTGGCCGAACGCGCACGACCGATGCTGGCGCAGATTCCCGATGGCGCCTTCGGCGACCTGATGAAGCAGCAGCTGGCCACGTTGACCGGGCTGGGCAGCGCGCCTGCGCCGGCACCGGCCGCGCGGCCGCCGCAACGCGCGGTGGCGCCGGCGCAGCGGCGCAGCCTGGTGCGCGCGGCCATTGCGATCCTGCTGCAGCAGCCGTCGCTGGCGATGACCCTGGACGGGCATCACTTCGGTGGCCTGCGCCTGCCGGGCGTGGAACTGTTGATCGAGCTGCTGACCCTGGTGGAACAGCGCCCGGACATCAGCACCGGCGCCTTGCTGGAGCACTTCGACGGCCGCGAGGAGCAGGATGCGCTGCAGAAGCTGGCTGCGCAGACGCTGCCGGGCGATGAAGCGATGTGGAACCAGGAACTGCACGATGCGGTGGCGCAGCTGGAAAAACAGCTGCTGCTGCAACGCCTGGAGGAGCTTCAGGCAAAGCAGCGCCAGCAGGGTCTGGACGATACTGACAAGTACGAACTGCGCGAGCTGTTGAAGGCGCGTGCGACGCTGCGTTGACTGATGACGGAGGAAGGTGGAGTGATGCGACGTTGGAACCGCCCTGCCTTCTTCAGTGCCTTCCTGCTGTGTCTGGTTACCTTGGCTCCGGTGCGCAGCGAGGCAGGGCCTCGCGCTACCGGGGATGGCTCTGTTGCTGGCGGCAGTGACGCAGGGCGTCGCGCTACGGGTGCTGGCCTGGTAGAGCGAGGTCCTGCCTCGCTGGCCGAAGCCAACCTCGCCCGGACCTTCAAGCATCCTGCCGAAGACCTCTACACCGGCGGGCAGCCGACTGCGGAACAACTCCAGCAGGCCGCCACGGCAGGCATCACCACCGTGATCGACCTGCGCCACCCCACCGAAGACCGTGGCTTCGACGAAACCGCCACGGCGGCATCGCTCGGCCTGCACTACCTCCGCATCCCGGTCGCCGGTGCTGCCGGCCTGACCCCCGCCAACGTGCAGGCCCTGCAGACCGCACTGGCCCAGGCCAACGGCCCGGTCCTGCTGCACTGCGCCTCCGGCAACCGCGTCGGCGCGCTGCTGGCCCTGATGAAAGCGCGACAGGGCGCATCCACCGAACAGGCCCTGCAGTTCGGCCGCGACGCCGGCATGACCTCGCTGGACGCCGAAACACGCACCCGGCTCGAGCAGGACGCCACGCGTTGATCCGGCCCGTGCGTCACCCTCATTCCCCCAGCTCTACAGGAGCCTGCCCACCATGACCCGCTGGTGGTCGCGCCTGCGACCGGACAACTTCACCCTCGCCCTGCTCGGCACCGTGCTGCTGGCTTCCTTCCTGCCAATGCACGGCGCCGCCGCCATGGTGCTGGACGATGTCACCGACGTCGCCATCGCCGCGCTGTTCTTCCTGCACGGTGCGCGCCTGCCGCGCGAATCGATCGTCGCCGGTCTGCTGCACTGGCGCCTGCACCTGACCATCCTGGCCTGCACCTTCTTGCTGTTCCCGCTGCTGGGGCTGGGCTTCAAGCCACTGGACGGCTGGCTGCTCACCCCGGAGCTGTACATCGGCGTGCTGTTCCTGTGCGCGCTGCCGTCCACCGTGCAGTCGTCCATCGCGTTCACCTCGCTGGCGCGTGGCAACGTACCGGCCGCGGTGGTCAGCGCGTCGCTCTCCAGCATCCTCGGCGTGTTCCTGACCCCATTGCTGCTGGCCCTGCTGGCCGGCACCGCAGGCGGCATGCACAACCCTGGCGAGGCCATCCTGGGCATCATGCTGCAGCTGCTGGTGCCGTTCGTGGCCGGCCACCTGCTGCGGCCGTGGATCGCCCGCTGGGTGGAGCGGCAGCGCGCGCTGCTGCGCTACACCGACCAGGGCACCATCCTGCTGGTGGTGTATTCGGCCTTTGGTGAAGCAGTGAACGAGGGGTTGTGGAGCAAGACGCCGGTGCTCTCGCTGCTGACCGTCGCCGTGGTCGCCGCGGTGCTGCTGGGCATCGCCATGCCGCTGATCAACCTGCTGGCCAGGAAGCTGGGCTTCAACCGCGAGGACCGCATCACCATCCTGTTCTGCGGCTCGAAGAAGAGCCTGGCCACCGGCGTGCCGATGGCCAAGATCCTGTTCGCCGGCGGCAGCCTGGGCGCGATCGTGCTGCCGATCATGATCTACCACCAGATCCAGCTGATCGTCTGCGCGGTGGTGGCGCAACGGTATGCGCGCGATCCGGTCAACCCGCAGTAGGGTCGCTCGCTGGACGACCGCCCATCCACGCGCTTGCCGCGCGTGGCAGGGGTCAGTCCTTTATCGCCCCTGCAATCCCATGCAAGACGCGTGCTTTGTAATGCACGTCACCCTCGCCTGTCGCCGTCAGTGTGTAGACCTTGTCGTTGCCCGCCCAACTCAGCACCGCCTGGCTCCGCCCTTGGTCGTCCGCCGTCATCTCGATCTGGCCCGGAGTGCCATGGATGGTAGTGTTCTGCGCCTCGACAAAGGCTTCAATCACACCGTCTGGAACGCGGAAGTTCTCTTCGTTGAACTCGACGATGCCAATCCGGGCGACGCGGTAGAACCTGGAGAGTCCAGAGGACGTCACGCCCGAGATCGCTCCCGTGGGCTCCATCCCGATGAGCTCTGCGGCACCCAGCAGTGTTCCCTGCAGTGTGCTGGGAGGATTGGGCAACCGTTGACGCAGCACGGCGTCCGAGCGCCGTGCCCTGGGCAGCGACCAGAGCAACCTCTGCTCCGAGGGAATGGAGCCACGCTCCACCGGTATCACTCCCGCGCGACTGCGCTGGATCTGCTCCCGGAAATGTTGCTTGACCGCCTCCGGTGCGTCCAGCTCGGCCAGTGGGATCAACCTGTAGACGCCCTCCGCAGGTTCCTGCGCGGCGCCGTGAATGGCATCGCGCTCGGCTGCCTTCATCACGCGATCGGTCAGCCACTGGCCTACGGCATCGACGGCATCGACGGCGTCGCGGGGCGGCGGTGCGGACCCGGCGGGCAAGGCCAAGGCCAGCAGAGTCAGTACATGCTTCTTGTTCATCGCGATCACCCCTCAGTCAGCGCACAGTAGGCGGCAGCGAGCGCCGCACCTGGTCTGTATAAGAGAGTGCGCGATTCCGGAATGGGACGCCGGTCTGCTTCTGGACCGTGAGGGCTGATTGGGGACGTTGCAGCGGGGCTTTCTGACACCAGCTACGTGGTGGATGCGTCAACCGTCACTTGCTGTCATGCAGGCAGGTTGACGGAGCGCCCCGACGCTACGGACCGGTCAGTGTGGCGCTGCTCTCCACGCCCGTTGCGGGCGCAGCAAGGGCGGTGCCGCACATCATCGAAGCCAGCATCACGGCCATCCAGAGCCATCGCTTCATGCCATCACGTCCTGTTGGGGTCATGGAAGCAATGGCGACGCGATGTCTGGATTCAAGGCCGGGCACACGCAATGGCCGACCCGTCAGTAGCGCCGGGCTCTGCCCGCCCGCCGTTCGATCACAGGAACGGCAGCATCCAGTGATCCACCATCAGGAACGCGAACAGCGCCATCAGGTAGACGATAGAGTAGCCGAACATCTTCATCGAGAACAGCTCGTCCGGCGGGTTCAGCATGCGCCAGGCATACCAGACGAATACCGCGTTGAGCACCACCGCGCCGCCAAGGTAGAACAGGCCGCTCATGCCGACCACGGTGGGCAGAATGCTCACGATGGCCAGCACGATGGAATAGACCAGGATCGATTTGCGGGTGTACGCCACGCCGTGGGTCACCGGCAGCATCGGGATCTTGGCCTTGGCGTAATCCTCGCGGCGGAAGATCGCCAGCGCCCAGAAATGCGGCGGGGTCCAGATGAAGATGATCAGCACCAACAGCGAGGCATATACCCAGTCTCCCGGTCCCTGCATGCCGGTGATCGCCGCCCAGCCCAGCAACGGCGGAGTCGCACCGGCCAGGCCGCCGATGACGATGTTCTGCGAGGTCGCGCGCTTGAGATACACGGTGTAGATCACCGCGTAGCCGATCAGCGAAGCGAAGGTCAGCACCGCGGTGATGACGTTCACCCACAGCACCAGGATGGTCATCGACAGCACGATCAGCACGCCGGCGAACACCAGCACCTGCCACGGCTTGACCTTGCCCACCACCAGCGGCCGCCACGAGGTGCGCGCCATCTGCGCATCGATCTGCGCATCCAGCAGCTGGTTGATCGCGGCGGCCGCCGAGGCGGCCAGCCAGATGCCCAGGAACCCCAGCGCGCCGCGCAGCGCCTGCTCGGCGGTGGGCAGCGCGGGAATGGCCAGGAACATGCCCACCAGCGCGGTGAACACGATCAGTGCCACCACCTTCGGCTTGGTCAGATCCCAGTACTGACGATACCTGCTCGACATAGGATCAGCCCACGTTTCCAGCGCCAACGGCGGCGCCGGCGGCAGCACCGGCGGTAGCGCCGACGGTAGAGCCGACTGTTAGTCGGCTACCCTCAGCATCCGGCGCCCGCAGCCTAGCCAGCAACGTCACCAGCACGAACAGCAACGCCACCGCACCCCCGCTGTGCGCCACCGCCACTTCCAGCGGCACCGCCAGCTTCACGTTGAGGATGCCCAGGGTGATCTGCAGCACCACCAGCAGGCCCAGCGCGCTGGCCCAGCCGCGCATGCTCGGCAGCCGGTACAGGCGCACCGCAAGCCACAGCAGGTACACTGCCACCACCACCGCGAACATGCGGTGCGCCATTTGGATCGCGATGCGGGAAGCGCCGTCGAGCACGCCCCCTTCGTAATCCACGCCGATCCCGCGCCACAGGGTGAAGCCTTCCTTGAAGTCGTGCGGCGGCCACCACTGGCTCACGCAGCGCGGGAAGTTGTCCAGCGAAGCGCTGCCGCCACCGCAGGCCAGCGCCGCGTAGTTGGCGCTCACCCAGCCACCCAGCGCGATCTGCATCACCAGCACGGCCACGCCGATGCGCAGCAGCCATTTCAGCTTCGGCGCTTCGACCAGGGTGATCGGCATGTGCGTGGCGCGCCACGCCATCCAGACCAGCAGGCCGAACATCAGCATGCCGCCCAGCAGGTGGCCCATCACCACGATGGGCTTGAGCAGCAGGGTCACCGTCCACATGCCCAGCAGGGCCTGGAAGATCACCACCGCCAGGGTCAGCAGCGCCGCGCGCGCCAGGTCGATGTTGTTCCAGCGCAGTGCGGCGACCAGCAGGATCACCTCGCCGGTGATGGCGAGGATACTCGCCGGGACGTGGTGCCCCAGCATGTACAGCGGTATGCCGGTGGCCACCAGCACGCACGCGGTCGCCACCGCGGTGGTGCCCCAGTTGCGGCGGCGCACGGCCAGCAGCGCCAGGGTGAGGATTTCAATGCCCAGCGCGCCGGCCAGGAAACGGTGCACCTGCTCGCGCCACGCCTTGTGCGTTTCCAGCGGACGGATCCTGGCCGCTTCGTGGCCGATCACGTCCTGCGCGTGCTGCGGCCAGGTCACCCGGCCATAGCAGGTCGGCCAGTCCGGGCAGCTCAGGCCCGCATCGGACAGGCGCACGAACGAACCGAACATGATCGTGCTGGCCGTCATGATCAGGGCGAACCACGCCAGACGGTGGAAATTGCGATGCAGCGCCGGGCGCGCGGTGGGGTTCATCAAACGGGACTCACTTCAGTTTCAACAGCGTGGCCATGTCCTTGCGCAGACCGGCCAATTCGAATCCCGGCGCATATCGCATGATCACGAACCCGTTCGGGTCGATCACATAGACGGGCGTGCCGGCGGCGTCATCCACGGCGGGCAGGGCGGCACGCAGGCTCGGCTGGGGGGCCAGCACGCGCAGGGCGGGAAGGCCCTGTGCCTCGGCCGGCGGCGTACCCAGCCACAGGATCTCGACATTATCGGCCCTATGGCCGAACAGCTGCCACACCTTGCCCAATCCCTGCGACAAAGTGACGCACTCGGCCGCGCAGCCCGGGGCGGGCGCTACCAGGATGCGCCAGACGTGGGCATCGGGATTCCACGGGTAGGCTTCGCCGCTGGCCAGGGTCGGCGGCAGCGCGCGCGCGTCCACCGGCGGTTGCAGCATCTGCCCGATGTTGCGGTGCGCGGCCGGCTGCCAGCCGGAGAAGCGCAGGACGCCGGCCAACGCCATCGCGCCGAAGAACAGGCCGAACAGCGCGACCAGGGTCCAGCGGCCACGGTTGCGGGCCTTCAGCTGTTCCGGGGTGATGGCATTCATGGGCGGGATTTTCTCATGGTTGGATGGGGTGTGCCGGCGGTTCGGGCGGTGGCGGGCCTGCGTGGGCCGGCCAACGGCCGGCGCTACCGGTGGGGACAGTCGCGCGCGGGAGGGCGGCGGGAGCGCCATTCGAGGAGCAGGGCGACGATGAGGACGGTGAGCGCCAGGGCGAACCACTGCACGGCGTAACCAAGGTGGCGGCTGGGCGGCAGGGTATTGGGCAGCAGCTCCAGGTCGCGGGCGTAGCCGCCGGGCAGCGCGGGGTCCAGGCGCAGCACCGGGGTGCGCAGGCTGCGTGCCGGCAGCTTCAGCGCGGCGGCCACCTCATCCGCCGGAATGCGGTTGGCCAGCCATACGTCGGGCTGCGCGGCGGGGGTCAATGCCGGACCGAGCGCGATGCCGGTGGCCGGGGGCGGTGCAAGGAGGCCGGCGATGCGTGCGGCCCCCTCACGCGGGGCGATCGGGGGCAGCTGGCGGTCGGCGGGCATCGGCAGCCAGCCCAGGTCGACCAGCACCTGCGCGCCCGCGTCGCTGCGGAAGGGCTGGTACACCTTGACCCCGGCGCGCCCTGCGCGGGTCTGGTTGTCGAGCAGCACGGTGCCGCGCAGGAACGTGCCGTGGTCCTCCACCCAGCGCAGCCGTGGCGGCGCGGCCTGCGCGCCGGCCAGGGTCAGGGGCTGCGCACGGGCCGGCAGCTGCTGGTCCAGCAGGGCCTGCTTTTCGTGCATGCGCTGCAGCTGCCAGCGGCCCAGCTGGCAGAACCCGATGATCACCACGATGGCCGCCACCCAGCCGACCAGGCGCGTGTGCTGGCGCATCATGACAACGCCGTCGAAACGCGGTCAGATAGGCGTACCCGCCCTGCCCTCGAGCCGCGCATGAATGATTCGTTGAAGACCCTGCTGGTAATCGCGTTTCTGATCGTCATCGTCTGGAATCTGGGCGCCGGGCTGTACTACCTGCTGGTCGACCGTGGCCAGACCAAGCGCACCGTCAATGCGCTCACCCGCCGCATCGCGGTGTCGGTGGCGTTGATCGCGCTGGTGGCCATCGGCATCTACAGCGGCTGGATCAAGCCGCATGGCATCGGCGGCTGACGCCAGGCACTACAGCACGTAGACGAACAGGAACAGCATCAGCCAGACCACGTCGACGAAGTGCCAGTACCACGCCGCCGCTTCGAAGCCGAAGTGGTTGTCGCGGGTGAAGTGGCCCTTGGCCGCGCGCAGCCACATCACGATCAGCATGATCGTCCCCAGCAGCACGTGCGCGCCGTGGAAGCCGGTGAGCATGAAGAAGGTGGAGCCGTAGATGCCCGACCCCAGGGTGAGGTTCAGTTCCTTGTAGGCGTGGATGTACTCCTCGGCCTGCAGGGTCAGGAAGAACGCGCCGAGCAGCACGGTGATGCCCAGCCAGACGAGCAGCTGGCGGCGGTGGCCGGCCTTGAGTGCATGGTGGGCGATGGTGAGGGTGACGCCGGAGGTCAGCAGGATCAGGGTGTTGATCAGCGGCAGGCCCCAGGCCGGAATGGTCTGGAAATGGCCGCCGATGGCGCCCGGGCCGTTGGTCGGCCAGGCCGCCGAATACCCGTCCCAGAGCAGTTCATTGGTCATCACCCCGTCGCCCTCGCCGCCCAGCCAGGCCAGGCCCAGGTTGCGGGTGTAGAACAGCGCGCCGAAGAAGGCACCGAAGAACATCACTTCGGAGAAGATGAACCACACCATGCCCATCCGGAACGAGCCGTCGACCTGGCGGTTGTAGTGGCCGGCCTGCGACTCGCGCACCACGTCGCTGAACCACCAGAACAGGGTCAGCACCAGCATCGCGATGCCGGCGTAGAAGGTCCACTTGCCCCAGCCGGCATCATTGAGCCAGCTGGCCACGCCCACCATGGTGACCATCATCGCGATGGAACCGATGAAGGGCCACTTGCTGTGGGTGGGCACGAAATACACGTTGGCGTCGGGGCTGTGCTGTGCGGCCATGGTCGGTATCCAGGTACGTATCAGGGTGCCGAGCGCGCGGTGGCCGGCGGTGCTGCCGTGGCCAGCTGCGCCGACAGCGCGTCGTTCTTGTAGAACGTGTAGGACAGGGTGATGGTCTTGATGTTGGCCGGCAGGTCCGGGTCGACGATGAAGCGCACCGGCATGTCGCGTTTCTCACCGGCCACCAGGGTCTGCGCGGTAAAGCAGAAGCATTCGGTCTTGCTGAAGTAGCCCGAGGCCTTGGCCGGCGCCACCGACGGCACCGCGCTGCCCACCAGCGCGCGGTCGCTGTCGTTGCGCGCGTAGTACAGCGCCTCGTTGAGCTCGCCGGGCACCACGTCCATGCTCAGCTGTTCGGGATGGAACGCCCACGGCAGTTTCGAATTGACCCCGCCGTCGAATTCCACCCGCACGGTGCGCCTGGCAGCGGCCGGCCCTGCGCTCGCCTCGGCGCCGGGCCCACGCTCCAGGCGCACGCCGAACACCTTTTCGCAGGCGATGCGGTACAGCGGCACCAGCGAAAACGTGAGCAGGAACACCGCCACCGCCACCCCGATCAGGCGCGGCAGCCCGGCATGCGGCGCGGGCGTGGCGGGGCGCGGTGCGCTCATCGGCCCAGCACCCCGCTGAGGATGAAGCCCACATAGACCAGCACGGCCACCGCGCCGACCCACAGTGCGGTGCGGCGGGCGCGTTTACGACGCTGGATGAAGTCGGGGTCGGTCATGTCCTGCATGCGCGCCTCAGTGGGTGATGTCGTCGTGGGCCAGGTCGCCCGGGCGGATGGTCGGCGGCACGGTGAAGGTATGCGCCGGGGCCGGTGACGGCACCGTCCATTCCAGCCCACGTGCGCCTTCCCACGAACGGTCGGCGGCCTTTTCGCCGTTGCGCAGCGACGCGATCAGGATCGCGGCCATCATGAAGGGAGTGACGAACATGCCGAACGCACCGATCGAGCTGATCAGGTTCCAGTCGGCGAAGGCCACGCTGTAATCGGGAATGCGCCGCGGCATGCCGGCCAGGCCCAGGAAGTGCTGCGGGAAGAACAGCAGGTTCACGAACACGATGGACCACCAGAAGTGCACCTTGGCCCAGAACTCGCTGTACATGCGGCCGGTCCACTTCGGCCACCAGTAGTACACCGCGGCGATCAACGCGAACACCGCACCGGTGACCAGCACGTAATGGAAGTGCGCGACCACGAAGTAGGTGTCGTGGTACTGGAAGTCGGCCACCACGATGGCCAGCATCAGGCCGGAGAAACCGCCGATGGTGAACAGGATGACGAAGGCCACCGCCCACAGCATCGGCGCTTCGAAGGTGAGCGAACCGCGCCACATCGTGCTCACCCAGTTGAACACCTTCACCCCGGTCGGGATGGAGATCAGCATGGTGGCGAACATGAAGTAGATTTCCCCGCCCAGCGGCATGCCCACGGTGAACATGTGGTGGGCCCACACGATGAACGACAGGAACGCGATGGCGGCGATGGCGTAGACCATGGCCTGGTAGCCGAACAGCGGCTTGCGGCTGAAGGTGGGGATGATCTCGCTGACCACGCCGAAGGCCGGCAGGATCATGATGTACACCTCCGGGTGGCCGAAGAACCAGAAGATGTGCTGGAACATCACCGGGTCGCCACCGCCGGCGGCATTGAAGAAGCTGGTGCCGAAGAACTTGTCGGTCAGCAGCATGGTCACCGCGCCGGCCAGGACCGGCATCACCGCGATCAGCAGGAATGCGGTGATCAGCCAGGACCAGCAGAAGATCGGCATCTTCAGCAGGTCGATGCCCGGGGCGCGCATGTTGAGCACGGTGGCGATGATGTTGATCGCGCCCATGATCGAGCTGATGCCGGCTACGTGGATGGCGAACACGGTGAACGCCACGTTGTAGCCGCCCTGCAGCGACAGCGGCGGGTACAGCGTCCAGCCACCGGCCGGGGCGCCGCCGGGCAGCGCGAAGGTCAGCAGCAGCAGGCTGAAGGCCACCGGCAGCAGCCAGAACGACCAGTTGTTCATGCGCGGCAGCGCCATGTCCGGCGCGCCCACCTGCAGCGGGATCATCCAGTTGGCCAGGCCGACGAAGGCGGGCATCACCCCGCCGAAGATCATCACCAGCGCATGCACGGTGGTGAGCTGGTTGAAGGTTTCCGGCTTCACGAACTGCAGGCCGGGCTGCATCAGTTCGGCGCGGATGATCACGCTCATCGCCGCACCGATGATGAACATGATGAAGCTGAAGAGCAGGTACAGCGTGCCGATGTCCTTGTGGTTGGTCGAGAAGAACCAACGTTCGAAGAACGACTGCTGATGCCCGTGATGCCCGTCGTGATCAACTGCGGTATGCGCCATCGCAACTACACCTCATTGGTTCCGCTGGTAGCCACGCGCGCCGTGCGGCGTGCGCGGTTCGATGATGTCAGGCGTTGCCCGGCGCCGCGTCCGGCGCGGGCGCCGGTGCGGCCGGTGCCGCCGGTGCGGCAGCAGGCGTTGCCTCCGGGGTGGCTTCGGGCGCGGCCGGTGCCGGTGCCGGATCGGCCGCCTTCGGCCGCTTTTCCGCCAGCCACTTCTGGAAGTCGTCCTTGGACACCGCCTCGACCACGATCGGCATGAAGCCGTGGTCCTTGCCACACAACTCGGCGCACTGGCCGCGGTATACGCCGACCTGCTCGATGTTGGTCCAGGCCTCGTTGATGAAGCCGGGAATGGCGTCCTGTTTCCAACCGAGCGCCGGCACCCACCACGCGTGGATCACGTCGTCGGAGGTGATCACGAAGCGCACCTTGGTATCGACCGGCAGCACCAGGCGGTTGTCCACGTCGAGCAGGTAGTGCGGGTGGGTGTCGCGGTCGGGCACCGCGCCGCTCTGCCGGACGCGGTCGGACTCACGGTCCAGGCGGCTGGTGAAGCTGACGTCCTCCCCCAGGTATTCGTACTTCCACATCCACTGGTAGCCGGTGACCTTGACGGTCATTTCGGCATCGCGGGTGTCGTAGAACTTGATCAGGTTGGCGGTGGCCGGCCAGGCCATCACCACCAGGATCAGCACCGGGATGACCGTCCAGATCACCTCGGCCTTGGTGTTGTGGCTGAAGGTGGCGGCGACCGCGCCCTTGGATTTGCGGAATTTGAAGATGGCATAGAACATCGCGCCGAACACCAGCACGCCGATGACCGTACACACCCACAGCGAGAACATGTTGGATTCCCAGGCCAGCCGCGAGCTCTGGGTGACCCCCTTGCCCATGTTCAGCTGCCACGGCTTGGGGTCGGCCGCCTGGGCCCACGCCAGTGCCGGCGCCAACAGCGCTGCCCCGTACCCCACTGCTTTTACGAACTGCGTGCCCCACTTTCTGCGTTGCTTCATTGCCTAGACCCTTAGCGTCGTCGGTTGCAGCCATCGCTGGCCACGAGCAAGCCTTCTAGTGTCTCTGCCAGTGCCTGGCGTTCGGCTGGTGCGAGGAAACTCCCCACTTCCACCTGCCTACCGCTGGACGCCAGCCGGACCCTCGTTTCGTCGGCGAGCAGGCGCACCCAATGCGGATGTGCGCTGAACACCGGCGATTGACCGGGTGCGGGGATCACCTCCACGCACGCCGGCACTACCCGGATTTCTTCCTGCCGTTCACCCCTGCGCCACAACGCGCGCAGTGCCGCTGCCAGCAACAGGCTGTACAGCAGCGCAAACAAGGGGGCGAACACGTTGCCGGTGAACCAGCCCAGGGCGGCCACCAGCCACATCACCCCCGCCAACACAGCAAACAACAGGACGAACTGCCGGGCATCGAGCGCCCGTGGGGGACGCAGCCGCAGTTGCGTTCCTGATCCGTCCGGAGCTGTCAGCACCTCGATCATGTCGCAACCGCGTTTTCCTGCCGCGGGAAACGTCTCGATGGTAGCCCTGCTGTCGCGCGAGCCGCAAGGGTGCATTCACAATTTCAGGAATGGTGCAAGACAGCATAAGCACCGGCAGCCGATTTGACGAAAACGGCACACTTTTTCACAGCCCTGCCCGATCTGCCGAATCCCCCTGTATGAAAGGCTATGAACGTCATCTGCAGCGCGCTCCCGATTGTTTCCGGGGATGAAAAAGCGATTAAAATGGTCAAGTTCTCCATGAGCCAACCGGCATGACCGCATCTTCCGCGCTTCCCCCTGCCCCGGCTCCGTCCGGCGCCTCCCGCCCGCCGCTGCTGTCGCCCGAGCTGCCGGCCGTCCCCAACGCGTTCCGCCAGGCGATCACCGATGCCTGGATGAAGGACGAAGCCAGCCACGTGCGTGAGCTGCTGGCGCAGGCGCGCCTGCCGGCCGACGAACAGGCCACCGTGCAGGCCACCGCCGCCGATCTGGTGGCGCGGGTGCGCGTGCGCGCCAAGGACCAGGGCGCGATTGAAGCCTTCATGCGCCAGTACGACCTGGGCAGCGAAGAAGGCGTGCTGCTGATGTGCGTGGCCGAGGCGCTGCTGCGCATCCCCGACCAGGACACTGCCGACAAGCTGATCCGCGACAAGCTCGGCGAAGCGGACTGGAAGAAGCACCTGGGCGGCAGCGATTCGGTGCTGGTCAACGCCTCCACCTGGGGCCTGATGCTCACCGGGCACATCGTGCAGATCAACGACGCCACCCGCTCGGACGTGCCCGGCGCCTTCGCGCGCCTGATGGGCCGCGTGGGCGAGCCGGTGATCCGCCTGGCCGTGCGCCAGGCGATGAAGATCATGGGCCACCAGTTCGTCATGGGTCGCACCATCGACGAAGCGCTGTCGCGCTCGCACAAGGGCGACAACGCCAGCTACCGCTATTCGTTCGACATGCTCGGCGAAGGCGCGCTGACCATGAAGGACGCCAGGCGCTACCTGGAAGACTACCGCCGCGCGATCCACTCCATCGGTGGCGACCACAAGGCCCGTGGCGGCCGTCCGGACGGCGACGTCAACGCGGCACCGGGCATCTCGATCAAGCTGTCGGCGCTGTACCCGCGCTATGAACACGCCAAGCGCGCGCGGGTGATGGCCGACCTGGTGCCCGGCGTGCTGGAACTGGCGCAGCTGGCCAGGTCCTACGGCATCGGCTGCACGGTGGATGCCGAGGAAACCGACCGCCTGGAACTGTCGCTGGACATCATCGAGAAGGTGGTGAGCGATGCTTCGCTGGCTGGCTGGGAAGGCTTCGGCGTGGTGGTGCAGGCGTACCAGAAGCGCACCCCGTACACGATCGACTACCTGGCCGACCTGGCCCGCCGCATCGGTCGCCGCCTGCAGGTGCGCCTGGTCAAGGGCGCGTACTGGGACGCGGAGATCAAGCGCGCGCAGATCGACGGCCTGCCGGCCTATCCGGTCTTCACCCGCAAGCAGAACACCGACGTGTCCTACCTGGCCTGCACCAAGCGTCTGTTCTCGCACGCCGACGCGCTGTACCCGATGTTCGCCACGCACAACGCGCACACCATCGCGGCGGTGAAGGCGATCGCCAAGGGCGGCCAGTACGAGCACCAGAAGCTGCACGGCATGGGCGATGACCTGTATGCCGAAGTGGTGCCGGCCAACCGCCTGAACGTGCCGTGCCGCGTATACGCGCCGGTGGGTTCGCACGAAGACCTGCTGCCGTACCTGGTGCGCCGCCTGCTGGAGAACGGGGCCAACTCCAGCTTCGTCAACCGCATCACCGACGAAGACGTGGCCATCGACGACCTGATCCGCGATCCGGTTGAAGCCGTTGCGTCGTTCGATTCCATTCCACACCCGAAAATCCCGCTGCCGGTCGACCTGCTGCGCAGCCAGAACCACGACAGGAAGAACTCCATGGGCGTCAATCTCGCCAACGACAACGATCTGCGCGCCCTGGCCGAGCAGCTCAACGCGGCGATCAAGCCGTGGCAGGCCGCCCCGCTGGTGCCGGGTGCGCAGCCGACCGGCGCGCTGGTCAACGTGATCAACCCCGCCGACACCCGCCAGGTGATCGGCCAGTGGCAGCCGGCCGACAGCGCGACCGTGGAAAAGGCGCTGGCCAATGCCGTGGCCGCGCAGCCGCAGTGGAACCGCACCCCGGCCGCGAGCCGCGCGGCGATCCTGGAGCATGCGGCCGACCAGCTGGAAGCACGCATGCCCGAGTTCATGGCGCTGTGCGTGAAGGAAGCCGGCAAGAGCCTGCCCGACGGCATCGCCGAAGTACGCGAAGCGGTGGATTTCCTGCGCTACTACGCCAAGCAGGCACGCGAGCAGTTCGGCCACGCCGAAAAGCTGCCCAGCCCGACCGGCGAATCCAACGAGCTGCAGCTGCACGGCCGTGGCGTGTTCGTGTGCATCAGCCCGTGGAACTTCCCGCTGGCGATCTTCCTGGGCCAGGTCGCCGCCGCGCTGGCCGCAGGCAACAGCGTGATCGCCAAGCCGGCCGAACAGACCAACCTGATCGGCTACTACGCGGTGAAGCTGCTGCTGGATGCCGGCATTCCCGAAGGCGTGGTGCAGTTCCTGCCGGGCGACGGCGCCACCGTCGGCGCGGCGCTCACCGCCGACCCGCGCGTGGCCGGCGTGGCCTTCACCGGCTCCACCGACACCGCGCGTGCCATCAACCGCGCGATGGCCGCACGCGACGCTGCCATCGGCGTGCTGATTGCTGAAACCGGCGGCCAGAATGCGTTCATCGCCGACTCCTCGGCGCTGCCGGAACAGCTGGTCAAGGATGCCATCGGTTCGGCGTTCACCTCGGCCGGCCAGCGCTGCTCGGCCGCGCGCGTACTGTTCGTGCAGGACGATATCGCCGACAAGGTGATGACCATGCTGGCCGGCGCCATGGCCGAACTGAAGGTCGGCGACCCGGGCCTGCTCTCCACCGACGTCGGCCCGGTGATCGACGCCGACGCGCTGCAGATCCTCCAGGAACACGCGCTGCGCATGGAAAAGGAAGCGCGCCTGATCGCCGCGGCCGAGCTCAGCGAAGCCGCCGCGCATGGCACCTTCTTCGCGCCGCGCGCGTACGAACTGAAGAACCTGGACCAGCTGCACAAGGAAATCTTCGGACCGGTGCTGCACGTGATCCGCTGGAAGGGCGACCAGCTCGATGCGGTGATCGACCAGATCAACGCCACCGGCTACGGCCTCACCCTGGGCGTGCATTCGCGCATCGATGAAACCGTGGAGCGCATTTCCTCGCGCATCAACGTGGGCAATGTGTACGTCAACCGCAACCAGATCGGTGCAGTGGTGGGCGTGCAGCCGTTCGGCGGCCAGGGCCTGTCCGGCACCGGTCCGAAGGCCGGTGGCCCGCACTACCTGCTGCGGTTTGCCACCGAAAAGACCGTGACCGTCAACACCACGGCCGCCGGTGGCAATGCTTCGCTGCTGACCTTGGGTGACTGAGGTCGGCGGCGTCCGGACAGCGGGGCAGCGCCCCGCTCTTCGAATGAAAAACCCCGCGAAAGCGGGGTTTTTTGCGGGTGCTGCCGCTGCCGTCAGTCGGCGTGGATCGCTTCGATCTCATCGCGCATCAGCAGCTCCTCGCCCATGTAACGCTCGAACTTGATGCGACCGAAACCCGCTGCATACCAGACCTCCATGCGGTTGTCTTCGAACCGTGCCGTGAGATGGCAGGTGCCGTCGAAGGTGCGCGGCTTGCCGTCCACGGTGGCGTCGACGTTCTCGAAGCCGACGAAGGTGTAGTCGTTGAAGCCGTCGTAGTCGATGTCGCTGACGGTTCCTTCGCCATGGTGGGTGCGGGTGCCCTTGCCGTTGACGTGGAACTGCTCGCCCGGCGCGGCGGTCTGCGGGAAGGTGGGCATCGGGTCGAAGGCATCCGTCATCACCGGTGCGGCGGCGTCGCCGTTCCAGGCGGCGATGCCATAGCGCTCCTCGCCCAGCAGCATGCGGCCACTGGCGTCGAAGAAGCTGGCGCGGCCGACGCCGCCGCCGGCGCTGGAGACCTTCATCGCCGGAGCGCGGTTGAACGCAGCGTTCTCGATGGTCAGCGTTTCATCGCTGGTGGACCAGCGCAGGCCGGGGGTGAGGGTGAAGCAGGCGGCAAAATCGGCGGCGAAGGCCGGTGCCGCCAGCGCGGACAGGCCCAGGGCCAGGGTGGTGCGGAGTAGAACGGGCGACATAGGATTCCTTGTCATGGATCATGGAGCGGTCCCTGCGCCGCATGCCGGAGGGTCCGGGCGGGCGCGGACCGGGATTGTACGTGGCTGTGGCATGATCCAGCCATGCGCCCGAATGTCCTGCCCGTGTTGCTTGCGATGTTCCTGTCTGCCACGCCTGTCGTGAGCGCGATGGCCAATGACCGCGTGCTGGTGTTCACCCACACCGCGAAATTCCGCCACGATTCGATTCCCACGGCGGTGAGTACCTTGCGCCTGCTGGCCGAACGGGAACGGCTGACGGTGGATCAGAGCGAGAATCCTGCCGATTTCAACGACACCAACCTGGCCCGCTACCGGGTGGTGGTGTTCGCCAACACCACCGGCGATGTGCTCGACCCGACGCAGCAGCAGGCGATGGAAGCCTTCATCCGCGCCGGCGGCGGCTTCATGGGCGTGCATTCGGCAGCCGATACCGAATACGAATGGCCGTGGTACGGACAGCTGGTGGGCGCGTATTTCAAGAACCACCCGGAAGGCCTGCAGTTCAGCCGGGTGCAGCCCGAGCGCGACGGCAAGGCGCAGGGCAACGCGTGGCCCGTGCGGGACGAGCTGTACAACTACCGCAGTACGCCGCGCGGCAGGCTGCAGATCGTGGCCACGGTGGACGAGCGGATGTACCAGGGTGGCACGATGGGCGCCGACCATCCCATTGCGTGGTGTCACGCCTACGAGGGCGGCCGCAGCTGGTACACCGGCCTGGGGCACGACGCGGCGCTGTACCGCAACCGCGACTTCCAGGCACAACTGCGCCAGGGCCTGTTGTACGCCGCAGGACGCTCACCCGCGTGCGGGTAGAGCCGACTGTCAGTCGGCTGCCGTTCGCATGAAGCCGTAGACCGCGCGTAGAGCAGCCGACTGACAGTCGGCTCTACCGTTGCGGTTTCGCATCCGGGTCCGCATCCGGGTCCGCATACCGTTTCGCGTTCGGTTGCCGATCCGATTGCCGACCCACAACGCAGAAGGCCCCGCTTGCGCGGGGCCTTCCGGTGCTACGCGGCGCGAACGCCGTGGATCAGAACTTGTAGTTGAACGAGGCCGCCAGCACGTCGCCGCGGACCTTGTACTTGCCGTTCAGCGAGTTGCCCTGGTTGTTCGTGGTGGCCGGAACGATGACGTTCGGGTCGCTGGTGAACAGGTGGGTGTAACCGAAGTTGTATTCGGTGTTCGCCGACGGGGTCCAGCCCACGCCCAGCGACAGCCACTTGCGGCTGGTGTCCGGCACGCGGACGTCGCGGTGTGCGTCGGTGGTCGGGGTCTGGTCGTATGCCACGCCGCCACGCAGGGTGACGGTGTCGCTCAGCTTGAAGTCGGTACCGAGCGAGACGAAGGTCGTGTCGCGGTAGCCGAATTCCAGCACCGAGTCCGGCTGCGCCGACGCGTAGTCGATGGTGACCTGGTCGAACGCGGTCGACCAGGCCGTGCGGGTGACGTCACCCATCACGGTCCAGCGGTCGTTGACGTTGTGGGTGATGCTCATCGTAGCCGAGGCCGGCAGGGTCACGGTGGCCTTGCCCGAGGTGGTCACGAAGCGACCCGGCTGGGCAACCGCCAGCACGGCAGCCGCATTGCCCGGCACGTCGAAGGTGGCGTCGCCGCCGGTGATCTTGTGCTCGACCTTGGAGCGGTAGCTGAAGCCGATGTGGGTGTTCTCATCGGGGCTGAACAGACCGCCGACGGTCCAGCCCACGGCGTTGTTGTCGCCTTCGACGGTCAGCTTGCCATCGGCGCTGCCCGGGGCGAAGCCCGGCACGCGGGACTGGGCCAGCGCGGTGCCGAAGTCGATGTTGTTGCTCAGTTCGATGGTCAGGTGCTCAACGAACACCGACGCGCCGAAGGACACGTACGGGTTGACGTCGTACGAGGCGGCAAAGCCCAGGTCGATCGCCTTCAGGTCGGTCTTCAGGCCGCTGTAGCGACCCACCCAGCCATTGTCGTAATCGGTCTTGAAGCCGAACGGGGCGGTCAGCGAGACGCCGAAGTGGGCCTGTTCGCCGATGGGCATGTGGAAGTAGGCGGCCGGGACCGGCGCGATCATGCCGGCGTCGCCACCGTCGCCGCCGGTCTGCGGCTGGCCGGTCGGCTTGCGGCCGGTGCCTTCGTATTCGGCCTTGAAGCTGATGGCGCTCAGGTCGCCCTGGATCTGCATGCCTTCCAGCTGGCGCATGCCGGCCGGGTTGACGGCCATGATCGAGGCGTCGCCCTGGGCGGAACCCGAACCGGCGAAGGCGCGGCCGAGGCCCTTGGCGCTGTTTTCCTTCAGCTGGAAAGCGGCGGCGTTGACGTGGCCAACGGCCAGCACGCCGGCGATGCCGACAGCCAGGGCGGTGACGCGGGCGAGGGTGGAAGCGGTATGCATCGTGTGTTCTCTCCGGAAATGCGTGTGGTTTTGGCTACGCGCGCCTGCGCTGCTGCCCGCCCCGAAAGATGGGAAACAACGCGCCGGAGTCCCCTCCCGACATACGACGCCGTATGCGAGTATACCCAGACCGGTTAATGAAACAATAACGCGATCAGCCGGTTTGGCTATTCAGGCTGAACACCCGTTTACTCCCTCCGGCCGCCGCCCACGGTAGGCTAGCGCCCACATGTTCGTCTCGCTTCCCTCGCGCAGGAAATCCGCCGTCCGCTGGGCCACGCCCCTGCTGTTTGCGACGCTGTGGGCGGCGTTCCTGTGGTCGATCTCGCGCCCCGGCGACGCCCGCCGCAGCCTGTGGATGGACTGGGGCGCGCTGTCCACCGGGCTGACCCGGCCGCTGGACTGGTGGGCCACCTTCGAGGACGGCAGCGTGCTGCGGCTGTTCACGGCGCTGTTCCTGCACGCGGACTGGTCGCACCTGCTGGGCAACCTGGTGTTCCTGCTGATCTTCGGCCTGCCCGCCGAGCGGGTGCTGGGGCCGTGGCGGCTGATCCTGCTGTTCCTGGTGGGCGGCGCGGTCTCCAACCTGACCGCGATCTACACCATGGGCAGTCCGGACCAGATCATCATCGGTGCCAGCGGCGCGGTGTCGGCGCTGATCGGCGCCTACCTGGCACTGTTCCCCGGGGCGCGGCTGGGGGTGGTGATCCCGTTGGGGTTGTTCCTGGAGTTCGTGCGCGCCCCGGCCTACCTGTTGATCGGGGTGTGGGCCGGGCTGCAGGTGGTATTCGCGTACATCGGGCCGAGCTTCGGCATGGTGGCGTGGTGGGCCCACATCGCCGGGTTCGTGTTCGGGTTGGCCTATGGGGTGTACGTGCGCGCGGCCATTGCGCGGCGGCTGCGGAAGCGGCACGGGTTCTGAGGGGCCGCACGACCAACGGTCGTGCGCTACCTCAGGGGGTGGGTTCCGGTTTGGGTGCCGGTTCCGGTTTGGGTTCCGGTTTGGGTGCCGGTTCCGGTTTGGGTTCCGGTTTGGGTTCCGGTTTTTGTTCCGGCTTCTGCGTGGGCCGGCCAACGGCCGGCGCTACCGGCTTTTGTTTTGCTGCTACCGCGCCGGGGTGCTTCAGCTCGGCCAGTGCGTCCTGGATCGGGCCGTCGCCGGGCAGGACGTCGCCGGCCTGGTAGCCTTCGACGCCTTCGTCGTCGCCCCGGAGATGGCCCGGCAGGGTCGCTTCGCTGTAGTCGGACAGGCTGGCAGGCAGGTCGTCCTGGTCGCCCGGCTTTTTCTCCGGCAGCAGCACCACGTCCGGCACGATGCCGGTGGCCTGGATCGATTTGCCGCTGGGGGTGTAATAGCGCGCGGTGGTGAGCTTGACCGAGTCGCCGTTGTCCAGCGGCAGCACGGTCTGCACCGAGCCCTTGCCGAAGGTGCGGCTGCCCACCACGCGGGCGCGGCCGTTGTCGCGCAGCGCACCGGCCAGCACTTCCGACGCGCTGGCCGAACCGGCGTCGGCCAGCACCACCACCGGCGCGCCCTTGAGCAGGTCGCCCGGGGTGGCGTCGAAACGCGCATCGCTGATCGAGATACGGCCGCGGGTGCTGACGATGTTGCCCTTGTCGAGCAGGTCGTCGGCGACCTGCACCGCTGCGGTGAGCAGGCCGCCGGGATTGCTGCGCAGGTCCAGCACCAGGCCCTTGAGCCTGCCGCCCGCCTGCTGCTGCAGTTGCGCCACATGCTTCTGGAAATCGGCACCGGTGTCGGCCTGGAAGGTGCTCAGGCGGATGTAGCCATACCCCGGCTCCAGCATCCGGCTGCGCACGCTGGTGACTCGGATGGTTTCGCGGGTGATCGGCACGTCGAACGGCTTGGCCTTGCCCTCGCGCACGATGGTCAGCACTACCTTGCTGCCGGCCTTGCCACGCAGCGGTTCGGTGGCTTCAATCGCGCTGATCGGCTTGCCGTCGATGGCGATGATCAGGTCGCCGGCGAGAATGCCGGCCTTGGCCGCCGGCGTGTCGTCGATCGGGGAGATCACTTTCAGGCTGCTGTTGTCGGGCTGCTGCTGCAGCTCCACGCCAATACCTTCGTAGGCGCCTTCGGCCTGCTCGTCGAAGGCTTCGGCATCTTCCTTGTCGAAGTAGGTGCTGTGCGGGTCCAGGTCCAGCAGCAGGCCGCGGATGGCCGACTGCATCAGCTTCTTGTCGTCCACCGGCTCCACGTAGGCGGCGCGCACGGCGTTGTATACGCCCACGTAGCGGCGGATCTCTTCCAGCGGCACCCGCGAGGTGACCGCTTCTTCCGTGGAGGCGGCATCGCCAGCGCGTTCCGGAACCGGGGCGGTCTGCTGCGCCCAGGACAGCGCCGGCACCAGGGCCAGCAGCAGGGTGGCGGAACGGGCTACGCGCATGAAGCACTCCAGGTTGAGCGGGGGACGGGAACAGGCGCACCAGTGATGCGCCGACCGATTATGCGCGAAGGCACGGTAAATTCCCGTTGAACAGCCCACCTACCGTCGCTGCAACCACGACGACGGATCGACCGGCTGTCCGTTACGCCGCAATTCGAAATACAGCGCCGTGACCCCCTGCCCGCCGGAGTTGCCGACCTTGGCCACCGGGTCGCCCTTCTTCACCGTGCCGCCGGCGTCGCGCAGCAGGGTGTCGTTGTGGGCGTACAGGCTCATGTAGCCGTTGCCATGGTCCACGATCAGGATCATGCCGTAGCCGGTCATCCAGTCGGAGAACACCACGGTGCCGTCGGCCACCGCAGTGACGGTGCTGCCGGCGGCCGCGCCGATCAGGACACCGCTGCTGGTGCGCCCGTCGGGCAGCTTGCCGCCATAGCGCGCCAACAGATTGCCCGACAGCGGCCAGCCCAGCCCCCCGACCTTGGGCGCCGGTGCCGATGCCGCCGCCGGCGGCGTCTTGCCCGGGCGCGGTGGTGGGCGGGTGCCGCTGGCCGCGGCAGCGCGATCGGCCTTTTCCGCGGCGGCCTTTTCGGCCGCCGCCCGGCGTGCGGCGGCACGTCGTTCGGCTTCGGCGCGGGCGGCAGCGGCACGTAGATTGGCCAACAGCGTCTCCAGCGCCTTGGCGTCCTGGCCCAGTGCCTTCTCGCGTTCGCTGCGATCCTTGTAACGTTCGTCCAGGCTGGCCACAGTGGCGGCGCGGGTACGGCGATCGTCGGCCAGGGTGGCCGCCTGCTGCTTCTGCTGCTGGCGCGTTCCTTCCAGCGCCTTCTGGCGCTCGACGATCTGCGTTTCCACCGTTTCCAGTTCGGTCAGGTCGGCGGTGAGCGCGCCGATCCGGCGCGCGCGTTCACGCTGCAGGTAGCGGTGATAGGCCAGGGTGCGGTTGGCGTCGGCCACCCGGTCCTGCGACAGCAGCAGTTTCAGTGGTGCGTTGTTGCCGATCCGGTACGCCGCGCGGAGCAGCGACGCCAGTTCCTGCCGTTGGGCCTGCAGGCCGGCCTGCAGCTGGCTGCGGCGTTGCTGCAGTTCCTGCAGGGCGCGGGCCTCGCGCTGCAGCGCGGTTTCGGTCTGGGCCAGCACCCGGCCGGTACGGGCGACTTTCTCGTCGGCTTCCCGCAGCTGGCGCGACGCCTGGCCACGCTGTCCTTCCAGGCTGCGGCGCTCCTGCGCCACGCCCTTCAGCTCGGTGCGCAGCTTCTGCAGTTTGCGTTCGGCCTCTTTCGGATTCTGCGCAGCCACCGGGACGGTCGCAACCGCCAGCAGGACCAATACGCACAGAACCGGCGCCAACGACACTGCCGCCGTCCAGCGCGAGCCGCGGCTCGATCCAGCGGACGAGTTGTTATGCCAGCGTGAGGAAGAAGCGTTGTGGCGCAAGGGCTTTCCAGTGACTTCAGGCAGATGCGGATCGCAGCGCTGCATGGTGACATTCCTGCACGCGGCCTGCCAGCCGCATACCGGACGACACCCCATGAAATCCCTCTCCCTCTCGATGCTTCTGGTCCTCTCCCTGTCCTGCGGGTCGGCGTGGGCGGTTGATGACATCAGCAAGGTCAATGGCAGCATCACCGCTGAAGCTGGCCGGGCCTATGGCGATCTTGAAACGGTCAATGGCAGCATCACCGTGGAAAGCGGTGCCACCACCCACAGCATTCAAACCGTCAATGGCGGCATCACCGTGAGCGACGGCGCGAGCACCGGCAGTGTGTCCACGGTGAACGGCAAGATTGCCCTGGGGATGCGGGTGAAGGCGGGCGGCACGCTGGAAACCGTCAATGGCGGCATCTTCGTGGACCGTGGCAGCCAAATCGAGGGGGGCGTTGAAACGGTGAACGGCGGCATCGGACTGGTCGAAACCCGCGTGAGCAACAGCATCAAGACGGTCAATGGTGACATCACCGTGGGCGTCGGTTCGCAGGTCGGCGGCGGCATCCGTGTGGAAAAGCCGAGCTTCGGCATTTCGCTCAGCGCTCCGAGCAAGCCGCGGATCATCATTGGGCCGAAGGCTTCGGTCGCCGGTGAGCTGCGCTTCGAGCGCGATGTGGTGTTGTACGTCCACCGCACCGCGTCGATCGGGCCGGTGGTCGGGACCGTGCCTGTGCCCTTCGACACCGACACCGCGCCCCGCAATTGATACCCTTTTCCCCGGTGCCCGCGCACCGGCCCCTTGTCTCCAGGAATCGATGATGTCCCGCAAACTTCTGTTGTGCCTGGCCGCCACTGCCGCGTTGACTGCGTGCAAGGGCGAGACCGCTGCCCCGGCCGCTGCGCCCGTGGCCGATAACACGCCGGCGGCTGCCGGCCACGCCTTCTCCGCCGAGATCAACGCCGGCGACTTCGGCGAGCTGGTCAAGACCCTGTCCTCGGATGCATTCGAAGGCCGCGCACCGGGCAGCACCGGCGAAGAACGCACGGTGAACTACATCCGCGACCAGATGCAGCGCATCGGGCTGCAGCCGGGCAACGGCGACAGCTGGTTCCAGGAGGTGGCGATGACCGAAACCACCGCCGATGAGAGCACGGTGCTGAAGCTGGACCAGGCCGGCAAGCAGCGCGACCTGAAGTTCGGGACCGACATGGTGATCGGCACCCGCAGCGGCCAGCAGGAAGTGAAGATCGACGGCAGTGAGCTGGTGTTCGTCGGGTATGGCGTGGATGCGCCGGAACAGAAGTGGAACGACTACGCCGGCCAGGACTGGAAGGGCAAGACGGTGGTGATGTTCGTCAACGACCCCGGTTTCCATGCCAATGACGACAGCCTGTTCGATGGCAAGCGCATGACCTACTACGGGCGCTGGACCTACAAGTTCGAAGAAGCCGCGCGCAAGGGCGCTGCGGCCGCGCTGATCGTGCACGACACCGCCGGTGCCTCGTATGGCTGGGATGTGGTGAAGAATTCGTGGGCCGGTCCGCAGTACGACCTGCCGGCCAAGGACGATCCGGAACGCCGCCTGCCGGCGCAGGGCTGGTTGAGTGCCGACGCGGCGCGCCAGCTGTTTGCCGACGCCGGGCTGGACCTGGACCAGGCGTACAAGGACGCCAACAAGCGCGGCTTCAAGCCGGTACCGTTGAAGGCGAAGATCTCGCTGGACCTGAAAAGCACCATCGCCGAGAAGACCTCGCGCAATGTGGTTGGCGTGTTGCCCGGTACCAGGCATGCCGACGAGGCAGTGGTGTACATGGCCCACTGGGACCACCTGGGCAAGCACGAGGGCGAACAGGGCGACAACATCTACAACGGCGCGATCGACAATGCGACCGGTGTTGCCGGCATCCTGGAGATTGCCGACGTGATGGCGCATGAGCAGCCGGCGCCGGAACGTTCGGTGGTGTTCCTGGCGGTGACGCTGGAGGAATCGGGCCTGCTGGGCTCGAAGTACTACGTCAACCACCCGACCTTCCCGCTGGACAAGATTGCCGGCGTGATCAACATCGATGCGATGTCGGTGGCCGGGCGCGCCAAGGACGTGACCGTGACCGGCTTCGGCAGTTCGGAGCTGGAGGACATCCTGAAACCGCTGGCCGCCGAGCAGAAGCGCACGCTGCATGGGGAGACCTCGGTGCAGAGCGGGTTCTACTTCCGTTCGGACCATTTCAACTTCGCCAAGGCCGGCGTGCCGGCGCTGTATGCCGACGGCGGTGAAGACCTGCTGGACGGCGGCGTGGACGCGGGTCGCAAGGCGGCCGAGGCCTATGGCCGCGATCGTTACCACGGGCCGAAGGACGAGTACGACCCGAGCACCTGGAAGCTGGACGGCACCGTGGAAGACCTGCAGTTGCTGCACGGCGTGGGCAAGGCGATCGCGATTGGCGGTACCTGGACGAATTGGTACGAGGGTAATCCGTTCAAGGCCGCCCGCGACGAGATGATGAAGGGCAAGACCGAGGCGGCCGCGCCGGCGCGGTAAGGCCTGCAGTTGGAGCAGTGAAAGAGACGGCGCCCCTACGGGCGCCGTTTTTTTGTTCGTGTCGGAGGAAAGGCGCGTGTGGTGCGGCGTGTCGGACGGAGAACGCACCTGCCGGGTGAATGCACGGCGCGGTGCGCCGTCGCACGACCAACGGTCGTGCGCCACCAGGACCGGTGGTCTCCGGTACGTGCCGACCGTTGGTCGGCACATCCATCACCCCGGTTACGGCCGGATGATTGATCAGCCGCGTCCATCACCCTGGTTACGGCCGGATGATTGATCAGGCGCCTCACCTCAGGCGCCTCACCTCCGGTAGGTGCCGACCGTTGGTCGGCACGCTCTCTCCACGACGCGCGCAAAGAAAAAACCCCGCTGCGCGGGCAGCGGGGTTTTGGGTGTAAACCCTGGCGATGACCTACTCTCGCATGGCTTGAGCCACACTACCATCGGCGCAGCTGCGTTTCACTTCCGAGTTCGGGATGGGATCGGGTGGTTCCACAGCGCTGATTTCACCAGGGAGACGGTTGGAGCAGCGCGGTGCGCCAGCTCGGCATTGGGTCTCCGTGCCACACGACCAACGGTCGTGTGCTACCGGGTGCGGGCTCCCGGAAACGCGGAGCCTGCAAAAAAAGGAAAACCCCGCTGCGCGTGCAGCGGGGTTCTCGGGTGTAAACCCTGGCGATGACCTACTCTCGCATGGCTTGAGCCACACTACCATCGGCGCAGCTGCGTTTCACTTCCGAGTTCGGGATGGGATCGGGTGGTTCCACAGCGCTAATTTCACCAGGGAGACGGTTGGAGCGTCGCGATGTTCGTGGTTTTCCCTTGGGGGAAAGCACGGCCATACTGCGCCTGCCTCTCATAGTTCTTGTGACGTAGCGTGCACTTGGTATCCATCGACATGTCATGTCGGCCAAGGCAACTTGAGGTTATATGGTCAAGCCACACGGATCATTAGTATCAGTTAGCTCAATACATTGCTGTACTTACAC
>NZ_JBITVZ010000022.1:0-67950 GCF_044543385.1 Stenotrophomonas sp. NPDC077420
AATTAAAAGGAGGAAGGGGGCGGCCGCAGGCCGACGCCGGGGGAAATTCGCCCACAAGGGCACGGCGGCCCCGCACTCGCCCCACCGGCAACCGCTTTTCAGTCCCGATCGGCTGCATCCAATGCGGCGCGCAACGCGGCGACCGTGTTGGCGTCGGTCTGCGTCCAGTCGTTGTCCAGGCCTCGCAGGTCGGCATTGCGGTAACGCATCCCCGAGACCCGGACCGCCTTGGCAGAGGCGTGCAATTCGCGGCAGCCGGTGGTTGTCGCGACGTCCGTGATGGTGTCCGGGCCGATGCCCGCGCCGGCCATCACCGAGAGGCGATCACCTGCCTGCGCGACCAGCTGCGCCAGCATGCCGCTGCCCGCCTGCGCGCTGGCCTGGCCGCCGGAACTCAGCACCCGCTGGCAGCCCAGTGCGATCACCTGCTCCAGCGCCACCGGCAGGTCGCGCGCGGCGTCGAAGGCGCGGTGGAAGGTCACGCCCAATGGGCCGGCCGCCGCCACCAGATCGCGGCACAGTGCCACGTCGATGTCGCCCGCGGCATCCAATGCCCCGATCACCACGCCGTCGCAGCCCAGCTGCCGGCACTGCGCGATGTCGCGCAGCATGATCTCCGTCTCCAGCGCGTCGTAACGGAAATCGCCAGGGCGGGGCCGGATCAGCACGAACAGCGGGATCTGCAGGCGCTCCCTTGCCACGGCGATGCTGCCATGGGACGGCGTGGTGCCGCCCTCCGCGAGGTTGTCGAACAGCTCGATGCGGTCGGCACCGCCCCGCTGCGCCGCCAGGGCCGATGCAACCGAGTTCGACGCAATCTCCAGGGTAGGCCTCGCCATGCTCAGGTCTGCTCGCTGGTGTAGACCGAGGCGGAATCGCGCAGGTCGTCCTGGCGGTCCTTGTCGCACACCGCATAGACGAAGCCACGGTGCAGCGCGTAGGCGCCGACCTCGCCGTCGCGACCCAGCGCAAGGAAGCACACCTGCAGGGTCTTGCTGGCCTCCGGCCGCTTGCGCACCACACGGGCGATCGCTTCACGACACGCCTCTGCCGGCGAGCGCCCCTGCCGCATCAGTTCCACCACCAGGAACGACGCCGCATTGCGGATCATCTCCTCGCCCACGCCCGACGCGGTCGCCGCGCCCACCTCGTTGTCCACGTACAGACCGGCACCGATGATCGGGCTGTCACCCACGCGGCCGTGCAGCTTCCACGCCATGCCGCTGGTGGTGCAGGCCCCGGCCAGCTGGCCCTGCGCGTCGATGGCCAGGATGCCCAGGGTGTCGTGATTGCTGCTGTCGCCGGGACGGGTACGCCGCTCGGCATTGATCTCAGGGGTGTACTGCGCCGTCTTCAGCCACTCCCGCCACGCTTTTTCCGCCGCCGGGGTCAGCAGCTTCTCGCGGGTGAAGCCCTGCTGCACGGCAAACTGCTGCGCGCCCTCGCCCACCAGCATCACGTGCGGCGTCTGTTCCATCACCTTCCGCGCCACCGACACCGGATGCAGGATGTCGGTCAACGCCGCCACCGAGCCACACTGCCCGTTGCCGGCCATGATGCTCGCATCCAGGCTCAGCACCCCGTCACGGTCCGGATTGCCGCAGCGCCCCACCGTCGGGTTGCACAGCTCGCTTTCCGCCCAGCGTGCGCCGGTTTCCACCGCATCCAGCGCACTGCCGCCGGACGACAGCACCTTCCACGCCGCCTGGTTGGCGCCCACGCCGAAATCCCAGGTGGATACCACCCGCGCGCGTCCGCTGCTGCTGGCCTGCACCCGCGGAAATGCCATCACACCCGCCGCCAGCGCACCGGCCTGAAGGAATTGCCTGCGATCAGTCACTCGTTGCTCTCCCACTGCCATGAACCGGCCCGGGAAGGCCGGGAAAGAATGCTTACGCCGCCGCGCAGCGGTGCTCGGCGTGCCATACCGCCGCGCCGATCACGCCCAGCTCGCCATGCTCGACCCGCCATACCGGTACCTGTTCCAGGACCCGCCGCATCACCCCCTTGGCCAGGAAACGGCTGCCGAACGGACCCTCCTCGAGGAATCGGGCGACGTGGCTGGAGATGCCGCCTGCCAGATAGACCGAGCGCGCCCCGAAGGTCACCGCCAGGTCGCCGGCCAGGCTGCCCAGCCATCCGCAGAATACTTCCAGCGTTTCCACCGCCAGAGCGTCCTCGCCCGCGTGCGCAGCGGCGATCAGCGCTTCGGTGGAGGTCCACTGCGGGGCCACGCCGCGGATCGCGCACAGCGCGGGATACAGATTCATCAGGCCGCTGCCCGACAGGATGCGCTCGTTGTCCACATGCTCCCAGCGCGCCAGCATCTGCTGCAGCACCTGCAGTTCCAGTGCAGTGCCTGCGCCCAATGCCGCATGGCCGGCTTCGCTGGCCAGCACCGCACGGGCGCCTGCCTCGAAGCGCAACGCAGCGCCCAGTCCCGTGCCCGGCCCCAGCACCAGCGCCGGCCATCGAGCACCGGCGGCCGGGTCGCCGTTCAACGACACCAGCGTTTTCGCGGCGACATGCGGAATCGCGTACGCAACCGCCTCGAAATCATTGATCAGATCGAGCGTGGCCAGTCCCGCCTCACGCCGGGTGGCCGCCAACGACACCGGCCACGGCAGATTGGTATTGACCAGATGGTCGCCTTCCAGCACCCCCGCAATGGCCACCACCGCGGTGCCCGGCGCAGGCGCGTGCGACGCGCGGAAGGCGCCAAGGATGGCGGCCAGGCTGGCGAACTCGGCACAAGCATAGCGGCGCAGGTGGCGGATGCGCGGCGGCTGGCCCGGCACTCCCTCCGCCAGGGCCACTCGTGCATAGGTCCCGCCGACATCGGCAACGATCAGCGTGTCGCCGTGCGAACCAAGGCGTGGCAGCGGCGCGGTCGAACCCTCGGGATGGACCGGAGGGGCGTCTGGAAACGGTGTTGCAACGCTCACTCGCAGGCCTTGGGTTGGGTGGAATCCATCACCGGGATTTTCGGTGATCGGGTCTGCTTTGCAAAGCAGTGGCGGGCCGTACCGGGGCGTATTGCACCGCTGGGTTGCCAGGCAGGGCCTGGCACTACGGTTTTGCCGTCTGCAGGCGGTAGGTGGTGCTGGCGGTTGCGGTCGGGCCATCGGCATGCATGGCGCGTACTTCGACCTTGTGTGCACCGACCGCCAGGTCGGTGGGCAGCGCGCCGCGCCAGAGGTGCGGCGAGGGGGTGGCCTCCGGCGAGCGGTCGAAACCGCGCAGGCGCTCGGCGCTGTCGTCGGCGACGTTTTCGGCCAACAGGCGCGGGTCCGGCTGCTCCACCCGCTTCATGCGCTGCCACGCGCCGTCGTCGACCCGGTACTCCACCTGCGTATCAGCCTGGCCCATGAACACATTGGCATACACCCCCCATGCCGGGTAGGCATCCTTGCGCAGTACCTTGGGCGCGTGCAGGGCAATCTGGTAGTCATCGGGCGCGCGCGCCACGTAGTAGCGCAGCGCGTACTCGCCGCCCGGCTTCACCGACAGCACCGCATACCCGTTCGGGGTACCGTCGCTCATCGTCGCATCGGGAATGCCGCTTTCGTCCTTCACACCGGACCAGAATGCACCACAGGCGGCACCGACGTTGTACTCATGCAGCGGGCTGCTGCCCTGCCAGCCGTCGGCTGCGCCGTGGTAGTAGTGCTGCTGGGTGTGGCTGTGCCCGCTCAGCACCAGCACGTTCGGGAAATTCTTCAGCAGCGCGAACAGGCGCGCACGATCGGCATGGCGGAAGGTTTCGCGACCGGGTGCGGCGTCGAACAGCGGAATATGCATGCCCAGCACCAGCAGGCGGTCGCGCGGCACGCCCTTCAGGTAATTGGCCAGGAAGGTGAACTGGTCCGGGCGCAGGCCGCCGACGTATTTCGGCGTCGCGGCAGGATCGTAGACCACATCGTCGAGGAACACGAAGCTTGCGCCCCCCTCTTCCACCGCATAGGTGTCCGGGCCATAGACCGCGCGCCAGCTGTCCAGCGAATGCCGGTCCTCGCCGGCATCCATGTCCAGGTCGTGGTTGCCGGGCACATGGAACCACGGCACCTGCAGCTGCGCGGTGACCTTGTTGATCTGCGGATAGAGCGACAGGTCGTCATTGACGATGTCGCCCAGCGTGGTGCCCAGCCGTGCCGGGTGCTTGCCGATGATCGGTTCGACGATGGCGCGCTGGTAATACCCGACGTCCTGGCGGCTGGCGGTCTGCGAATCGGTGAACACCAGCATCTCGAAGCCATCGCGGGCCGCGTCGGCGTCCTTGGACGGCTCCAGCGCGAAATCCCAGTTGCGCAGGTTGCTGCCGGTGGCGGCGATGCCGTCGTACTTCAGCCGCGGCGAGCCTTGCGGGGCATAGTGCCGCCAGTAACCGGGCATGCCGTTGGCCGCGACCGGGAACCGGAACTCGTCGGGCTTGATCACGAACACGGTCTGGCCATCGCGCACCGGCAGGCTGTAGCTGCCATCGGCCGCGGTGCGCACGATGACCTCGCCGTTGGAGACCTGCACCCCCGCCAGTGCCGGATCGGTGGGGCCGCGGCCGGGCTTGCCGTCGCGTTCCTGGTAGACCTTGCCGGTCACGCTGGCCTCGCTGGCCCAGGCAGGTGCGGACATCAACAGCAGGCAGGCCAGCCAGGCAGAAGTGCGGGTCATCGAGGCGTTCCGTAGAAGGTGGGCAGTGTAAAGCCGCACATCATCGCGGGTGGCCCGTTTCAGCAACGTTAAATGGCCGCGGCCGCGCTCACTTCGCGTGGCGCGCGACCAGTACCTCGACCGCGTCCTGCAGCGACAGGCCGCGCGCGCGCAGCAGCACGGTCAGGTGGAACAGCAGGTCGGCCGATTCCCCCAGCAGCGCGTCGTCGTCCTGCACCACGCCGGCCAGCGCGGTTTCCACCCCTTCCTCGCCCACCTTCTGGGCGATGCGGCGCAGGCCCTGCTCGAACAGCGAGGTGGTGTAGCTGTTGGACGGACGCCGTGCTTCGCGTTCGCGCACCAGTGCGTCCAGGCGGCCCAGGAAGTTGCCGGGCGCCTGCGCGAAGCAGCTCTCGCTGCCGGTGTGGCAGGTCGGCCCGGCCGGGCGGGCGCTGACCAGCAGGGTGTCACGGTCGCAGTCCACGCGCACCGCGACCACCGCCAGCACGTTGCCGGACGACTCGCCCTTGGTCCACAGCCGCTTCTTGCTGCGGCTGTAGAAGGTCATGTGCCCCGTCTCCAGGGTCAATGCCAGCGATTCGGCGTTGGCATAGCCCAGCATCAACACCGCCAGGCTGTCGGCGTCCTGCACCACCACCGGCAACAGCCCGTCGCCCTTGCCCCAGTCCAATGTCTGCAGGGCTTCGCGGGAAGGCAACACCTCAATAGACATCTCGAACCTCGATCTGCTGCGTGCGCAGGAACTGCTTCAGCGCGGGAATGGCAATGGCGCCACTGTGGAAGACGCTGGCGGCCAGCGCGCCATCGACATCGGCCTGGTCGAAGACATCGGCAAAGTGCTGCATCTCCCCGGCGCCGCCGGAGGCGATCAGCGGGACCTGGCAGGCCGCACGTGCCTGGCGCAGCTGTTCGACATCGTAGCCGCGGCGCACGCCGTCGCTGTCCATGCAGTTGAGCACGATCTCGCCGGCGCCGCGCCGCTGTACCTCGCGCACCCAGTCCAGGGTACGCACCGCCACCGCCTGGGTTTTGTCCGGATCGCCGCTGAAACGGCGCACGCGCCACTGGCCGTCCGGCTCGCGCACCGAATCGATGCCCACCACCACGCACTGCACGCCGAACTCGTCGGCCAGCTCGGTGATCAGGTCCGGGCGGCCCAGCGCGGGTGAATTGATCGAGATCTTGTCGGCCCCGGCGAACAGCACCCGGCGCGCGGTCTCCACGCTGTCAATGCCGCCGGCCACGCAGAACGGAATGTCGATCAGGCGCGCGATGCGCTCGATCCACGCCACGTCCACCGAGCGCGCCTCCGGGCTGGCGCCGATGTCATAGAACACCAGCTCGTCCGCCCCCTGGTCGCGGTAGCGCTGGGACAGTTCGACGATGTCGCCCATGTCCACGTGGTCGCGGAAGCGCACGCCCTTGACCACGCGGCCATCGCGCACGTCCAGGCACGGAATGATGCGCCGGCTCAACATGCCAGTGCCTCGGCCAGGTCCATGCGCTGCTCCAGCAGCGCCTTGCCCAGCACCGCGCCGGCGCAGCCCGCGGCGCGCGCCGCGGCCACGTCGGCAACGTCGCGCACCCCGCCGGAGGCCTGCACCGCCACGCCCGGCAGGCGCGCGGCGAGATGCCGGTACAGCGCAAGGTTGGGGCCGGCCAGCATGCCGTCGCGGGCGATATCGGTGCACAGCAGGTGGCGCAGGCCCGCCTGCGCGTAGCGATCAGCCAGCGCATCCAGGGTAACCCCGGCGTTCTCGGTCCAGCCGTGCACCGGCAGCTGCCACCGCCCCTCGGCATCCTGGCGCGCGTCCAGCGCGATGGTGATGCGTTCGGCGCCGAATTCCTCCAGCCAGCCGATCACCTGCGCCGGTTCACGCACCGCCAGCGAGCCAACCACCACGCGGCTGGCGCCGGCGTCGAGGATGCGCGACACGTCGTCGCGGCCGCGCACGCCCCCCCCGGTCTGCACCTGCAGGCCGGTGTGGGCGCGGATCGCCGACAGCAGCGGTGCCAGCGTGTAGCCGCCGGCGCGCGCCGCGTCCAGGTCGACCAGGTGCATCCAGCTCGCGCCCTGCGCTTCGAAGGCCTGCGCGCGCGGCAGCGGGTCGTCGCCGTAATGGGTTTCCTGCGCATAGTCGCCCTGGCGCAGCCGCACCACGCGGCCACCCCGGATATCCAGCGCGGGATAGACGATGAAACTCATACAGCGGTGTCCTCGAGGAAGTTGCGCAGCATCAGCGCGCCGGTATCGCCGGAACGCTCCGGGTGGAACTGGGCGCCGAAGTAGCGACCCTGCTCCACCATGGCGGTGAACAGCCCGCCGTGGTCACAGGCCGCCACGGTGTAGGCATTGAGGGGCGCGGCGTAGCTGTGCACGAAGTAGGCGCTGGCGCGCTCGGGAATGTCACGCAGCAGCACCGACGGCTTCAGCGGCAACAGCCGGTTCCAGCCCATGTGCGGAACGCGGATCCCGGTAGCCGGCACCAGTTTGCGTACCGTTCCGGGAATCAGCCCCAGCGTTTCCACATCCGCCTCTTCGGAACGGTCGAACAGCAGCTGCATGCCCAGGCAGATGCCCATCAGCGGCACCTGCAGGCGTCGCAGCGGCTCGACCAGGCCCTGCGCATGCAGGCGCTGCATGGCCGGTCGCGCCGCGCCGACCCCGGGCAGGATCACCCGGCGCGCGCCCTGCAGCCCGTCCGCGTCGCGCACCAGCTGCACGCGCGCGCCCAGCCGCTCCAGTGCGTAGCGCACCGAGCCCAGGTTGGCTCCGCCGGCATCGATCAGCGCAATGTCGGTCACAGCGCCCCCTTGGTGCTGGGCAGCGCGGTGCCCTGGCGGGGCAAGGCCTGGCGCAGCGCGCGGGCCAGCGCCTTGAAGCAGGCTTCGACCTTGTGGTGGTCGTTGTCGCCGCGCACGCTCAGGTGCAGGTTCAGGCCGGCGGCATCGCACAGTGAACGGAAGAAGTGCGGCACCAGTTCGGTGGGCATGTCGCCCACGCGTTCGCGCTTGAAGTCACCTTCGAACACGAAGTACGGACGGCCACTGAAATCCAGTGCGGCACTGGCCAGGGTTTCGTCCATCGGCAGGGTGAAGCCGTAGCGGCCGATTCCCCGCTTGTCGCCGAGCGCCTCGCGCAGGGCCTGGCCCAGGGCCAGGCCGGTGTCTTCGATGGTGTGGTGTTCGTCGATGTGCAGGTCGCCCTCGGCCTGCACGCTCAGGGCGAAGCCGCCGTGCTTGCCGATCTGCTCCAGCATGTGGTCGAAGAACGGCAGGCCGGTGTGGGTCTGCGGCTCGGCGGTGCGGTCCAGGTCGACCTCGACGCGGATGCGGGTTTCCTTGGTATTGCGCTGCACGCTGGCCCGGCGCGGCGCATCGGCCAGCTCGTGGGCGATGCCGGTCCAGTCCCACTCGCCGCCGAACGGTTCGGTACGCAACTGGAACCCGCGGATCTTCAGGTTCTGCGCGAACTGGATGTCGGTCGGGCGGTCGCCGACCATCGCCGACCGTGCCCAGTCGATGCTGCGGTCCTGCAGGTAGGGCAGCATCATACCGATACCCGGCTTGCGGGTCGGCGCATTGTCGTGCGGCCAGGTGCCATCGATGAGCACGTCACGGAACACGATCCCCTGGCTGGCGAAGATCTGCAGCATCAGGTCGTTGGGACCGTCGAAGGCGGCCTGCGGGTAGCCTTCGCTGCCCAGCCCGTCCTGGTTGCTGACGATCACGAACTGGTAGCCCGCGTCGCGCAGCTTGAGCATCGCCGGAATCACGTCGCGGACGAAGCGGATCTTCTCGTAGGCGTCGATCTGGAAATCGGCGGGCTCTTCGATCAGGGTGCCGTCGCGGTCGACGAACAGGATGGGGGTCATGCGGCGGCCCTCCGGGCAGTGAGTACCTGGAGCACGCGGTCGTTCTCTTCCGGGCTGCCGACGGTGATGCGCAGTGCATCGTGGAGTTGCGGTGCGGCGCGCTGGTCGCGCACCACGATGCCGGCGGCCAGCAGCGCGTCGAACGCGGCCTGGGCGTCGTTGAAACGCGCCAGCAGGTAATTGCCCTGCGACGGGTATACGCGCAGCACGCCGGGCGCCTGCTGCAGGGCCTGGTACAGGCGCTCCCGCTCGGCTTTGACCTGGGCCACGCGCGCCTCGGTCACCGCCAGCGCATCGACCTCCAATGCGGCCAGCGCCAGCGCCGTGCAGGGCGCCGGCACCGGGTACGGGGCCTGGCAGCGGCGCAGCACCTGGATCAGCGCCGGCGTGGCGATCAGGCTGCCGATCCGCGCGGCCGCCAGCGCATGCGCCTTGGACAAGGTGCGCAGCACCGCCACGTTCTCGTAGCGCGGCAGCAGGATCGCCGCCGATGCCTGTTCGGCATACTCGCCGTAGGCTTCGTCGACCACCACCAGCGCCCTGCCATGCAGCGCCTGGGCGACACGTTCGATCGCGCCCAGGGCAATGCTGCTGCCGGCAGGATTGGACGGGCTGCACAGGAACACCAGCTTGGCGTTGCCCGCCAGTGCAGCGGCGATGATCGCGTCGATGTCGGCATCCAGCGCCTGGCCCGAATCGCGCAGCGGCACTTCCAGCAGCGGCGCGTTCTGCAGGCGCGCGCACACCGCATACATGCCGAACACCGGCGGGGTGACCAGCACCGCATCGCGGCCCGGTTCGCACAGCGCACGCACCAGCAGGTCGATCGCCTCGTCGCTACCACGGCCGATCAGCAGCTGTGCGGGCTCGCAGCCGTACAGCGCGGCCAGCCGGTCGCGCAGCGCTTCCGGCTGCGGTTCGGGATAGCGGCGCGCCACGCCGTGCGGGTCGCCGGGATTGGCCCAGGCCGATTCGTTCGCGTTGAGCCACACATCGCCGACCAGCGCGCTGCTGCGCGCCGAGGAATAGCCACTGAACGCGCGCAGGTCGCTGCGCACCAGGTCAAGCACGGCGGCGCTCATGCGGCGGTCTCCATGCGCAGCGCGACCGCGTTTTCGTGCGCGTCCAGGCCTTCGGCCCGCGCCAGCACGCGCGCACAGTTGCCGATACCGGCGATGCCCTGTGCGGTGGCGGCCTGCACGCTGATCATGTTCTGGAAGCTGGCCACGCTCACGCCGCTGTACGCGCGCGCCGCACCGGCGGTGGGCAGCACGTGGTTGGTGCCGCTGCAGTAGTCGCCCAGTGCTTCGGGGGTGTAGTCGCCAAGGAACACCGAGCCGGCGGCCTCGACCTGGGCCAGCCAGTCGCGCGGCTCGCGCAGGGCCAGGATGAGGTGCTCCGGCGCGTAACGGTTGCTGATCTGGAACGCCTGCACCAGCGAGTCCACCAGCACCAGCCGCGAGGACTGCAGCGCCTGCGCGGCGATATCGGCACGCGACAGCTGCTTCAGCTGCGCCTGCACCTGCGCCTCGACCCGTTCCAGCAGACCGGCATCGTCGGTGAGCAGCAGCACCTGCGAGTCCGGACCATGCTCGGCCTGCGACAGCAGGTCGGCGGCAACGAAGGCGGGATTGGCGCCGGCGTCGGCAATCACCAGCACTTCGGAGGGACCGGCCGGCATGTCGATCGCGGCGGCGCCGTCCTGGGCAACCTGTTGCTTGGCTTCGGTCACATAGCTGTTCCCCGGCCCGAACAGTTTGTCGCACGCCGGCACGCTGCCGGTGCCATAGGCCATCGCGGCGATGGCCTGGGCGCCGCCGAGCTTGAACACGCGGTGCACGCCGGTGAGCCGCGCAGCTACCAGCACGGCCGGATCGGCACTACCGTCGCGGCGCGGCGGGGTGCACAGCACGATTTCGCGGCACCCGGCCAGCTGCGCCGGAACGCCAAGCATGAGCGCGGTGGATGGCAGCGGCGCGCTGCCGGCGGGCACATACAGCCCGACCCGGCTGATCGGCCGCACCATCCGTTCGCAGCGTACGCCCGGTGCGGTTTCCACCGCGTAGCCCTGGCTCATGCCGGCCTTGTGGAACTGGCGGATGCGCGCGGCGGCGTCGATCATGGCCTGGCGCAGTTCGGCGGGGACGGCGCGCTCGGCAGCGGCGAATTCACCGTCGTCCACCTCGAACGACGCCGGCGCGACGCCATCGAAGCGCAGGCTGATTTCACGCAGCGCGGCGTCGCCGTCTTCGCGGACCGCGGCGATCAATGCCGCGACCGATTCGCGGGTGCGCGCGGCGACTGCCTGCACCGGGCGCTGAAGGGCCTGGGCCTGGGCGGCGGCGTCGAGTTGGGACCATTGCAGACGGTTCATGCCAGCGACCGCTCCACGCTCAGGACCATCAGCCCCTGCGCGCCGGCGCGCTCCAGTTCCTCCAGCCGCTGCCAGGTCAGTGCGCCATGGCACATGGTCTGCAGGCGGAGCTGGCCGCCGTCGTCGGGCAGCTGCACCAGCGGGTCGGCGTCCGGCAACAGGCGGGCCAGGTCGGACACGCGGTCCAGTTCGGCCCGGAACATCAGCAGTTTGCTGTCTTTCACCTTCACCACGCCGTCGAGGCGGCGCAGCAGCATGGCCATCAGGCCGGCGCGGGCGTCGTCGGGGGTTTTCACCGGTCCAGCCAGTACGGCTTCGCTTTCAAGCAGGGTTTCCACCGGCTTGAGCTGGTTGGCGGCGAGCGTGGCGCCACTCGAGACCAGGTCGCAGATCAGGTCGGCGGTGCCCAGCCGCGGCGCGATCTCCACCGAACCGGACAGTTCCACCACCTGGGCATCCACCCCGCGCTCGGCCAGCCAGTCGGCCAGGATCGCGGGATAGCTGGTGGCGATGCGCTTGCCGGCCAGTTGCTCCACACCCTGCCAGTCCCATTCCTCCGGCACGGCAAGCATCAGCCGGCACTGCCCGAAGTTCAGCCCGCGCAGCGCCTGATACGCATCCGGAAGTCCGATGCGGCGGCGCGCGGCGCCCTGCTCGTCCAGTTCGTTGCGACCGACGATGCCGAAGTCGCAGACGCCGTCGGCGATCAGACCGGGAATGTCGTCATCGCGGACCAGCAGCAGGTCGACCGGCAGCGACTCGCCATAGCAGAACAGTTTGTCGCGGCTCTGCCGCCAGCTCAGCCCGCAGGCGGTAAGCAGGCTGCGTGCGGGTTCGGCCAGCCGCCCGCTTTTCTGGATGGCGATACGCAGCCGGTCGCGGGCCGGGGCGGTCTGGGTTGCACTCATGGGGGAGATCTCTACTCGGATTCGGGGGACGCGGGCGTGGCGGTCGCGGCAATGGCGGCGGCATAGCCGCCGTGGCCATGGTCCAGCGAGCGCGCCACGCGCCCGGTGGTGGTCACGCTGACGCCGGTCAATTCATGGATTTCGCGATACGGCACGCCCTGCTTGAGCAGCGGCACCACCTTCCACCGGTCCGACAACGCTTCCAGCTCGGCCGGCGTGCACAGGTCGCGCAGGAATGCGGTCACCTGCTCGGCACTGGCCAGGCCGGCAAAAGCTCGCGCCAGGCAGGCCAGGTCGGCCTGGGGGTCTTTCTCAACGGGGACAGGACGGATTTTCATCGTATCAACGTAATAGCGTGCTATTACATTAGCGCAACCAGGTCGAAATGCCAAATCCGGAGCGCTGTCCATTCATCTGCCAGAGGCTGGCCACGTAAAGCAGGGCTCTGCCCGGATGCCCTCCCCCTCCGCGCACGACACGGTGTGAGGGCGGCAAAGAGACGCTGGACGTGCGCCGTTGCGGTTGCGGTTGCCGATGGCGCGGAACGTCCACGAACGCACAGGGGTTCCCAAGGCCGACCAACGGTCGGCGCTACCGGGAAATGAACCGAATGTCCGGGGTTCCAAGGTCCGGCGACGACGGGCGATCACGGTCCCCAAGGCCGGCCCGCGGTCAGCCGGACCGTAGAAACAACAATGGCACCCGTAGGTGCCATTGTGGGATACACAAACGCAGCAGCCCGTTACGCCATGGCGCGGGTCTGCTCCAGTTCCACCTGCAGCGCGCTGGCCAGCTCGTCGCGGGCGACCTCGAACTGCTGCTCGCGCAGCAGGTCCTTCACCGCCACCACCCCGCGTGCCAGTTCGTCCTCGCCCGCCAGCACCACGAAACGGATGCCGGCCTTGGCCGCGTACTGGAACTGCTTGCCGACCTTCTTCGGCTCCATCTGCACCTCGGCGTTGATGCCTCCTACGCGCAGGCGACGCGCGATATCCAGCGAATCGGCCAGACCGGCGTCGTCCATCAATGCCACCAGCGCATGCACGCTGCTGTCCTCGATGCCCGCGATCAGCCCCGCCTCGCGCAGCTGCCAGAACAGACGGGTCAGCCCGATCGAAATGCCCACCCCCGGCAGCTTCGACTTGCTGTAATGGCTGGCCAGGTCCTCGTAACGGCCGCCCGAACAGATCGACCCGATCTGCGGATGGTCGGTCAACGTGGTTTCGTACACCGTGCCCGTGTAGTAATCCAGGCCACGCGCGATGGAGAAATTCAGGCAGTACGCCGTCTCCGGCACCCCAAGTGCCTTGACCAGCTGCAGCACCTCGCGCAGCTCCGACACACCCACCTTCAGCGTGTCGCTGGCAGCGCCGTCAGCCACCAGCGCGTCCAGCTGCGCCAGCGCATCGGCATGGCTGCTCGAGCGCACCGCCACGAACGCCAGGATCCGGTCCACCTGCTCTGCCGGAATCGCAAAGCCCTCCCCGGTCAGCGTCTCGCGCACGTAGTCCGGGCCGCGCTTGTCCAGCTTGTCGACCTCGCGCAGAACCGCCATCTGGCGCTCGCCGTCGGCCACGCCCAGGCTCTCGAAGAACCCGCGCATCAGCTTGCGGTTGTTCAACTGCACCGAGAAATCACCGATGCGCAGCTCCGCGAACACCGCGTGGATCACCGCCAGCACTTCCGCGTCATACCGCGTGCTCAGGCTGTCCTTGCCGATCACATCGATGTCGCACTGGTAGAACTCGCGGAAACGACCGCGCTGCGCGCGCTCGCCCCGGTACACCCGCTGCATCTGGTAACGACGGAACGGGAAGGTGAGGTCATGCTCGTGCTCGGCCACGTAACGTGCCAGCGGCACCGTCAGGTCGAAACGCAGCGCCAGCTCCGGCAGGCTCCTGTCGCCCGCCTCGGCCGCATTGGCCAACGCGCCCGTCGACTGCACGAAATACACCTGGCGTTCGGTCTCGCCCCCGGACTTGGTCAGCAGCACGTCGGACAGCTCGAACACCGGTGTTTCCACCGGCAGGAACCCGAACCGCTCGTAATTGCGGCGGATGACGTCCAGCATGCGCTGGAACGCGATCTGCTCGCGCGGCAGCAATTCCATGATGCCGGGCGGCGTACGGGGCTTGATCACTTGCGGGACTCCTGCGGAACGTGGGGATGTGCGAGCTGCTTATTCTAGCCGCAGCCGGGCCAACCGCCGCATGACGTATCATGGACAGGCCCCGCTTCCTGGTTCGACATGACCCGGCCCCACTCCGGAACCGCCATTGCCGCCGCAGACGAACCCGCCCCGGGCTGTTCGACCCTGCGCGACTGCCTGCATTGCTCGGTGCGCCATCTGGCCGTCTGCTCGGCCCTGTCGCCCGACGAAGTGCAGGCGCTGGAACAGGTCACCGTCTCCCAGCCACTGCCGCTGGGCGCGACCCTGGCCCGGGCCGGCGAACCCCGCCAACATGTCTATACCTTGACCGCCGGCGCCTTGCGCCTGGTCCGCACCCTCGCCGACGGCCGGCGCCAGATCAGCGGTTTCGTGCTGCCGGGCGACTACCTGGGGCTGACCGGCAGCGACCACCACCGCCATGACATCGAGGCCATTGCCGACAGCCGGGTCTGCCGCGTCGCTCTGCCGCAGATGAAAGACCTGCGCGCGCGCTATCCGCACCTGGAGCGCAAGCTGCTGCAGCGTGCCTGCCAGGCGTTGGACGATGCCGCCGACGCTGCGCTGGCGCTGGGCCGGCTGCAACCGGCCGAGAAGCTCGCCGACTTCCTGCTGCGCCTGGCCGCACGCGAAGCGCGGCTGGGCGACCCCGGCCTGCGCGTGACCCTGCCGATGGGCCGCAGCGACATCGCCGACCACCTCGGCCTGACCATGGAAACGGTCAGCCGCACCTTCACCAAGCTGCGCCAGCAGGGCCTGATCGCCCTGCCCCACCTGAATACCGTCGAGATTCTTGACGAAGCCGCATTGCGGGAGCTTTGCGGGGTGTGAGGGGTGGCGTGGTTGCCGGGCAGAGCCCGGCACTACGGTGCTATGCCAGCAGGAAGTCGCGGAGCGCGGCGTAATGGGGTGGGCAGGATTCGGCATGCGCGGGCCTTTGCAGCAACGCAGCCAGTGCCGGGGGTACCTCGATGGCGCGGCCGATCAGCGGCTCCACCACCGCGTCGAACTTCGCCGGGTGCGCCGTGGCCGCCACCGCCCAGTCGCCCTGCACGCCCTCGCTGCGCAGCTGTTCAAGCAGCGCCACCGCCGTTGCCGTGTGCGGGCAGAACACGTCCCCAGCGGCCGCATGGCGCCGCGCGATCACCTCGCCGATCGCCGCATCATCCACCGCCGCCGTGCGGAACGCCGCGCGCAAGGCCTCGTCGTCCTCCGCATACAGCCAGCGCAGGCGCTCGAAGTTGCTGGGCGCGCCCACGTCCATGGCGTTGGCCAGCGTCGCCACGCTATGCCGCGGACGGTAGGCCTCGCCCTGGAAAAAGCGCGGCAGCACGTCATTGGCATTGGTCGCCAGGGCGATCTGACCGATCGGCAGGCCCATCGCGCGCGCCAGCACGGCTGCCATCGCATTGCCCAGGTTGCCGGTGGGGATCACCAGGTTCAGCGGCCGCCCATGGTCGCCGTGGTGGGTCAGCGCCGCGTGTGCGTAATAACTCATCTGCGGCAGCCACCGCCCCAGGCTGATGCTGTTGGCCGAACTCAGCGGCACCCGGTCCTGCAGCTCACGGTCGCCCAGCGCCTGCTTGACCATCGCCTGGCAGTCGTCGAACGATCCGGCCACCCGCAGCGCGTGGATGTTGTCGCCGAAGCAGCCCAGCTGGTGCGCCTGCCGCGGCGACACCCGGCCGTCCGGGTACAGCACCACCACCCGGATGCCAGGCTGGCGATGGAACGCCGCCGCCACCGCCGCGCCGGTATCGCCCGAGGTGGCCACCACGATGGTCAACGGACGATCGCGCTGGCCCTGCAACCGGGCCAGGCTTGCTGCCAGGAAGCGTGCACCGAAGTCCTTGAACGCCGCGGTGGGTCCATGGAACAGCTCCAGCACATGGTCGCCCGGGGTGGACAACGCCCGCAGCGGCGCCGGGAAATTGAACGCCTGTTCGCACAGCGCCGGCAGGTGCGGCGCGGGCGCATCCCCGGCAAAGAACGGTGCCAGCACCGCCGCGGCATCGCCGACGAGGCTGCCCTGCCCCTGCCACTGCCGTGCCTGCGGACGATGCTCGGGAACGTACAGCCCGCCGTCGGGCGCGAGCCCCGCGGCAATCGCAGCGCTGAGCGTGGCGGGCGGTGCCGCGTGTCGGGTCGAAACGAATTGCATGTCGGATCCTGAAGGGGAAAGGAAGGTCATCGGCGTTTACAGCAGCTGCGCACCGGGTGCATTCAAGGGCGATACCCAGGCCTGGCTGTCGAAGCCCGCCTCGGCGAAGGCGCGCTGTACCGCCGGCTGCGCGGCGCGCGCGGCCGCGTCACTGTCGAACCACGCAAACACGCTCGGTCCGGCACCGGAGATGCTGGCGCCCAGTGCGCCCGCCTGCAGCGCCGCCTCGCGCGCCGCAGGGAAGCCCACGATCAGCCCGGCCCGGCGCGGCTCGACCAGCACATCGCGCAGCCCCTCGCGGACCAGCCCCGCATCGCCACGGAAGCAACCGCTGAGCACCAGCGCCAGGTTCGCGCTCTGTGCGACGAAGTCGGACAACGCGTAACTGCCCTGCAGCGCGGCGCGGGCGCGGCGCGTTTCCAGCACCGCGTCGGGATGTACCAGCAGGCTGTGCCAGTGCGCCGGCACCGGAATCGACACCAGTCGGTCCGCCGTACTCAGCACCAGCCCACCCAGCAGCATCGGGCCCAGGTTGTCGCCATGCCGGCCGCCGCTGGCCACCGCCTCGCCCGCCAACGCGAACGGATACAGCGCCTCGCGCGGCAGCGGCGTGTCCAGCAACGCGTTCGCCGCCACCAGCGCGCCCACGCACGAGGCCGCCGAACCGCCCATGCCCGAACCGAGCGCGATGCCCTTGTCGATCTCCACCTCGAAACCGAACGGCAGCGCCAGCGCGTCGGACATCGCCAGCAGCGCCGCACCCGCGGTGTTGTCGGCGGCCGCCAGGGGCAGGTCCACCGTGGTGCCACGGATTGCCAGGATGCGGACCCCAGGCGACGCGGTGCGCCGCACCGTTACCGTGTCGCCGGCGCCGGCGATGACATGCCCGAGGATGTCGAACCCCACCGCGACATTGCCCACCGACGCCGGCGAGAACGCACGTGCCTGCATGCGTGCCGGGGCCTCGCTCACAGGCGCGCTCCTTCACCGGCGGCCACCCGCAGCACATCGGCGAACACGCCTGCCGCGGTCACCTCCGGTCCCGCGCCCGGGCCCTGCACCACCAACGGGTTGTCGCAGTAGCGGCGCGTGGTGAACTGCACCACGTTGTCGGTCAGGCGCAGGTTGGCGAAGGCATGGTCGCCCGGCAGCTCGACCAGGCCTACCTGGGCGGCGTCGGCCGACAGGCGCGCCACGTAACGCAGCACCGCACCGCGGGCGCGGGCCTGCGACAGGCGCTGGGCGAACGCCGCATCGACCGTGTCGAGCCCGGCCATGAACGCGTCCACGCTGCTGTCGCGCAGCGCTTCGGGTACCAGGCTTTCCACCGTGACCTGGTCCAGGCTCAGCTCGCGCCCGGCCTCGCGGGCCAGGATCACCAGCTTGCGGGCCACGTCAACGCCGGACAGGTCATCGCGCGGGTCCGGCTCGGTGTACCCCATGCCGCGCGCCTGCGTGACCAGTTCGGAGAACGGCACCTGTCCGTCGTACTTGTTGAACAGCCAGGCCAGCGTGCCGGAAAAAATGCCGTCGATGGCCAGGACTTCATCGCCGGTGTCGACCAGGTCGCGCAGCGTGGTGATCACCGGCAGACCGGCGCCCACCGTCGCTTCGTAACGGAAACGCGCACCGCTTGCCGCTGCCGCCTCGCGGATGGCGCGATAGCGCGGCAACGGACCGGCACCGGCCTGCTTGTTGGGCGTGACCACGTGGATGCCGGCCTGCAACCAGCCTGCATAGCGGTCGGCCACCTCCGCACTCCCACTGCAGTCGATGATCAGCGCATGCGGCAGGTGCGCCGACAGCAGGTGGTCAGTGAACGCATCCAGGTCGGTCGCCTGCGCGCCGCCGCCCAGCGCGGCGCGCCAGTCGCCCGCTACTCCGCGCGCGTCCAGGTGCATGCGGCTGCGCGAGGCCACCGCGCGCAGCCGCAGGTCGACATTGGCACGGGTCAGCAACGTCGGCTGCGCAGCCAGCAACTGGTCCAGCAGCGCGGCACCGACGTTGCCCGGGCCGATCACCCCCACCGAGAAGGTCTGCGGCGACAGCCAGAAGCCGGCGTGCGCGGCACGCAGCGCCTTGGTCGCATGGCGGCTGTCCACCGCCACCGAAATGTTGCGCTCGGACGAGCCCTGGGCGATCGCCAGGATGTTCACCTGCGCACGGCCCAGCGATTCGAACAGCCGCGCCGCCACGCCGGGCTGCCCCGCCATGCCGTCGCCCACTGCAGCCAGCACGCTGACGTTGTCGGTGAGCTGTACACGCTGCACCTGGCCCAGGCCGAGCTCGTGCGCGAAGGCGTGCAGCAGTGCGTCGCGCGCGCGTTCGGCTTCGGCCTGGCGTACCACGCAGCAGATAGAATGCTCGGACGAGCCCTGCGAAATCATCACCACCGATACATGCGCGTTGCGCAGCGCCGCAAATACCCGCTCGGCCGTTCCCGGCACGCCGATCAGGCCGGTGCCTTCCAGATTGAGCAGGGCCAGCTCAGCGCTGAGGGTCAGCCCCTTGATCGGGCCGGACGCGGTGCGCTCAGCGGTGATCCGGGTGCCCGGGTGATCGGGGTGGAAGGTATTGCGGATGATGATCGGCAGGCCACGTTCGATCGCCGGCGACATCGTCTGCGGGTGCACCACCTTGGCGCCGAAGTACGCCAGCTCGCAGGCTTCGTCATAGCTGAGCGCCTCCAGCTGCACCGCTTCGGGCACCACCCGCGGGTCGGCCGACAGCACGCCGTCCACGTCGGTCCAGATATGCAGTTCGTCGGCATTGAACAGTGCGGCGAAGATCGCCCCGGAGTAGTCGCTGCCGTTGCGCCCCAGCGTGGTCACCCGGCCGCGCCGGTCGCGGGCCACGAACCCGGTTGCCACCACCCGCGCCGTGGCATGCGCCTCGCGCCAGCCGGCCAGGCGTTGGGCGCTCTGCACCCAGTCCACGTCCACGCCAAGCTCGCCGCGATCCACCACCAGGACGTCGCGTGCGTCCAGCACCGCGCAGTCTTCACCGAGGCTGCGCAGGTAGTCGCCCAGCAGCTGCGCCGAATACACCTCGCCCAGGCCCTGCACGCGGTCCAGCACTTCGGCCGGCAGCTCGCCGATCACCGCCAGCGCCCCCAGCACGTCGGCCAGGTGATCGAAGCGCGCATCCAGCCAGTCCACGGTATCGCCAACGTGCTCGCCCAGCAGCGCCACCGCCGCGCCGCGGTGGCGCGCGCGCAGCGCGTGCCAGTCCTCGCGCCAGTGCGGCGCGTTGTCGGCCGCGGCGCCGGCCAGGGCGATCAGCGCGTCGGTCACGCCCTTCATCGCCGACACCACGGTGACCTGCAGCGCCTCCCCGCGGGCGAGCAGCAACTGCGCCACATGGCGGTAGCGATCGGCGTCGGCCACCGAGGTGCCGCCGAACTTGTGCACGACCGTGGCGGTGGCGGCGCGCAACGGAGAAGAAACGCCGGCCGGGGACGCGGCAGCAGGTGACGCGGTATCGGGAGAAACGGCAACGTGGGACATGCTGACCTCGATTCGAGGCCCCGCGTCATTCAGGCTGAAGGAGACTCCCCGCAACCTGGTCTGGTGCGGGGCCGTGGTTTTCGGAAATTACGCGAAGACGACGGGCCGCACCGGGCGAGTGGTGACGGTGGTAATGGTGGTGGTACCCATGGCCAGGCCAGCATCGGCACGGCCGCCGTGGACGGCGGTGATGCGAAGCGTGGCGGTGGCGGCGGGCAGGACCATGGCGCAAGAAAACTACGGCGCAGCACTGCTTGTCAAGTGCTGCATTGCAGAAAAGCCGTGCAGCGAACGGCTGGCATGTTCGGCAAAAAAGTTGCGAATGTGACCAACTCGCCGCCGATGCCGATCAGCCGGCATGTTCGGCCACCGCGCGCGGTGGGCGGTGCGCATGGGCGCACAGCACCACCCCCGAGACCAGGCACGCGATCGCCACGATCTCCATCGCGGTCGGCCAGCGCTGCTGCCAGGCGAACCCGTACAGCAGGGCAAACAGGGTCTCGAACACGATCATCTGGCCGGTCAGGGTCAGCGGCAGGTTGCGGCTGGCACGATTCCAGCAGGCGTTGCCGACCACCGACGCCACCACGGCCACGCCGGCGCTGATCACCCAGAACCAGGCCCAGCTTCCGGTGGCATGTTCGCTGCCCGGGAAGACGAACGCACTGGGCACCAGCAGCACCGCCAGCGCGCCGGTGGTGACCCCGGTCAGCAGCGACCAGTCGTGGCCGGACAGATCCGGGCGCCGCGCCAGCCAGCGGCTGTTGCCGATCGAGTAAAGCGCCCAGGAAAACAGCGCGCCCACCGCGCACAACAGGCCCAGCAGGCGTTGCTGGGTCGACCCCTGCGCATGCTCGGACGCCATGGCCTCGTAGCCGACCAGCGCCACTCCAATTAGGCACAGCACCAAGGCCGGCGCCAACGTGCGAAACGGCACCGCCCCTTCCTCGCGCACGCCGACCACGGTCACCACCACCGGGATCAAGCCCACGATCAGCGACGCCGCCGCCCCACCGGCCCACTGCACGGCCTTGGCCAGCAGCACGAAGTACACCAGGTTGCCGGCCAGGCTCAACCACAACAGTCCACGCCATTCGGCCATGCCGATGCGCTGGTGCAGGTCACGCCAGCGCGGCGCCAGCAGGGCCACGGCAATCAGGCCATAGACCAGGTAGCGCCCCGCCGACAACTGCACCGGGCTGAACTGGCTCAACACCGCTGGCGCCAGGAACACCACGCCCCAGAGCGCGCCGGCGGCAATGCCGTTGGCGATGCCCACGCCCATCGAACGATTCATCTACGTCTGCACCCGGCAACGGAAAGTCCGCGCCAGTGTAGGTGCGCCGGCGCCGCCGATCTTGACCCAGGCTACTGCGCGGACCGGTAGCGGCGCCGGTAGTCGGCCGGTGTCATGCCCCATTCGCGCCGCAGCGCACGGGTCAACGCACTCTGTTCGGAATAACCGGCGTGCTGGGCGATGGACGCGATGGACGCGTCGCTATCGACCAGCTGTCCACGCGCCCAGCGCAGCCGGCTGCCGCTCAACCAGGCCTGCGGACTGAGCCCGAACACCTGCTGGAACAGCGCGTGCACGCGGCTGCCACTCAACCCTACCGCGCCGGCAATCCGCTCAACCGACCATGCCTGCCCCGGCGACGCCTCGATGCGCGCACAGACTGCCTGCAGCCGGGTGGCGCTGCCCGCCAGAGAAAATGCCTCCAGAAGCACAGGCAGCTCCAGTGCCACCACGTCGGCCTCTACACGCTCGTCCGGTACCGTGCCCACCCGCTGTGCCATCCGCCGCACCTGGGCCGGAAGCGCCAATACGGGCTGTCGTCGCAGGCGTTCGAGGGTGTCGTCATCGAACATGTCGGCCGGACAATCAACGATCAGGAAACGGTCGTCATCGCAGGCAGCTTGGGCGTGCCCTGCATGTGGCGCGACAAAGGCCCCCTGCAGCCGATCCAGCCGCGCGCCCTGCCCTTCCAGCTCGAACGCCAGTTCGCCACGCACCGGCAGCACCCACTGCGCGAACGCATGGCGGTCGACGCTGGAATCCCGGCCATAGCGGCGAACGTTGAAAGCAGGTGAAGACATGCGCGCAAGTCTGCGCGCGGTTGCAGAAACCTGCAACGCGTCACGGCAATGGTGCAAGGGGTGGGTGGTATAAGAAGGGTGTCGCGCCGGACGTACCGACGTTCTGTACAGGGAGTACTCGATGCCATACCTCACGCTGAGCCAGGCTCCGCACCTGCTGCCGACAGTCGCCCAATGGTATTTCGATACCTGGGGCGCGCGCGTTCCCGGTCACACCTACGATGACGAAGAGCAGCGCCTCGAGGTGTTCCTTCACGACAACGAGCTGCCGATGCTGCTCATGGCCATGCAGAACGACGTACCCATCGCTGCCGCGCAGCTGAAATTCCACGAACGGACCGAGCATCCCGAACGGCTGCATTGGCTGGGCGGTGTCTTCGTCACGCCGGACCACCGGGGTCGTGCGCTGGCAAGCGCGATGATTGAAACGCTCATGCAGAAAGCGCGCGGCTATGGCGTGCGCGAAGTGTTCCTGCAGACCGAGCACGACGATGGAGGGTTGTATGCACGGCTTGGCTGGGAGCCGCTGGAGCGGCAGACCCATCGCACCGGCGTGCCGGTACGCATCATGCGGCGCGTGCTGCCGCTTCCCCGGTGAGCGCTGTGCTTATGCGTGGCCGATCCAGCTCAGCGGAAACGAACCGGCTGCGGCGCCGGGCGATCGGCCAGGGAGCCCATGGTAAAGGTGTAGCCGGCCTCTTCCAGCAGCTTGCGCATGCGCAGCTCTGCCCGCTTGGGATACGCCAATGAGGTAGGTGCGTGCAGCGCATAAGCGGTGGAGCGTCCCCCCTGCATGTCACGGGTAACCGAGGACTGGTTCGTCTCGCATGCATTCGACCACAGGTTCAACAACACCTGCGGTCCAATGGACTGGTTGTTGCCAAGACGAAGCGTGAGCCAACGCATGTGTTCCATGAGCAATCCCAGCGGTACGTGTGTTCGAGTATGCACCATATCCGGGACGGCCGTACGGCGGGGTCTGGACCCGCCCTCCCCGAAACGCAGACGCCCCGGATGAACCGGGGCGTCTGCAGTACGGTAAAGCGGCTGGCGCCGCCGCGACCGTTACGACTTCATGGCGTGCTTGCGGTTGCGCATCACGTTGTGGGTCTCTTCCACCTGCGGCAGCAGGCGGGTGACTTCAGCGCGCGCGGCCGGCGGGGTGTCATTGTCGGTCAGGGCGTCACGGAAAGCCTTCAGCAGGCGATCCTCGGATTCCTCCAGCTCGGCCACATAGCCGTACTGGGTGTCGCCCAAGGTGGCGCGGACCTTGCCGTAGAACTGCTGCATGGAGCCCACCATGGTGCCGTGCTCGGCCGGCTTGGCACCGGTGGCGGCCACCGTGCTGCTCAGCGCGGAAACGATATCCGCCTTGACGCCGGCAATGCGGGTGAACAACTGCGACAGCTCGGCGTCCTTCACCTTTCCGGCAGCTTCGGTGTAGAAGTCCTTGCCATCACGGGCGATCTCGATGAGGTCGTTGAGGGTGTGCGCGGTCTTGGATTCGGTACTCACTGATTTCTACTCCTGGAAAAAGATTCTGGATGACCCGTGTCGGGGTGAATCCACTTTTCCGCAGTTGCAATGAAGTCGGCGTGACCTTCAATCCGCAGTGTTAAGCGATGTGTTTGCCGTGGAAACGCGATGTTCTCGTGGCGTGTTGACGTGCAGACGGCGCCATCACGTGCGTGCCAATGCAAGTGCCGCAAAAAAAAACGCCGCACCAGGTGCGACGTTTCATCGGGTCGATCAGCGCGGCTTCGGCGGCACCGGCGCTTCAAGCGGCGGCCGCTCCGGCGGCGGATCGCGTTCGGGCGGAACCTCGCCCGGCGGTTCGGTCACCGGCGGCTCGGACGGTGGCGGCGCCTCCACCGGCGGTTCCGGCGCGGCGGGTTCGGGCTCCGGCGCCGGCACCTGCGCTGTGGGCTGCCACGGGAATTCGAGGGAGGTGGCGACAAGTGCCATGGGCGGTTCCTGCAACGGGGGTGTTGCAGTCACGGTGACAGCTTCCTCGTCAAACCACGGCGAGGAACGTGTGCACGGCGTGTTTTCGATGGTAGGTCCATCGATGGTGACCCCGGCCCGATTCGAACGGGCGACCTTCCCCTTAGGAGGGGGACGCTCTATCCAGCTGAGCTACGGGGCCGATGTGCGGTGCGGGGATGTCGCCCTGCCCGCTGGCCGCCCGCACATTGCATGCGGGCAGCTGTGAAGGATACCCATATTCAGCGACGGGACCAAGGCCGATCCCGCCGCGAACGGTGCGGACTCAGCGGATATCCAGCTCCGCAAAGCCCTTGACCAGTTCGTCCACGGCCTTGATCTGGGCCAGGAACGGTTCGAGCGCGCTCAGCGGCAGGGCGCTCGGGCCGTCGCAGCGGGCGTGGTCGGGGTCGCGGTGCGCTTCCAGGAAAAGGCCGGCCAGGCCCAGCGCCATGCCCGAACGGGCCAGTTCGGCCACCTGGCGGCGGCGGCCGCCGGAGGCTTCGCTGCCGGCATCGCGGCGCTGCAGGCTGTGGGTGACGTCGAAGATCGCCGGCAGGCCGCCGGTGGATTCGATCATTTCGCGGAAGCCCAGCATGTCCACGACCAGGTTGTCGTAGCCGAACTGCGACCCGCGCTCGCACAGGATGATGTTCTCGTTGCCCGCTTCGCGGATCTTGGACACGATGTGCTTGATCTGCGTGGGGCTCAGGAACTGCGGCTTCTTGATGTTGACCGCACGGCCGGTCTCGGCGATGGCCACCACCAGGTCGGTCTGCCGGGCCAGGAACGCCGGAATCTGCAGCACGTCGACCACTTCGGCGACCGGTGCGGCCTGGGCGACTTCATGCACGTCGGTGATGACCGGGATGCCGAAGCGGCGCTTGACCTCTTCGAAGATGCGCAACCCTTCGTCCAGGCCGACGCCGCGGAAGGATTTGATCGACGAGCGGTTGGCCTTGTCGAACGAGGCCTTGAACACGTACGGAATGCCCAGCTTGCGGGTCACCGTGGTGAAGTGCTCGGCCGCATGCAGGGTCGAATCGAGGTCTTCCAGCACATTCAGGCCGCCAAACAGCACGAACGGGAGACGGTTCCCAACGACGACGCCTTCTGCAACGGTAACGTTCATTCAGATTCCTGGGGGCGAACAATGGTGGCCATTCTACCGGGTTGGGTGGCCCGACCAACGGTCGGGCGCTACCGGCAAGGCGATCGGGCAGTTGAGGCGCAACCGCGGCCGGTGCCGACCGTGGGACGGTCCCGGCGGTCGGCGACGGGTTAGAATTGTCGTTCTGCATGCCGCCCCCCACCCTGCCAGCGGCTGCGCCCTTTTTGATTCGCAACAGGAGTTTGCATGTCCTCTGACCTGCTCAAGGCGCTGGGCCTCGACGCGACCAACGCTGGCACCTACCTCGGCAACGGGGAGTGGTCCAAGGCCACCGACGCCGGCGTGATCACCCCGGTCAACCCGACCACCGGTGAAGCCATCGCCCAGGTGTACGCCACCACCGACGCCGACTACGAAACCATCGTCGCCCGCGCCCAGGAAGCCTTCAAGGTGTGGCGCACCACCCCGGCCCCGCGCCGTGGCGAAGCCGTGCGCCTGTGCGGCGAAGCACTGCGCGCGCACAAGGATGCGCTGGGTTCGCTGGTCGCGCTGGAGATGGGCAAGAGCAAGCCGGAAGGCGACGGCGAAGTGCAGGAAATGATCGACATCGCCGACTTTGCCGTGGGCCAGAGCCGCATGCTGTACGGCTACACCATGCATTCGGAGCGCCCCGGCCACCGCATGTACGAGCAGTACCAGCCGCTGGGCCTGGTCGGCATCATCAGCGCATTCAACTTCCCGGTCGCGGTGTGGGCGTGGAATTCGTTCCTGGCCGCGATCTGCGGCGACGTGTGCCTGTGGAAGCCGTCCAACAAGACGCCGCTGACCGCGATCGCCTCGATGAAGATCTGCAACGACGCGCTGCGCGGCGCGGGTTTCCCGGACATCTTCTTCCTGATCAACGATGCCGGCACGGCGCTGTCGGAAAAGATGGTGGCCGACAAGCGCGTGCCGCTGATCAGCTTCACCGGCTCCACCCAGGTTGGCCGCACGGTCGCCGAAAAAGTCGCGCACCGCCTGGGTCGCTGCCTGCTGGAGCTGGGTGGCAACAACGCGATCATCCTCGACGAAACCGCCGACCTGAAGCTGGCCATCCCCGGCATCGTGTTCGGTGCGGTGGGTACCGCCGGCCAGCGCTGCACCACCACGCGCCGGCTGATCGTGCATGAATCCATCTACGACAACGTGCTGGCCACGCTGGTCAAGGCCTACAAGCAGGTGGAAGGCAAGATCGGCGACCCGACCGATGCGGCCAACCTGATGGGCCCGCTCAACAGCGACGGCGCCGTGCAGCAGTTCCTGGCCTCCATCGAGAAAGCCAAGGCCAGCGGTGGCACCGTCGAAACCGGCGGCACCCGCATCGACCGCGCCGGCAACTTCGTACTGCCGGCCATCGTGACCGGGCTGAAGAACAGCGATGAAGTGGTGCAGCACGAGACCTTCGCGCCGATCCTGTACGTGATGAAGTACAGCACCCTGGACGAGGCCATCGACATGCAGAACGGCGTACCGCAGGGCCTGTCCTCGTCGATCTTCACCCAGAACCTGAAGGCGGCCGAGCGTTTCCTGTCGGCGGCTGGTTCGGACTGCGGCATCGCCAACGTCAACATCGGCACCTCCGGTGCGGAAATCGGTGGTGCGTTCGGTGGTGAGAAGGACACCGGCGGTGGTCGCGAGTCGGGTTCGGATGCATGGAAGGTCTACATGCGCCGCCAGACCAACACCATCAACTACTCCGACTCGCTGCCGCTGGCCCAGGGCATCAAGTTCGACCTGTGACGGGCGCGAGCCAGAGCGTGCCGACCAGCGGTCGGCACCTGCCGGAGACGGCCGATGGCCGCCGCGTCCTGGACTTTTCGGGGCGTCGGGTGCTGGTGGCTGGCGGCAGCAAGGGCATCGGCCGCGCCATGGCGCTGGCCTTTGCCCAGGCCGGTGCCGCGGTCTCGGTCTGCGCCCGTGGTGAAGCCGGGCTGGCGGCGTTGCGTGGTGACGCCGCCGCGCTCGGACGTGACGTGCATACCGCGGTGGCCGATCTCTCGCAGCCGGACGACATCGCCCGCTGGCTGGCCAGCGCCGCCGAGGCGCTGGGCGGGATCGACATCCTGGTCAACAACGCCACCGGTTACGGCATGTCCGACGACGAGGACGGCTGGAACGCCAGTCTCGGCGTGGACCTGATGGCGGCGGTGCGGGCGTCGCGGCTGGCGCTGCCCTGGCTGCAGCAGTCCGCCGATGCCTGCATCCTCAACCTGGCCTCGATTGCCGCGCAGCAGCCGCGTCCGGGCGCGGCCCCCTACGGCGCGGCCAAGGCCGCGCTGATGCACTACACCACCTCGCAGGCGCTGGCCCTGGCCCCGCACCGGATCCGGGTCAACGCCATCGCCCCGGGCTCGATCGAATTCGAGGACGGCCTCTGGGCCCGCCGCCGCAGCGAAGACCCCGCGCTGTACCACGGGACCCTGGCCAGGATTCCGTTCGGGCGCTTCGGGCAGCCGCAGGAAGTCGCCGACGCGGCCCTGTTCCTGTGCTCGCCGCTGGCCCGCTGGATCACCGGCCACACCTTGAACGTCGACGGCGGCCAGGTCCTGATGGGATAAACCCGGCGCTGGCCCTATCATGCACCTGTCCTCCCCCGTCCCCCGGAGCCACATGAGCCTTCCGCCCCGTCAAACCAGCCCGATGGCGCTGATCAGCCTGATCGCCGGGATCCTGGGCTGGACCGCCCTGCCCTTCATCGGCAGCGTGGTGGCGATCATCACCGGGCACATGGCCCGTGCCGAGATCCGCCGCCGCCCGCTGGAACTGGAAGGCGACGGGCTGGCGCTGGCCGGCCTGATCATGGGCTGGGTCGTGGTGATCGGCAGCCTGCTGGCATTGCTGGCCATCCTGCTCTTCTTCGGCGGCCTGGCCTGGTTCGTTTCCCTGCAGTCGTGAGGTGCCCATGAGCGGATCGGACCCGACCGGACGTTTCAGCAACCGCGTAGCCGATTACGTGCGCTACCGGCCCGATTACCCCCCGGCGCTGCTGGATTGGCTGCACCGCGAGATCGGTGTACCCACCGAGACGCTGGTAGCCGACATCGGCGCCGGCACCGGCATTTCCACCCGGCTGTTCCTGGCCAGTGGCCACCCGGTGATCGCGGTGGAACCGAATGCGCCGATGCGTGAAGCGGCCGAAGCGCTGCTGGGCCAGGAGTACCTGCGCCTCAAGCTGGTGGACGGCACCGCCGAGGCCACGACCCTGGCCGACGACAGCGTTGGCCTGGTCAGTGCCGCGCAGGCCTTCCACTGGTTCGACACCACGGCGGTGCGCCGCGAATGGGCGCGCATCCTGCACCCGGGCGGGCTGGCACTGGTGTTCTGGAATTCGCGCCTGCTCGATGCCTCGCCGTTCCTGGTGGGCTACGAGCAGTTGCTGCTGGAATTCGGCACCGACTACACCGAGGTCGCCGAACGCTACCAGGACGACGACACCATGCGGGCCTGGTTCGGCAATGGCCTGAAGGGTGTCGCGCAGTTCCCCAACACGCAGTACATGGACGCCGAGGGCCTGCGCGGCCGACTGCTTTCGTCCTCGTACGCGCCGCCAGCGGGCCATCCCCGGCATGCACCGATGCTGGAGGCGCTGCAGCAGCTGTTCGACGCGCACGCGGTGGACGGCAGGATCGCTTTTGAATATCACACCCGTGCCTTCGTCGGCACGCTGGACTGACTGGACGCCATGTACTCGCTTGCCCGACCCTTCCTGTTTTCCCTGGACGCCGAGCGCGCCCACGGCCTGGGCCTGAGTGCGCTGGAGCTCGCCTACCGTTCCGGCACCACGCCGCTGCTGGCGCGCCGCCCTGCGCCGTTGCCGACCACCGCGCTGGGGCTGCGCTTCCCCAACCCGGTCGGCCTGGCCGCCGGCCTGGACAAGAACGGCGAGCACATCGATGCGCTGTTCGCGCTGGGCTTTGGTTTCGTGGAAATCGGCACCATCACCCCACGCGCGCAGGAAGGCAATCCGAAGCCGCGCCTGTTCCGCCTGCCGGCCCACCAGGCCATCATCAATCGCATGGGGTTCAACAACCTGGGCGTGGATGCGCTGGTACGCAATGTCGAGCGCGCGCAGCGCCGCAACGGCCTGCTCGGCATCAACATCGGCAAGAACAAGGACACCCCCAACGAGCAGGCGTTCGACGATTACCAGCATTGCCTGCAGAAGGTGTATCCGCTGGCCGATTACATCACCGTCAACATCTCCTCGCCCAATACCGCCGGGCTGCGTGAGCTGCAGGAAGAAACCGCGCTGCGCCAGCTGGTCTCGCAGCTGCGCGACAGCCAGGAAGCGTTGGCGGCCCAGCATGGCAAGCGCGTGCCGATGCTGGTCAAGGTCGCGCCCGACCTGAGCGACCGCGACATCGACGCGGCCGCGCGCGTGCTGGGGGAACTGCAGGTCGACGGCGTGATCGCCACCAACACCACCATCGACCGCAGCGCGGTCGCGGGTGATCCTCGCGCCAGCGAAGCCGGCGGCCTGTCCGGTGCGCCGCTGCTCGGCCAATCCACCCTGGTGCTGCGCCGCCTGCGCGCGCGCCTGCCCGAATCCATGCCGCTGATCGGCGTCGGTGGCATCCAGTCCGGTGCCGATGCGGTGGCCAAGATGGCCGCTGGCGCGGCCCTGGTGCAGTGCTACAGCGGCCTGATCTTCCAGGGCCCGGCGCTGGTGCATGACTGCGTCGAGGCCATCCGCCGCCGCCGCGAAGCGCCCAGCCGCGGCGCCGTGGCCCCCCTATGAGTACTGCAATGCCTGCCTGGTCACTGACCGAAAACGCCTCGCTGAAGGCCCTCAACACCTTCCGCGTCGATGCCAGCGCCGAACAGCTGCTGGAACTGCACGACCCCACCCTGCTGCCCGACGTGCTGGCCCTGCCACAGGTCGCCGGCACGCCGCTGCTGGTGCTGGGCAGTGGCAGCAACGTGCTGCTGGCCGACAACGTGCCCGGTACGGTGCTGGTGTTTGCCAACCGCAGCATCGAGGAACTGGAACATCGCGCAGACCACACGGTGGTGCGCGCAGGGGCCGGCGTGAACTGGCACGGGTTGGTGATGTGGTCGTTGCAGAACGGTCTGTCGGGCCTGGAAAACCTGGCGCTCATTCCCGGTACCGTCGGGGCCTCGCCGATCCAGAACATCGGGGCCTATGGCGTGCAGGTCGATGAGTTCATCCAGGCCGTGGATGCGTGGGACCGTGCCACCAACCAGTGGGTCCGCCTGGACAACGAAGCCTGCGCGTTCGGTTACCGCGACAGCGTGTTCAAGCGCGAGCCGGACCGCTACCTGATCACCGCGATCGAACTGCGCCTGCCGCTGCTGCACGACCTGCGCCTGGGCTACGCCGGCATCGCCGAGGAAATGCAGGCCATGGGCGTGGAACTGCCGGTGGCCGCAGATGTTGCCAATGCGGTCATCGCGATCCGCCGGCGCAAGCTGCCAGACCCGGATGTGCTGGGCAATGCCGGCAGTTTCTTCAAGAATCCGGTGTTGCCGCTGGAACAGGTGGAGGTGCTGCTGCAGCAGTTCCCCGAGCTGCCGGTGTACCCGGCCGACCGCGACGACCGGCGCAAGCTGTCGGCCGCGTGGATGATCGAAGCCTGCGGCTGGAAGGGGTTCCGTGAAGGCGATGCGGGCGTGTCCGCGCAGCATGCCCTGGTACTGGTCAACCACGGGTCGGCCACGGGCGCCGAGCTGCTGGCGCTGGCGCGGCGCATTTCCGCGTCGGTGCTGGAGACGTTCGGCGTGCCGATCGAACCGGAGCCGCGCCTGATCGGCGCGCAGTGGTGACCCCGCCGCTTGCCCTGCCCGCGCCGACGCCGATGCGTGCGGCGCTGTTGATGCTGGGCAGCACGATGGCGTTCGGGCTGATGGCGATCGCGATCCGCTACGCCTCCGGCCATGTGCCCACCCAGGAAGTGGCGTTCTTCCGCAACGCGTTCGGCCTGCTGGCGCTGCTGCCGTTCCTGCTGCGCCCGGGCAGCTCGCCGTTCCGCACCCGGCAGCTGCCGCGCTACTTCGTGCGCAGCCTGATCGGGCTGGCCTCGATGCTGTGCGCGTTCTGGGCCATCGGCCACCTGCCGATCTCGCAGGCGATCTCGCTGTCGTACTCCACGCCGCTGTTCGTCACCATCGCCGCCGTGCTGTTCCTGGGCGAAACCGTGCGCATGCGCCGCTGGGCCGCGGTGATCTTTGGTTTCATCGGCGTACTGATCATCGTGCGCCCGGGCGCCGCCTCGTTCAGTCCCGGCCTGCTGGTGGCGGTGCTGGCCGCGGTACTGAGTTCGCTGGTCGCGATCCAGATCAAGCAGCTCAGCCGGGTGGACGGGGCCGACACCGTGGTGTTCTACACCTACGTGTTCTGGGTCCCGATGTCGCTGGTCCCGGCACTGTTCGGGTGGGTCTGGCCGAGTGCGACCGGCTGGGCCTGGCTGGCCGCCACCGGCCTGCTGGGCACGCTGGGACAGCTGCTGTGGACACGCGCCCTGCGCCTCGGAGAAGTGTCGGCGTTGACCCCGATCAGCTTCATGCAGCTGCCACTCGTCAGCCTGCTGGGCTGGCTGCTGTTCAATGAAACCCTCGACCGCTGGACGGTGATCGGCGCCGGCATCATCCTGGCCGCCAATGCCTACATCGCCCACCGCGAGGCGGTGCTGGTGCGGCGCGCGGCCTCCGAGGCTGCCACCGCTGCGGCCAAGCCGGGCGAGTAGCCGGCCGCCGACGGCTCAGGACGCACGCGCCGCCACCGACCAGCTGCGTGCGGCAGCGTCCACCACGTTGCCCGGCGCGAACTGTTCGTCCATGTAGCGCAGCGCCTGGCGCCGCTGGCTCGGTGGACGCGATGCGGCGCCGGGCTCCAGCAGCAGGTCGTGGAATTCCTGCAGGTCGTGCAGCACGCGCCAGTGGCGGTAGTACGCCAGCCGCACCGGATCCAGCACCACCGCCCCGTACCCGGCCTGGAAACCCGGCGGATCGTCGCGGCCCCAGCGCCCGCCGACACCGGCGCCGACGAACATCAGGTCACGCTCACGCGGCGCCAGCACCATGTCGTCCCAGTCGATCAGGGCCAGCCCATCGTCGCTACGCAGCAACAGGTTGCCCGCATGCAGATCGCCGTGACACAGCACCCGCGACCAGCGCTGATCGGCCAGCCGCTCCCGCAGGGTGCCGCAACGCTGCCAGATGCCGTCGATCTGCTCGCGGTGCTGCCGCCATGCACGACGGTAGTCCTGGGCCAGTACATCGGGCATCGGCCAGCGCGCGTCGCCCCGTTGCAGCCACGCCCCGACCCGCTCCACCGCGGTGTCGTCATCGAAGCCGGGCCGTGCCAGTCCCGCCGCCAGCCCGGCGGGCAGGACCGCATCGTGTACCCGGCGCAGCACCTGCCCCAGCCGCTGCCACTGCGCCTGCGACAACGCGCCTTCGAACCCGGAATGGCCATCGACGTAGGCAAACAGGGTCCACTGCAGTCCCTCGGCCAGCACTGCCGGTGCACCGTCCACCGCCGGTTGCGGAGCGACCACCTCCTCCAGCCCAAGCGAAGCGCGCAGATGCCGCAGCACGTTCCAGACCCCGTCGGCCACCGCGTAGCGGCGGCATTTCAACCACCAGCGCGCACCGTCCACGCCGGTCACCTGGTACACCGTCGCGCCGGCGTCGGCGCCGGCGGGCCGCTGCATGACATGCTCGACCTGCACGCCATACGCCTGTGAGAGCACGGCACCGATCTGCGACGGCGACAATTCCTGGGGATGCAGCATCACTCAGCCATGGCACGCGGAAGTCGCGTCACTATTGCAGAACAGCGGCCGACCTCCCAGCCAAACGCGTCACACAGACGCATCATCGGCACACATTGCCTGCAGTTCCCGCTGCAGCAATGCCAGCACTTCGTCGCGCTGGAACTGGGTTGCGAACACCGGCACCGCGAACACGAACGGCAGCCCGTCGGCCTCGCGCCGGATCACGTAGGCCAGTTGCAGACGCGCCAGTGACTGCCGCAGCTGTTCGGGGTCGACCCGCACGCCGGCGGCGTCGAAGGTGGCCAGCAGGTCGACCAGGGCAATGCCGCGTTCGCCGCTGCCGGCAAGCTGCGCCGCCGCGACCTGGTAGACCACGATGCGGTCGATCCGGCACGCGACCGCGTCGGGGCTGAGGCGTGCCCAGCCGGCGAGTGCGTCGAGCACCGGCTCGCTCACCAGCGCGGCATGCACCTGCGCCGCATCCAGCACGCGCTGGCCGCGGTCCAGCTGGCCGAGCAGGTGCTGGCAGGCCAGGGCCACCAGGTTGGCGCGCCGCCCGCACGCGGCCACCAGCCGCCGCGGCAGGTCGGGGTTGGCGAAATGCACGCCCAGGCGCGCCATCGGTTCGGTGGCCAGGGCCCGGCAGGCGTCCTCTTCCAGGCTGCCCACATGGATGACCTCGCCAAAATTGCGCAGCGGCGAAGCGAAATCCAGGGTGACCGCTTCGTACAGGTCCCAGAACCCGGCCAGCATGAAGTGGCAGCGCCCTTCCTCGCTCAACGCACGCAGCGCGCCCAGTTGCGGATAGCCCTGGGCAGCCTCGACACGCAGGAACAGGTCGGTTTCGTCGATCAGCAGCAACAGGCCGCGTCCAGCCGCGCGCGCCGACAGCCCGGCTACCAGCGCGTCGATGCCGGTGTCTTCGGCCATGCCCAGCTCCAGCGCCAGGCGCATCGTCAGGCGGTGGTCGCGCAGCGACAGGTACACGCAGTGCACGCAGGGATGGCCCACGAAACGGCGTTCGATGGCCTTCATCAGGCTGGTCTTGCCGAGCTGGCGGCCGCCCACCAGCAGGTAGTTGCCCGGCTCGCGGTTGAGCACCCGCGCCAGCACCGACTCGCGCCCGAAGAACGCACCCGGGCGGGTGATGCCACCGTGGGTCTGGTAGGGCGAAATGCGGGTGACCCGCAGCTGCCGCGCGAGCAGGTCGACCAGGCCGTCCAGCGCACCCGGCTGCAGCAGCCAGCGGGTCTGCGCGGCCTGCTCCAGGCACACGCACAGGTTGCCCGGATCGTTGGCATACGCCACCAGCTCGGCTTCCACGGCCAGCGACGGGCTGACCACCAGGACCACGTCCTGGCCGTTTGGCATGCCACGCAGCGCCTGCACGATCGCGTCCGCCCCCAGGGCCGGGTCCGGCTGGTACAGCCACAGCCGCTCCAGTGCCAGTGGAAGCGTGTCCGGCAACGTCCACTCACGCACCAATCCGGCCAGTGCCCACCCGGGCGCCGGCGCATCGCCCGCGCCGATCCGTGTTGCCAGCTGCTGCGCGCGGGTGGCCGGACCGGCCTGCACCTGGCGCAGCGCATCGCGCCAGCGCACGCTGGCAATACCGGCGCCTGCCAGCACCCGGCCGCGCAGGCGCAGCCACCCCAGCTGCCGGTCGATCGCCGGCAGCGCCTGCAACGGCTGCGAGAACAGGAGGACCGGCTCGGCCACGATCCCGGCCACCGCCGGCCGCACCCAGTACCAGAGCAGCCCCAACCCGGCGACGCCCAGCACCGCCCCACCGAGCAGCAGCGACAACCACTGCACCAGCGTCCACGGCGTCTCCGCGCGGCAGTTGGCCGGCAGCCAGCGCGCAGGCGGCGCGGGCGTACCCGGGCGGCATCGCCAGTACTGGGTCTGGGGTTCCAGGGTCTGCTCGATCACCGCGCCACGCAGACCACTGGCGGCCGGGAAACGGTCGGTAAAGCGCAGCCGCAGCACCCACGGCCGCGGAAGTTCGGCGTCCACCAGCGTCTCGGCGGGATCGTGCACGCCGGGGACATCGACCTGCCGAGGCCACGTTTCATGCTGCAGCCAGTACGACAGCGCTTCCTCGCGCAGGAACATCATGTCGATGTTGGCGCGCTGCATGAGCATCATGCTTTCGCCGTCGCGCTGCATGCGCCACAGCTGCACCGGATTGAGCCACGGGACGAACAGGTAGCTGCCCACGAACCAGGTCAATCCGACCACCAGCAACAGCGGCAGGCCAAGCCCGAGCCGACCGCGTGTCAGCGCGATCATGCCGGCTGCGCCTGCAGGCTGTCGATCACCTGCTTCACGGCACGCCGGATCGCGTCGCAGCGCCATTCCAGGCAGGCGCCCTGCGGTTGCGGCCGCGCCGTCAGCAGGTTGGCCCAGTACAGCTGGCGCAGCAGCGGGTCGGCCAGGTAAGGACGCGCCGGTCCCAGGGTCGGTCGCAGCAGCCAGTCTTCGACGGCGGTGCGGGCCGCCGCATTGCGCAGCAGCGGTACCAGCGCCTCCCACAACCGCGGATGGGTGGAGAGCGTTTCGGTGACCGCCTCGTCATCCAGGCAGGCGTCGGCCAGCAGCGACAACGCGGCCTGGGCCAGCAGCGGATGGCCACCGGACAGGTGCAGCGCACGCGCCAGCGTGGCATCCGGCAGCGCACCGGCACCGGCACCGCGTCGCAGGTCATCCACGTCCAGCTCCGGCCAGCTCTCGGTGGCCGCGATGTTGAGCAGCGACAGGTCGCCGCCCTGGTATTTGAGGTCGGCCAGCGCCGCGCCGCCACAGATCAGCAGGTGCAGCTTGCCGCTGTACATTTCGCTGAGGCTGCGCAGGATCCCGGCCAGCACGTCGCGCGGTTCCGGCGCCCCCTGTTCGAAGCGGCTGACCAGGCAGAACAACGGCCCGGGCTGCTGCAGCAGTCGCGCCAGCGCCATTTCGAACCCCGCGTCCGACGACACCCCTTCAAGCCCGCATTGCGCCGCGAGCAGCGCGAAGTAGTCCTGATCGCCTGCGCCGGCACGGAACGGCGGCTGCAGGTGCAGGACGCGCCCACTGCCATAGCGCGCATCGGCCTCGGCGAGGATCGCGGCGCGCTCCGGCGGCTGGCCCCAATGCGCCTGGGTCAGCAGCAGGCTGACCGGGTACGGGCGCGACGCCTGCAGGCGGTCGAACAGACGGGTGACCGTGGGCGGTATTAGCGTCGGCGGTGCTGCCTGCCCCGCAACGGGCTCACCCGTCGGCGCCTCGACCGGGAACTCCGGCTCGAACCCGGCCGACTGCAGCAGTGCGTTGCACTCAACCTCGGTCAGCCGCAGGTAATTGGCGCAGGCCAGGACGCGGTCGCGATGGCGGCGGCTGGGGCGCGAGGTGCCGGCGCGCCAGTTGTTGACCGCCTCGCGGCTGATGCCGATCTCCGCGGCCACTCCCCCAGCGCTGGCCCGGATCCGCCGCATGTGCCGGGACAGCAGGTCCGCGAAGTCCAGCGCAGGCATGGGAAACGACCAGAAAGGGAGGGAGCCGCACACCCTACCGTGACCGCTTGGACTGTCAACCATGTACGCATCGGTCACGGTGGGCTCCCGGCTCAGCCCGCCGCCGCCGCAGGCGTCTGCCGCACGAACAGCTTGCGGGTCAGCAGCAGGTGGACCACGAACGCCAGGATCGCCAGCATCCCCAGCGCAACCACCACCCGCCCCAGCACCGACCCCAGGCTCTTCTGGCCTTGCAACCGCTCCAGCCGCTCGAACCGGGCGGGATAGGCCCGCGAATAGGCCACGGTCACCTGCGGTGCTTCTTCCAGGTACGGCGCGGCATTGTCCTCGGAGGTGGCGAAGTGACCGGTGTGGGTAACGCCGTTGGCCTCGAAGTCGTAACGGAAGTGGTACTGGTAGGACACCCGCCCCCTGCGGCGCTTTTCCTCGATGTGGTCGACCTGGACCGGCGCCTGCACGGTCACCGCGTCCTTGAGGATGGCTTCGGCCTCACGGTGCCCGCTCAGCGCGGACCACGCGAAGAACACGGCAAGCACGGCGTAGCCGATGCTGCACAGCCAGCGCGAGGCGCGGGACAGTCGGTCATGCGACGAATCTGAAACAGGAATGCTGATCATCTGGTTTCCCCGGTAATGGTGCGACGGTGTCGGCAGCCAGGTGGCCGCGACCTCGGGAACCAGTGTGGGGAAAGGCCTGCGGCGCTTGAACGGGCATCCTGTCAACCCGGGCCAGGCGATGCTTGACGATTCGTCAAGCAGGCATTGTGGACGTCTGCAGTGGACGGCAGTGCGAGCGCCTGCGCGCCTCCTTGGCGAGGTTCGCCTCGAGTGCCGCGCCCGCAACGTCCAGCAGTTCAGCGGTCAGCGCATATCCGCCCTTGGCCTGGAGCCAGCCCAGAACATCTGCAAGGTGCCAGATTGAGATACTGCCATCGTGTACAGGCGCGGGAAACGTTCCGGGATGGGCCAGCATCAGCTTGCGCATGTTCTGACGCGACACACCGACCAGGGCGGCAATGTCGGTCAAACCCACCAGATCCGGGCTGACCTCGATCAAGGTTGCGTCGGGCACGGCACGATGGACATCGCCCAGTGCGCTGCGCACGGCTGCGGACGCGCTGCCTGCTTCGCGTGTGAACTCGAGTGCCAGGCGTCCGGGCAATCCAATGCCGACCACTGCATCGTCGCAGCCGGTTGCCCCCAGACGCTCGACGACCTCGTGCATGTCTTCTTCTGCGTTGGCCAGCTGATACTTCAACGTGAATATGTATTTCATGGTTTGCCTCCTCAAGCCATTCACCTGCGCCGGACGCAGTTGTCCACCACTCGCCGCAGTGCGTCGGCATGGTTGCCTGGGCTTCTGGGTGTACTCCAGACACTGACAATGCAGAACTCACCACATCGACATTCGCTATCGTTGCAAGGGCAGTAAATCCGGCCCCAAGCGTGACTTCCGCCGACCGCAACGCGCCAACCCATCCACTCCGCATGGGTAAGCGCCGCCTCTACCTCGCGTTTCGGGTGCTTGGGTCGAGCCACGAAGTGTCTCCATTGTAGAAACACCGAAAAGGTTGTCAAGTGACAACCTACACAAAATCAACGTCCGACCAAGCCTCAATCCTGTACCCCACCGCAGTTCTCGGCCATCAGACTCGACCCCGACTGGGTGGAGGGTTTTGCCGACCCTCCGGGAAATACTGCGGCGCCGCATGTAAACGCTTACAACCCTTGGTAGCGTTGCTACCGGCCTCAACGCTGGGGCGTTCTGAAGACGAGGGAGCTCATTGATGTTCGCCTTTGCCGAACGGCGCGCGGTGCTGGCCACCACACTTGGCCTGGTACTGGCCACAACCGGTTTCGCCCAGAGCATGCCGCCCCGCAGTGAATGGAAGGCCAGCAGCTCATCGCAGCAGGTTCCCGCGATGGCCGTTTCGCACCTGATCGATGGCGATCCGAAGACGGTCACCGGTGGCGCCTTCAGCCCCGGGCACTGGTTCCAGATCGATCTGGGCAAACCGTCCACGTTGTCCGGTGCACGCATCACCTGGGACGTGTCCAACCCCGAAGGCTACAGCCTGCAGACCTCGCTGGACGGTGCGCACTGGCAGACCGCCTATACTATGCGCGATTCGCTTGGCGGTATCGAAACCCTGCCCTTCGCGCCCCGCCCGGCCCGCTACCTGCGTCTGGCCAGTCCCGAACGCACCTCGGACTGGGGCGTCTCCATCTTCGAGCTGGAGCCGCTGGACGCGCGCACCGGCCCGCGCATTGCCGGCCTCGATGAACGCCAGGCGGCAGCGCTCTGGCAGGGCGGCAGCAAGGTCGCGATGCCGGCGGACACGCAGAACAGGCACACGCTTGAGATCGCGCTTCCCCGGGCCGTTTCCACCACCGGCCTGGCGGTGGACTGGGCCGGCGCGCACGGTGCAGCGCGATTGCAGGTGCATGATGCAACCGGTCGCTGGAGCGACCTGGCCACCGATCCCCAGGCAGGGAGCCACGCGCAGAGCTGGCTCGCCGGCACCCAGCCAGTAACCGCGCACGCCCTGCGCCTGCAGGTGGACGGCGACGCGCCGCAGATCGCGCGCCTGCGCCTGCTCGGACCGGCTGCCGTGATGACGCCGATGAAGCGCTACCAGATCGCTGCCAGCGGCGCGCACGAGGCGCTGTTCCCGGCCTCGCTGCACATGCAGCAGACCTACTGGACCGCCGTGGGCGTCCACGGTGGCCTGCAGAAGTCGATCTTCGACGAACACGGCAACATCGAAGCATTCAAGGGCGCACCGCTGGTGCAGCCGATCTGGCGCGGTGCCGACGGCGCAGCGGCAGGTGCGGCCGACCAGCGCGTGCAGCATGCACTGCGCGATGGCTGGAAGCCGATGCCGTCCGCCACGTGGCAGCCGCACCCCGGGCTGGAGCTGAAAAGCGAAGCGTTCGCGGTGGAGATGGACGGGCAACCGGTGACCTTCGTACGTCATCGCCTGCGCAATACCGGCAGCGCACCGATAGCCGGCAGCCTTGCGCTGGTGGTGCGTCCCATGCAGATGAATCCGCCCTGGCAGAACGGTGGCCTTTCGCCAATCCGCCGCATCGCGGTGGACGCCGGCACGGTGCGCGTCAACGGCCGCACGCTGCTGCACTCGCTGACGCCGGTCGGCCGCGCAGGCGCGGCCCCGTTCGGTCCCGATGGCAGCACGGAAATCACCGCATCCGTCGCAGAGGGCACGTTGCCACCCGCGCAGCATGCGGAGGATCCGGACGGCTTGGCTGCCGCTGCGCTGGATTACCCCATCCAGCTCGCACCGGGCGCCACGCAGTCGGTCGTGGTGGCCTTCCCGCTGGGCAACGCCGCAGCCGACACCCAGGGCGTGCTGCCCGAACCGCCCGCGCTTGAACTCGCCGGCCGCGACGCCGACGCCACCTTCGAGCGCCTGGCCACGGTCGCCGCGAACGACTGGCAGGCCCGCCTCGGCCAGGTCGGACTGCGCCTGCCGGATCCGTCGCTGGTGGACATGCTGCGCGCGCAGGCGGCGTACATGCTGATCAACCAGACCGGCCCGGCGATGCAGCCTGGACCGCGCAACTACAACCGCTCCTTCATCCGCGACGGCATGGCCACCTCGGCAGTGCTGCTGCGCATGGGCGAGTCGAAGATCGCGCGCGATTACCTGGCGTGGTACACCGAGCACGGCGTGCACGCCAACGGCCTGGTTTCGCCGATCCTCAACAACGACGGCAGCGTCAACACCGGCTTCGGGTCGGACATCGAATACGACAGCCAGGGCCAGTACGTTGCGTTGGTGGCCGATGTCGCGCGGCTGGACGGTGGCCCGGAATCGGTGCGCGCCTACCTGCCGAAGGTGAAAGCAGCCCTGCGCTTCCTGCAGGAGCTGCGCGAGCGAACGCTGGTGCCCGGCTACATGGCCAGCCAGCCCTCGCCGGAGCGGTTCGCCGGCATCCTGGCACCGTCGATCAGTCACGAAGGCTACCCTTCGCCGACCCACAGTTACTGGGACGACTACTGGGGCCTGAAGGGCTGGCATGACGGCGCGTGGCTGGCCGAGTCGCTGGGTGATCACGAAACCGCCGCGTGGGCGCGTGAACAGTACCGCTTGCTGCACGACGCGCTGGCCGCTTCGATCCGCGCCACCATGGCGTGGAAGGGCATCGACTTCATCCCCTCCTCCGCCGACCTGGGCGATGGCGACCCTACCGGCGTTTCGATCGCGCTGGACCCCACCGGCGCGCAGGACGTGCTGCCCGAACAGGCCCTGCGCACCACCTTCGCGCGCTATCTGGAAGACGTGCGCAAGCGCAACCAACCCGGCGCGTTGTATGCCTACACCCCGTATGAAATCCGCAACGTGCTCAGCTACGTGCACCTGGACCAGCCCGAAGCCGCAGACGAACTGCTGCAGGGCCTGCTGCGCGACCGCCGGCCGCTGGAATGGCAGGTGCTGGCGGAAGTCGTGCACTCGCGGCTGCGCTTCCCGCGCTACCTGGGCGACATGCCGCACACGTGGATCGGTGCCGAGTACGGGCGCACGTTGTTCGGCATGTTGATGCGCGAGGACGACGATGCGCTGTCGCTGCTGCCGGGTACGCCGCCGTCGTGGCTGGCCGGCGACGGGTTGGCCGTGGAGCGGTTGCCAACGGCGTTCGGAACGCTGCAGATGGATGCGGTGCAGCGTGGCAACACGCTCAAGGTGACGTTGGGCAAGGGGCTGCGGAAGGACGCTGCGGTCCGGGTCTGGTGGCCTTCGCGCACGCGGCCCAGCCTGGTGCGGGTGGATGGGCGGGATGTGCAGGACTTTGATGCGAAAGGGGTTCTGATCAGCAAGCCGTTCCGGACGCTGGAAGCCGTCTGGTAGCGCCGGCCCCCCCGGGTGCATGTCACTCCATGCGCCTGTTGCGCGCATGGATCATCCAGCCCTGCGCGGCGATGCCGATGAGGAACACGACAAAGCAACCCAGCAGGGTCTGCAGCACTATCGGCGCCATCGGTGCGGCGGCCAGCGGATGCGACACCGGCAGTCGGGTCAGCGATTCATTGACGGCAGGCACCAACCCGAGCAGGAAACTGAAGGACAGCGCGAACGCGGACAGGTACGGTCGCAGTCGCCCAAGGAAGCCGATCCGGTTCACCAGCACCCCGCCGAACGCCACCAGCAGCACCACGATACCGAAGGCGTGGCCAGGGTTGAGGCCACCGGTGCTGGAGACAGTAAAAGAGCTCGCCACGGCAAGCACCAGGCCGACCAGATAGAGCTTTCCGGCCCCGGTGGCGAGGTCGATTTTCCGATGGCGCACGAAGCCGTAGATGCCGGCGAGCACCGGGATGAGGCTGATGGCGGTATGCAGTGCACCGAGTGCGGAGAGCGGGTGTGTCATCGGAGCAATCCTCAATTAAACCTACTAGTAGGTAGACGTGCTGGTCATGGAAAAGCCCGCACAAGGCGGGCTTACGAAAAATAGTTCAACGCTGTGCAGTCACCCGCGCAACCGACAGCCGCGCCAGGGCGGCGAACGTCTGCGCGTCGCCGAACCCACGCGCGGCGAGCATCGCCCCATGCACGGAGGCCATGAAGGCCCTGGCCTCGTCCGGCGGGGCGCCCTGCAGTTGGAACTGCCCCTGCGCTACCCCCTTCTCCAAGGTGGCGGTCAGCCAGCCACTGAGATCTTCGAAATGTCCGCGCACTTCTTCGGCGATTTCCGGCGGAATCATCGGCGACTCCGCCGCCAGCATGGCGCAGATGCAGAACGAGGCCGTGCCACCGGCGATACAGCTGGACCAGTAGTCGACGTAGGCATTGAGCTCTTTCAGCGGATCACCCAGCTGCCGGTCCAGCATGGCCAGGCCCGCCCGCGCCTCGGCGCGGTACAGCGCCACCACCGTGCGAACCAGCTCGGCCTTGCTGGGGAAATGGTGATGGATGCTGGCCTTGCTGATGTTCACCCTGGCCGAGATATCGGCATAGCTGAAGCCGTTGTAGCCGCCGGCCTCCAGCAGCGTCCGGGCATGGGCGACGATTTCAGCGGCTTTGGGGGAGAGGTCAGACTTCACGCCATCACTCTACTAGTAAGTAGGGATTCAGTCAACTATTGAGTTGACGCAGCGAAGCGCATTTTCTGTACACTATTTCGTACATCATTCCTCAGCCTGGAGTTGCCATGGCCGTCTCAGCGCGTGACGTTATCCCGCTATCGCAAGCACGGGCCAACCTTTCGGACCTCGCCGATCAGGTCAAGGCCGGCGCCGAAAAAATCGTCACCAAAAATGGCGAAAGCTACGTAGCGATCATCGATGCGCAACGACTGGACTACTACCACCAGTTGGAGCGCGAGCGTATCCATCTATTGCTGATCGACGGTGCCGTGAAGGGGCTCGCCGATGTGGCTGCGGGCAACGTAAACGACGCGCGCAGCGCTCTCGACGCGCGCAAACGTCGTCGTGCTGAAGAAACCGGCTAGAGGGGCGGCAGGTATCATGACCGAGTTGTGCACTGTCAAGCTGACGCCGAACTTCGAACGCAATCTGGATGAAGTCCAGATCCAATTCCGCGAGCGCGATGCATCGGCTGCATTCGACACGTTGCTCGAAGAACTTACCGACTTGGTGGTGCCCAACCTCGAACGGTTCCCAAAGATGGGCCGATCCTTCCTCGCCCACCCTACCCGCTCGGTTGAAACCGCACAGGCAACCGCACGATTGAGTGCAGAGCTGGCTCGCGCTGCAGCAGGTGCTGAAGTACGCGAGTATCTGATGAAGGATTATTTGCTGCTGTATGCGTTGATCGAAGGCACCGTGTACTTCCTCTCGCTACGCCACCACCAGCAGCTCTCATTCGATCTGGCCAGGCATTGGCCGGAGTGACGTTGGCACCCCGAGCGCTCAAGACACGGGCGCCTTGCGACGCGCTTTCGATTCAACTCATTCCCACTCTGTCATCAATGGGTCTCGTAAACCCATGCAATCTAATGGATTCCTAGTAATCGATAAATTTACACCTCCGCGATCTGCCGTCAAAATCGCGCGCTTCAGGATGCTCTAAAACGGTCCGCTTGGGACCGGGGGTTCAGGGTCCGGGGCGGACTGTTCAGAACATTCCTATTTTGAGGGTCGGCAGGGAATCGTTACGTACAGGGCCAAAAACCACCTAAGCGATTGAAACGCAATGATAATTGCCTTGTCCCGATAGCGCATCTCCCCGTCTATGGGGCCTGTTCAAGGACTTTCGCTGTATAGCTCAGCGGCGCCACTTCCCTATCAAGGTCGAGATGGTAGTCGCCGAAGCGGTTGATGTGGCTGGTCCGAAACGGCGACAGTCCGGCCAGGATCTCGGGCGTCAGTTCAACTCCCTCCTTCCGCATCTCAGCCAAGGTCCGGCTCATGCCTTCTACGTTGTGGAGGATGATCATGTTAGCGACCAGCTGGCTGTACTTGATGATCTTGCGCTGCTCGTGTTGGACGTTCTCAGCAATGATCCCCTGGCTGCCAAAGAACACCCATTTTACGAAGCCGTTGTACTCCTCGCTCTTGTTGGTCGCAGCATGGATCGTTTTCCGAATCTCGTTGTCATCGATGTAGCGCAGCAAGAACAGCGTTCGGACGGCCTTGCCAAGTTCCCGGAAGGCGAAGTACAGCTTGTTCTTCCGGCTGTAGGTGCCCAGCCGGCGCAGGATCGAGGACGCGGTGATCTTCCCCAATCGGATCGAGATCACTACCCGCAGCATGTCGTGGAGATGGGTGGCGATCAGTTGCCAGTCGATGCTGTCTCCGAACAGTGCCTGGATGTTCTTATAGGTCCTGCCAGGTTCAGGCCGGAAGAATGTGAGATCCTTGATGTTTCGTATCCTGGGCATCAGCTGGATGCCCAGCATGTGGGCCAAACCGAAGACCGGATAGCTTTGGGCCTGCGTGTCGCCATGGACGATCTCGGGCTGGATGTCGGACGTGTTGGCCAGCAGGCCATCGAGGATGTAGATGCCCTCGTGCACGCCACAGGGAATGAAGTGGCTGAACAGCGCCACGTATTTGTCGGACACATGGTAGTAGCCGATGCCGCCGTAGCCGCCGTAGCCGCCGTAGCGGATGTGGTACTCCGACAGCAGGTTGTCCTCGTACACGCTCCACTTGGTGCCATCTGCTGACGCGCTCTTGCCGCTGCCCCAATAGCCCGGCAGGTCAAATTTGTTGTAGGTATTGATGACCTCCACGATGGCCTTCTCAAGGACATCTTCGGTCACGTATTTGAGGTTGAGCCAAGCGACCTGGCGACGGCTGAAGCCCTTGATCGACCGCGCCGTCTGCGTCGGACCCAAGTTGCAGCCATAGCAAAACAGCGTGGTGATCACCCGTCGAGGGAGATCTTCAACCTGGCTCTCGGTGCCGGCGATCGGACGGAAGAATCGGTGCAGATCCAGCCATTGGCTGGCGTCGATCAGGACATCGACGATGCTGGACTCCGGGAGCCGTTCGGCGATGAGGCGGTCCACGGTGGCAATGGCGCTTGAGACCTCGGCGCGTTGCCCCTTCCGCAGTACCAGGCGTCCTTCCAGAATGTCCGCATGAACATTCTCGGGGAAACGCTCGTCAACTTCGTCGGCCAAGTCGGTCAGTTGTGCGCGCAACCCGGCCACGAAAGTCGCAGCGTCGGTGGGCAAGCCTGACACCTGGCCATAGGCTTCCAGTTCCTGGGCCAAGGTGGCTTCATCGACCAGCTGCTCGCGGTAGTCGTCAAATCGTTCGCTGCTCGGGATGAAGAGATCTCCCGACTTCAGTTCGTCCTTGACCTGCACCAGCACGGCCAGCTCGAAGTACTTACGGTGCATCCAGCCGGCGCCTGCCGCGCTGGCCCGCTTGCCAAACACGTGCTGACGCCAGAGCTTGGACATCCAATCGAAGTCCTTTTCCGGGTCCAGGCCGAGGGATGCGACCTCGATCAGCTCACGGCGTTGGTTGCGCAGCGACAGCACCGCTGCAATCAACGGCTCCATGCCGGCATCGTGGCTGGTTGCCCGCAAGTTCATCAGCTCCAGCCCATTGAACAGCAGCGGCCTGACCGCGCCGTAGGGTTGCAGCATAAAAGGCAGATAGTTCTTTCCTGCGTATGCCATATGTTCTTCGCATTCGGCCAACAAGGTCGACACTTCCGCTTCCAGACTGTTATCGATGGCATCCACGCGCTGACTATCGCTGCCGTCGAGCTGATAGGCCTGCAGGATTTCCTTGAGCTGGCCGATCAGGAAGTCGGCCCGCTTGGCATGTTCGAGCTGGTAGGCCAGCAGCTTTTGCTGGGCCGTGTTCTCCAGCCCGCGCACCTGCTTGATGAACAGCTCGGCTGCGTCATCCAGCGTCTTGGCATGCTGGGCGCGAATGAAGATGGTGGCCAACGCATAGCGCTTGTCCGGAGCCAGTTCGGCTAACTCGCTGGCGTCATAGGCGCGAGCCATTGCACGGAATTGCTTGAGCTTGGGCACCGGCACATCGATGGGAGGCAGCTGCTCGGCCAACTGCTGCAGCATGCGGATGTGCTGCAGATAGAACCGGACCTCCTTGTTGGTCGGTCGGCCAGGCTCGCGCTTGAGCGATTGCCAGCCAGTAAATCTGGAGCCTTCCGGTGCGCGCAGCAATTCGTCAATGAGCGTGCGCGTGGCAGGCGTCAGCGCGTGACTGATGCTGCGGTAGTAGCCCAGATTGACCCGCTCACGTGCGCCGATGGCGGCCAGCTCCAGGGTGCGGAAGCCTGGCAGTTCGTAGCGGTGGTGCACCAGCTCTTCGAGCAGGACGTTCACGATGTCCGGGATGGTGTGCTTGGTCTGGGCTGCTCCGGTGGCCACCGTGTCCAGCCAGGCCAAGCCTGATTTGTCCAGGGGATGTACCCCGATGAACTGCCGAAGCTGCGGCATATGGCGGCGCTGGCTACCGGAAGCGTCGTAACGTTCGAGCTGGTCGGTGTCCAATACGCGCCCGAGTCGGGCGGCCTTGGCGATGTGCTTCCGGATCCGCTCGGGCACTTCGGCTAACACCGTGAAGTAACCCAGGCGCTGGAAGAGCTTGAGATGAATCAGTACCGCCAGCTGCGGTCCCGGCTGGGTGGTCAGCTGCTTGGCGAATGCAATCTCAGCGGCGGTGGGGGTATAGATCTCCTCCAGTTCCTTGGCGGTGGGATCAGGCTTCAGTCGCGGGTAGGCGGTCTCGTGAAGGGTAGCCATTGGATCCGGAGGTTATGAGGGGATCAATCCCAGTGCCGGCCGTCGTCTGTATTGAGAGACGCTTCCAGGAAACACTGGTGCGTATCGGCCATGCGGTGCATGTCATCGAGCAACGTGGCCAGGATTTCATCCAGATCCCGGTCGGGATCGGTGGGAACAGTCAACTGGTACTCGCTGCTGGCAGTGTTCAGGCGCACAGCCTGGAACGGGGCCAAGCAGATCTCTTCGATCCGGCCTCGGGCCTTGGCCGCGCCGCGGCCCGTGCGGGCAAACGGGGTCAGCACCATGCGCAGGCGCAGCTGCAAGGCCGGTTTGCCCTCGGGCGCCGGCAGTGCCATCGCCGGTACCGGCGCGGTTGGACTGGGCAGGCTTGCTTCAATGCGGTCACGGGCAAAGGGGTCACGCCCGTCCAGATAGCGCATGGCCGACTGCACATCGCGCCAGCCCACGTACTCCATCAGCGCCTTCATGTCCCAGCCTTGGTCGTTGGCCCAGCTGGCAAAGCCGCGGCGCAACGAATGGCTGCTGTGGAGCCCCGCATCGGCAAAGCCGGCACTGGTCAGCAACTCGCGTAGCAGGCGCACCAAGCTGTTGGGATGCAGGCCCTCGGCGCTCACCTGGCCCCATTGGTTAACCGCCCGAAACACCGGCCCTTCGTGCAGGTCGGCCGCCTGCAGCCACACCTGGGTCGCCTCCACCGGGCACAACCGCGACAACGCCGGCACCTTGTAGGTGACGCCGGCGGCCTGGCGGTCGCCCTTGCTGCGCGGCAGGAAACAGGTCATCCCCTGTCCCGGCACCAGCGTGAGATGGGCCACGTCCAGACGCAGCAGTTCATCGCCACGGAAGCCCCGCCAGAATCCGAGCAGCACCAACGCTCGGTCGCGTTGATGGCGCAGCGCCGCCGCTCCGTCGCCCCGGGCATGCGCCGCCGCGATCGCGGCAGCCAACCAGTCATCGAGCTCGACCAGCCGCCGAATCTGCAGCGGCGCGGCTTGCTTGACCTGGCCCGGGTGCAGGGTCTGGATGCCTTTGAGCACCTTGCGCACCAGCGGCGACCGGGTCGGGTCGACAAAGCCGTGGTCGCGGTGCCAAGAGGCAATGGCGGCCAGCCGGTGGCGAAGCGTGCTGGCGGCTAGGGTCTGCGCATACGCGGCCAGGTACCGCGCCACGCTGTCCGGTGTCGCTGGGAGGTGGCCTTGCCATTCAACCTCGAAGTGCCGCAGCGCCGACGCATAGCTGCGCACCGTGTTCTGGCGCGTGGCTGCATCGAGGTAGCGGTCCAGTTCGGTCACTGACGCGTGGCCTCCACAGCGACCGGCTGCCGCAGGGTCGACAGGATGGTGCATTCAGCCCGCTGCCCACCGTGGCAACTGGCAATCACCCGTTCCAACTCGGTGGCCATGCGCTCCAGGTCGGCCATGCGCGCCCGCACGTCGGTCAGATGGCTGCGTGCCAGCCGGTCCACGTCCCCGCACGAAAGCTCCTCATCGCCGGCCAGCTGCAGCAGGCTGCGGACCTCCTCCAGGCTGAAGCCTAGGTCCCGGCCGCGCGCAATGAAGCGCAGCCGCTCGATGTCGGCCGGGCCATAGACCCGGTAGCCATTGCCCGAGCGCCCCGGGCGCGGCAACAGGCCGATCCGCTCGTAATAGCGGATCGTCTCCAGGTGGCATCCACTGGCGTCGGCAGCCTCACTGATTTTCATTCGTAGTACGCTTGACTCCGTAGTAGCTACGGACTTTACACTCACCTGCTGTGTCATGCCAGCGACCCGCCCGGGCCCGGCTTCCCTGCGACTGGAGATGTTCCGATGAGTGATTGCGGCTGCCACCACGAGGCCAAGAATGCGCAGGAGCGGCGCGTCCTCTGGATCGCCCTAGCGTTGAACGCGGCGATGGCCGTGATCGGCGGCATCGCCGGCTGGATTGCCCATTCCACTGGCCTGCTGGCCGACGCTCTGGACATGCTGTCCGATGCCACCGCCTATGCCATTGGCCTGGTCGCTATCGGGCGCACGGCGCGCTTCAAGGCCAATGCCGCTTGGGTCAGCGGCAGCGTGCTGCTTGTGCTGGGTGTGGGCGTGTTGGTTGAGGTGGGCCGCCGGGTGATGTACGGCGCCGAGCCGGTCAGCGGCTGGATGATTGGCACCGCCCTGCTGTCGCTGGCGGTCAATATGGCGGTGCTGCGCATGCTGGCACCGCTAAAGTCCGGCGAAGTGCATCTGCGAGCGACGTGGCTGTTCACGCGGGCCGATGTGGTCGCCAATGTTGGGGTGATCCTGGCCGGTCTGTTGGTGTGGTGGCTGGCCAGCCCGTACCCGGATTTCGTGATCGGCGCCCTGATCGGCCTGTATGTGATCAAGGAAGCCTTCGAGATTTTAGGTGATGCCCGCCGGGCAGGTGCCGACGCGCGCAAGACGGCTGCATGACCAGGCTTGGCCGACTGAGCTCGGACTCTGGCGGCTGCGCTTGAACCCGGCACTGTCACGTGGCGCAGCTGGCCCCCGACCTAATCCGTCGCAGCTCAATCTGCGTGACCGTGCGGAAGCTCAGGCAAAACGTTAACTTTCTGTTCTTCGGATGCCGGATTCCGTCAATTTCCCGCGCCAGCTTTTGCCTGGCCACCTGACTCGCAGAGGCCACTCGAGCCCGCGAGATTGATGAATAAGCGTCAGCTTGCTGATGAGCGGGACCCAAGGTATCTTTCCGGCCTCAAATGTATCAGTCCTAGCCACACGTGCCTTCCATTGTCATCCATGCCAAGCGCTACGCTCTGGCACTGCTGCTCGCAGTGATGATCATCGTGCCTGTCGTTGATGCTTCGGTCTGCTTCTCTGAGGAGCAGTCACACCAGGAAGTGGCAGGGCCAGGCGATGGCCACCCCGATAAGGCGCATGCCGCTTGTGGTCACGGTCACTGCCACCACAGCAGCACTTTTGTGGCGTCCAACGGTTTCACCAGTGCCGAAGCCGCAAGAAATGAAGGCGGGCACACGTTCTACGAACAGCCCATGACGTCCCACATCCCGGACACGCTGATTAGACCTCCCAGGCTTTGATCGCATAACAGGCGCAACGCGCCTGTCAGTCCTTCTGCGATCACCTTTGTGTAGGTCTTTCCATGAACACATCTTGTTGCTGGGCGCTCCGTGCGCTCGGCCGACGCGTGGCTGCACGTGCAGTCGCCGGCCAGTACTGCGCCGCCTTGAAGAAGGCGACCTGAATGCCCTTCTCAACATCTACCAATCTCCGAACTGCACGCGATCGAGCGGCACTACTGATGGCAACCTCCGTGCTTGCCATCGGCGCATCTCTTGGTGTGCGCGATTTTGGGCCTGTCGACGAACCGAGATTTGCCTTGGTTGCCACCCAAATGGTGGCAACCGGAAGCTCGCTGTTCCCGCGTCGGGGAGCGGAGCTGCACCCAGACAAGCGTCTCTTCATGTGGATCTCGGCTGCACTGCTGTCACTGACCCAAAACCTGCGGACCGCGGTCCTGGCCCCTTCGCTGGTGTCAGGCGTTGCATATGTGTGGATGGCTTTCCATCTAGGAACGCGCAATGGCGGCCGTGTGCGCTAGGGGCGCGCGCGGTGGTCAATAAAAAGGAATCACCAATGCATTACGTGAAAACAGAATTCAACCGAGGCAGTTCGCGCGGGGGCCTAGGCTCAGATCCACTGGGCCGTCTTGGCAAGCCCATCTGCGGCCCGCAGCTGGGCGTCAACACGTTGATTATCATCGTGGCGATGTACTTCACGTTCTTTCTCAACAGCGCGTTCTTCGCAGAAGTAATTGCGAAGAGTGGTGCGGACGGAGCAGCTCGTGCGCTACTTGTTATCTCTACGGGAGCGATCCTCACTGCCTTGAATGTGCTCATTCTCGGATTGCTATGCGTTCGATGGACGGTGAAGCCGGTTCTTGCATTGCTTCTCGTCGTGTCCGCTACTGCTGCCTACTATTCAGACAATTACAGCGTCTACTTCGACGCCAGCATGGTACGAAATGTGCTGAAGACCGACGGCGCTGAAGCCGGAGAGTTGCTGACCTGGGGCTTCTTTCTTGCGGTACTAATTAAAGGCGTCGTGCCAGCTATCGCGGTATGCATGGTAAGGCTCCAACGTTCTTCCAATGTGACGCGGGCGATACTTGCAAGAGTGCTTCTACTTGGCATGGCGGTTGTTGTAATCGTTGGCGCGGCAATTGCGTCATTCGACGACCTCTCATCACTCATACGCAATCACAAGCAAGTCAGATACCTTGCAAACCCTGGAAACTACATCGCTTCCATTGCGAAGGTTGTGCGAGAAGACACCCGTGCGGAGCGCGGTCCGATCCAAGTGGTTGGCCCCGATGCCATGATGACGCCTCATCCGCCAGGCGCGAAGCCCCACTTCTTGGTCATCGTTGTAGGTGAGACGGTTCGTGCGCAGAACTGGGGTTTGAATGGATACGGCAGACAGACAACGCCACAGTTGGCAGCGTTGGACGTCGTCAATTTCTCAGACGTGACCGCCTGCGGGTCAAACACCGAAGTGTCGGTGCCCTGTATGTTCTCTGCGTACGGGAGGCGAGACTACGATCGAGACAAGATCAAAGGTTCGGAGTCGCTTCTGCATGTTTTGGAGCGTGCCGGGGTCAGGACCCTATGGCGTGACAACCAGACTGGATGCAAGGGCGTCTGCTCTGATCTGGCATTTGAATCCTATCGCGTGCCGGTCAAGGATGTTCTGTGCGACGACCAAGCATGCCGTGACGAGATTATGCTGCAAGGTCTGCATGACTCGATCGAGGACAACCCTGGTGATGTCGTTGTCGTTCTACATCAGCTGGGGAACCACGGACCCAGCTACTTCAAGCGATACCCGGAAGATCTGACGAAATTTACTCCCGACTGCCGAAACGCAGACTTGGGCAAGTGCACACGCGGTGAAATCGTCAATGCGTATGACAACGCGGTCCTTGCGACAGATGACTTCCTTGCAAAGACAATTCGCATGCTTGAACAGGACAAGAGTCACGATACCGGGCTGATCTATGTCTCCGACCACGGCGAGTCATTAGGGGAGGCGAACGTCTATCTTCACGGGCTCCCCTACGCTATCGCCCCTGATACTCAGATCAAGGTGCCGATGGTGATGTGGATGTCTGATGGTATGAAGAGCAGCAACAACCTGGACCTTCAATGTGTCCGGGACCGATCAAAGCAGCCGTCCAGCCACGACAACCTCTTCCATTCTGTGCTTGGCCTGATGCAGGTTAGGACGACGGTGCTAGACGAGAGCCTAAATCTGTTCTCAGGCTGTACCAGCAACGCCGGTCACAGCCTATAGCCGACCACGGCGAGTATCGCTGTTGGAAGACCCGTGAGCGTCTCTTGGGCCCAAAAGAAGGAAACATCGAAGTGGCAGATATGTACGGTCATCGTCCGCGGAGCATTGCGCGCGTCTTTGAGGCGCTTCGCTGGTCTCTCCAGGGGCTGAGATCAGCTTGGCTGCATGAATCGTCGTTTCGGTTGGAAGTTGTTATGGCCGCGGTGGCATTACCTACAGCTATCTTTTTCGGCAACTCAGGGGTAGAGCGAGTGCTTCTCATGGGGAGCGTACTGTTCGTTTTGGCATTCGAGCTGCTGAACTCCGCTATCGAGGCAGTGATCGAACGGTATGGCCCAGAAATCCATGAGCTGGCTGGTCGTGCGAAGGACATGGGGTCGGCTGCGGTGTTCGTGGCTCTTTGCAATGTCGCCCTCACATGGGCCGTTATCCTTGTGGGTTGATTCCCTGGGTCCCGACCTGAACGGGGCTAGGGTGCGTTCAAGCACAGCCACCGTAGTGTTTTTATGTAATTGTATCCGTCCAAAAGAGGTTGCTAACCTTTCCCAATGCGTCGCTCTCTGCCTGCTATTCGTATATACCTGATGCTGCTGCTTTTGGCGGCGTTCGTGGTCGTGCCTGTGGCCGAGGCATTGGCGTGCGCGCAAGAAGCGACGGTCAGCGTGGGCGATGTGCACGCCTTGCAAAGTGATTCAGACTCCGAGTCGAGCAAGAGCAAGGATTCGTCCAGTGCCGATGCCTGTGGCCATGGGCATTGCCACCATTCAACGGCAAGCCTCCCAGCTGCCGGTCACGACGATCTGTTCGCCGATGGCCGGATTTCGCTGCACAGTACCGAGCACGGGGACGTCTACGCCCTCCGACTCGACGGACCCATGCGCCCCCCCCGTATCTGATCTGGCTCTGCCCCGCATTTGCGGGTAGTTCGCTCAGATAATTTACGGGAGTTTTTATGTCGATTTTGACGGGTCGGTCGCTTTCAGCGACCGGGTTGGCTGTCGCTGTTCTGCTGGCGTTGGTGCCAACCGGGCATGTAGCTGCTCAAACTGCACCATCTTACGAATCGTTGCTTTCTCGCTTGAACCAGATGCCTGCGACGGTCCAAGGCGTCGCGCTGGCTGAGGCAGCCGAGGCGCGGGTACAACAGGCTCGGGCACTGCCCAATCCGACGGTCTCCATCGAAGCGGAGAACGCCTACGGCACTGGTCCCTACAAAGGTTTCTCAAACGCTGACAGCATTGTCACCCTCTCCCAGCCGCTGGAGATTTGGGGTCAACGAGGGGCCCGAGTGCGCGCCGCGCGTGCGGAGGCTGGGGCTGCAGGCTTGCGGGGTGATCTGATGCGCAGTGACGCAGCGGGTCGCCTGGCTGCGACATACGCCGAAGCAGAGGCTGCGCTGCGCCGATATGAGTTGGCCAGCGAGGCATTGGCCTTGATTGAACAGGACGCCAAGGCGGTAGCTGCGATGGTCAGCGAGGGACGTGAGCCCAACCTGCGCGGTGTGCAGGCACGGAGCGAGGTCGCCAATGCAAAGGCCAGCCTAGATGAGGCCGAGGCCTACCGGGATGCGGCGCTTGCTCGCCTAGCCGGGGTGTCCTTAGTGGACAGCCCGCTGACCGACATCGGCGAAAGCCTGCTTGACCGAGTGCCCTCTCACCCAATTGACAATGAGGCCGCCCCGCTTGCCGTTCGTATCGCCCAAGCCGAAGCGGACGCCTCCGGCCGCCTTATCGATGTTGAGCGCAAGCGTGCGTTGCCACAACTGAGTGCATCCGTGGCTCAGACGCGCTTCCGCCAAGCGGGCGACCAAGCTTACAACGTGGGCATCAGCCTTTCGATCCCCCTATTCGATCGTAACCGCGGTGCGATCCAGGCGGCCTATGCGGAACAACGTGCTGCCGAAGCGGTTCTGGAGGCTCAGAGGCGTGACAGTGAGGCGGCCCGTTTGGGAGCGGTAGCGAGTCTCAAGGCATCCAACAGCCGCGCACGAGCAGCGGATGAAAGCGTACAGGCCGCAGATGAAGCCTATCGGCTGGCCCGCATCGGATTTGAGGCAGGTCGTATATCGCAATTGGAGCTGCGCAGCACGCGATCAACCCTGATCGCTGCGCGTGGCAGTGCTGTGGATGCCCGTCTTAGCCGGGTGGCAGCAGAAATCGACCTCGCCCGCCTTGAAGGGCGCGCACCGTTTGTGGAGGCAAAATGAACAAGTACGGAAACAAGACGCTCATCGGAGCGACGCTGCTGGCTACCTTGATGATGACCGGCGCGCTGACCTCATGCAGTGGCGGGGCGCAGGAGGATGCCAAATCCACCGGTACGGAGGCAGAAAAGCCGGCTGGAAAGGATGATGGTCACGACGATCACGCAGCTGACGCAAAGCCGGGCTCCGCCGAGGCGCACAGTGAAGGTGATGGTGATGGCGAACATGGCGAAGAGGAGTCCGAGGAAGGTGTAGTCAAGCTGACGCCTGACCAGATCAAGGCATCTGGCATCGGCGTGGTGGCTGTCGGCCGCGGCGGTGGCGCATCGACCCGCCTTGCAGGTCGCGTCGAGCCGGCCATCGGGGGGCGTGCTGCCATCGCCTCAACGGTCACCGGCCGCGTTGAGCGCGTGCTTGTTGCGCCGGGTACAGCCGTCAAGAGCAACCAGCCCCTGGTGATCATTGTCAGTGGAGAAGCTGCGACCTTCAAAGCCGCCGCCACTGCCGCTGCGGCGGAGGCCGAAGCCATTCGCCTGGCCTACGGCCGCGACAAGTCTCTTGTCGAGCAGGGCGTAGTGGCTCGCCAGGAGCTGGAGGCCTCGCGCGCGCGCTCTTTGGCCGCTGATGCCGCCGCTAGTGCTGCACGTGCACAGGTAGCGGCCAGTGGATCTCCGGACAGTTCCGGCCGGGTGACAATCTCCAGTCCTGTCGCTGGCGTGGTTGGCAACGTCCAAGTGACGCCCGGTGGTGTCGTCTCAGCTGGAACGCTTGTTGCGGAGGTTTCCAATCCGGACATGAATGAACTCGTATTCACTGCACCGCCAGCACTGGCCACTCTCGCGGTGCCCGGAATGAAGCTGGAAGTGACTGGCCCGGGCGGAAGCTTCGAAGCTGAGGTGATTGCCGCCGCTGCGAATGTGATGCAGCAGGGAGGCACCGCGACCATTCGCGCCAAACCAATTTCGGAGAAGTTGCCACCGGCCGGCTCCCCCGTTTCGGCCGTCATCATCGCCGATAGTGCCGCTGAAGGTATGAGTGTGCCGGCGGATGCGGTCCAAAGCGTTGATGGCAGAAGTGTTGTCTTCGTTGCCGTCCAGGGTGGTTTCCAGGCTACGCCGGTACTCGCTGGTCGTCGTGCAGGTAATCGAATCGAAATCCTTAACGGCCTGACAGGTAGTGAGCGCCTCGTAGGCGCCAATGCCTTCCTGCTCAAAGCCGAACTGGCCAAGGGCGAAGCCGAGCACGGCCACTAAGGGAACTCATACACCATGTTCAAGATCATCATTGAAGCAGCGGTCAAGTTCCGTTGGCTCGTGGTGTTTCTGGCTGCTTCGATTGCCTGCTTTGGCTTGTTCCAACTGAGCAAGCTGCCAGTCGATGCTGTACCAGATATCACCAACCGCCAGGTTCAGATCAATACCATCGCACCTGCCCTTACTCCGGAGCAGATTGAACGCCAGGTCACCTATCCTCTGGAGACGGCCTTGGCCGGCATCCCAGGTCTGAACACCACTCGCTCCCTATCACGCAATGGCTTCTCTCAGGTCACCGCGATCTTCACTGATCAGACCGACATCTATTTCGCCCGCCAGCAGGTGGCAGAGCGGATGCGGGAGGCTGCCGGAGATCTGCCCGAGGGCGTGTCCCCCATGCTCTCCCCGGTTACAACCGGGCTGGGCGAGGTTCTCATGTGGACGGTGGACTTCAAGCCATTCGACCCCAAGAAGCTGGCCAAGCCCGGCCAGGCTGGCTGGCAAGAGGGTGAGGTCTACCTGACACCAGAGGGCGATCGTCTTGGAACCGCCCAGGAGCGCGCAACGTACCTGCGTACTGTCCAGGACTGGATCATCGCACCACAGATGCGCTCCAGCCCCGGCCTGGCCGGTGTTGATACGGTGGGTGGGTACGTCAAGGAATACGGCATCTACCCCGACAGCGCTCGACTGGCGGCATACAACTTGGGTCTGGCCGATCTGGTCCAAGCACTGGAACGCTCCAACGTCCAGGCTGGCGCGGGTTTCGTCCAGCGTGCGGGCGAAGGCCTGGTCGTTAGGGCAGACGGCCTTGCCCTGACGACCGACGACTTGGCTCAGTCGCCGGTGGCCACCAAGGACGGTGTGGTCATCCGGGTGGCCGATGTTGCCGAGGTCGGTATGGGGCGCGCCCCACGGCTTGGTGCAGCTAGCCGAAATGGTCATGAGGCGGTACTGGGCACGGCACTGATGATCGCCGGCGGCAACAGCCGCACCGTCGCTCAAGCTGCAGCTGAGCGCCTGGCACAGGTCAATGAATCTCTGCCCGCCGATATCTTCGCAGAGCCAGTGCTGGACCGTAGTGTGCTGGTTAACTCCACTGTCAAGACTGTCGCCAAGAACCTGACCGAAGGTGCCCTGCTGGTCGTAGTTGTGCTGTTCCTGCTCCTGGGCAACCTGCGTGCGGCAGCCATCACCGCATTGGTCATTCCGCTGTCGTTCCTGTTCGCTGTTATCGGCATGAACAAGTTCGGCATCAGCGGCAACCTCATGAGTTTGGGTGCGCTGGACTTCGGCATCCTTGTGGATGGCGCGGTAATTGTGATCGAGTCCACCCTGCTGATGCTTGGCAAGCGGCGTGCGGAACTCGGCCGACCCCTCAATGCCATGGAGCGACTGCGTGTGGCCGCCGACTCGGCGAGGAAAATGGCGCGCCCTGCAGCCTTCGGCCAGGTGATCATCCTGTTGGTGTTCGCACCGATCCTTACGCTGGAAGGTGTGGAGGGCAAGACGTTCCAACCGATGGCCGCCACCTTCATGCTCGCCCTCGTTGGCGCGTTTATCTTCTCGTTCACCTTTGTACCGGCGATGGCTGCCCTGTTGGTCAGGGAGCCCAAGCTCCACGCGAACAAGGAGGGGCACGAGAGCGACCAAGACGAAGAACATGAGACTGCCATCATCCGCGTCCTGCGCGGCCGTATTGAACCGGCGATCCAAGCGGCGATTCGTAGGCCCAAGGCAGTGTTCGCTGGCGCCATTTTGATGCTCGCGATGGGCGTGGTCGGCTTTACGATGCTGGGTCGAGAGTTCATGCCAACGCTTGATGAGGGAAATCTCGCTATGCAAGCGTTGCGTGTGCCATCGACGTCGCTTGAGCAATCGTTGGCTATGCAATTGGCGCTGGAGAAGGCCATTGCTGCTGAACCAGAGGTTGTGACGGTCTTCTCGCGGACCGGTACTGCAGAAGCAGCTATCGACCCCATGCCGACCAACATCTCCGACAGTGTGATCGTACTTAAACCGAGAAAGGAGTGGCCAGACTCTTCCCTGAGCAAGGAGGATCTGATTGCAAGGTTTGAGAAGATCGCCGCCTCGCAGATAGGCAACAGCTTTGAATTCAGCCAGCCCATCGAGCTGCGCTTCAATGAGCTGATCTCAGGCGTGCGTACGGACCTGGCCGTCATGATCTACGGCGACAACTTCGAGCAACTGCAAGCTGTTGCCGATCAGGTCGCGCTGAAGCTGAGGAATGTCCAGGGCTCAGCGGATGTCCGTGTTGAACAGATTTCCGGCCTGCCCACGCTCAATGTGGCAATCGATCATCTTGCAGCTGCGCAGTATGGCCTCACGGCAGCGGACGTGAGCGACGCGCTTTCAACCGGTATTGGCGGCGCTGCGGCAGGCAAGATCTTCGAGGGCGACCGCCGGTTCGATGTTGTTGTGCGCCTCGGCGACGATGCACGCAATGACCCCGATCAGCTCGCGTCACTGCCGATTGCAACTCCAACTGGGGGCATCGTGCCGCTCTCCTCTGTCGCACGCATTGAGATCAGCGAGGGGCCGAACCAGATCAGTCGAAACAATGGAAGCCGTCGTGTGGTGGTGCAGGCAAATGTTCGCGGTCGTGACTTGGGCGGGTTTGTTGGAGAGGCCCAGGCGGCGGTGAAGGACGTACAGCTTCCGCCGGGCGCCCACATGACGTGGGGAGGTCAGTTCGAGAACTTGCAGCGGGCTGAAAAGCGACTCATGACAGTTGTTCCGATTGTCTTCCTATTGATCGGCAGCCTGCTGTTCATGGCATTGGGCAGCGCAAAGGAGGCGGGCCTGGTGTTCACCTGCGTCCCACTGGCCCTGGTTGGCGGAATTCTCGCGTTGCTGGTGCGTGGTATGCCGTTCTCGGTATCTGCCGCCGTCGGATTCATCGCGGTATCGGGTGTTGCGACCCTGAATGGATTGGTGCTCATGCAAGCCATCAGAGAGAGGCTTGATGCAGGTGACAGTCCATTGATCGCTGCAATGAACGGTGCCGGCAGCCGAATTCGCGCGGTGGTGACCACCGCGCTGGTGGCGATCGTTGGCTTCATTCCAATGGCTATTGCGAGTGGATCTGGTGCTGAGGTGCAGAAGCCTCTCGCCACGGTGGTCATTGGCGGCCTGTTGACCGCAACAGTGCTAACACTTCTTGTGCTGCCGACATTTGCGGGACGCTTGGCCAAGGCAGGCCCGAAAGGGCAACCGGAAACTGTCCACTGAATGATGGAGTGTTTGGGCCCGGCAGAGCATCTGCCTGCCGGACTTCCCGTTCCATTTTTATGACGTTGGAGGGAACAAATGAACCTGACCACAGAACTCGAACTGCCAGTAATACTCCCAGGTGTCTCTCGGGACGACAGCTGCGTCCAGAGGCTGGTCGCTGGTCTTCAGGACATGGAGGGAGTATCGCGCGTGCACATTCGCGAGGGTAGCGACGAAGCTCTCGGAACGCTCTGCATTCATTACGACCCCGAGATCGTCTCGCTTCAGCGAGTGCGAGAGGTGGCGGCATCCGTGGGCATTGAGTTGGGTGATCGGTATGGCCACCTTTTCTTGGAGCTTGGTTCGGCCGTTCACGCACGAAAGGCAAGGACAATTGCGGCGCAAGTGCAGGCCGTACCAGGCGTCATTGAAGCCACCACCAGCCCAGCTGGTGGCATAAGCATCGAGTACGAGAGAGCCAAGACAGGCGAGGCGGAGCTGAGAGCGAAGCTTGAGGCGCTGGGTGTAGCGCAAGAGCCACCGAGTCCGAGGGGAGATTTGAAGGATCAGCACGAAGGACACGATCACAAGGACCGACAGGACCCCGGTCATTCCCACGGGGGCACGCTAGGTGGCAATAGTGAGCTGATCTTCTCACTTGCTTGCGGCCTGCTCCTGATCGTGGGATTTGCGATTGAAAAGCTTGGGTTGACCCAAACGCCCTGGATCCCCACAGCGTTTTACGTAGCAGCCTACGTCTTTGGCGGCTGGTTCACGCTTGGCGAGGCGATCGGGAACATCAAGCTGAAGCGCTTTGAGATCGATACGCTGATGCTGGTTGCAGCGGCAGGCGCAGCCGCGCTCGGCGCATGGGCCGAAGGCGCCTTGCTTCTGTTCCTCTTCAGTCTCGGTCACGCCCTTGAACACTACGCGATGGGCCGGGCTAAACGTGCGATAGAAGCTCTCGCCAAGCTTGCCCCAGAAACTGCCAGGGTGCTGAGGAATGGGCAGGTCGTGGAAGTCCAGGTTGAATCGTTGATACCTGGAGATGTGGTGGTCGTACGTCCCAATGACCGGATGCCGGCGGACGGATTCGTTATCAAAGGGGCTAGCAGCGTTGACCAAGCCCCTGTCACCGGGGAAAGCATCCCGGTTGATAAGCTGGCAGTCAATGACGCTGCTCTAGCACGGGATCGACCTGATTCGGTGGTAATGGAGTCACGTGTTTTCGCCGGCACTATCAATGGCTCCGGCGCCCTGGAGGTTGAAGTCACGCGTCGATCAGGCGAATCGGCACTGGCCCGCGTCGTCAAGATGGTGAGCGAAGCCGAAACCAGGAAATCGCCAACGCAGCGCTTCACAGACAAGTTTGAGAGGGTATTCGTTCCCGCTGTTCTGATCTTGGCCGTGCTGTTACTTTTCTCATGGATCGTGATCGATGAGCCATTCCGCGACAGCTTCTATCGAGCGATGGCGGTACTTGTAGCGGCAAGCCCTTGCGCACTGGCAATCGCGACTCCAAGCGCGGTTCTAGCGGGAATTGCGCGAGCTGCGCGAGGTGGCGTACTCATCAAGGGTGGCGCACCACTGGAGGAGCTGGGCATGGTCCGTGCCATCGCGTTCGACAAGACTGGAACGCTCACTGAAGGCAAGCCGCGAATTACCGACATCAAAGTGATGCAGGGAACGACAGAGCAGGAACTGCTTCACGTTGCCGTCGCCGTCGAGGCTTTAAGTGACCACCCTTTGGCCGCAGCTATCGTTCGAGATGGTAATACTCGCCTGGGCGATGGACCGGTCATGGTAGCGACAGACCTCGCTAACTTCGCTGGAAGAGGCGTTCAGGCGAAGGTGAACGGCATTGACGTGTGGATAGGAAAGGCAGAAATGTTCGGTAACGACGGCATTGGCGCTCTATCCGCGGGTGCGGAGTCTGCCATTGAGGAGCTCCGTAACGCCGGCAGAACCACGATGGCCGTTCGCCTAGGTGATCGCGACCTAGGTGTCATCGGCCTTATGGATACGCCCCGGCCAGAGGCGCGTGAAGCCCTGGACAAGCTAAGGCGCTTGGGCATCCAACGAATGATCATGATCTCTGGCGACCACCAGACTGTAGCTCAAGCCGTGGCAACGGACGTGGGTCTAAACGAGGCATGGGGAAATCTCATGCCTGACGACAAGGTGAAGGCAATACGTCAGTTGAAGGAGACGGAGCGAGTGGCAATGGTCGGCGACGGTGTGAATGACGCACCCGCAATGGCTAGTGCCAGCGTCGGAATTGCAATGGGTGCCGCCTCTTCGGACGTAGCGCTGGAGACTGCCGACGTCGCGCTTATGTCTGAGGATTTGAGACAGGTTGCATTCTCTGTAGCGCTTAGTCGACGCACGAAACGGGTGATCCGTCAGAACGTGTATGTGAGCCTGGGCGTCGTAGCGTTGTTGGTTCCTGCGACCATCCTAGGTCTTGGCATTGGACCGGCTGTGGCAGTGCATGAAGGTTCAACCTTGTTGGTTGTATTCAATGCGCTGAGGCTCCTTGGCTTCCGTCAGTCGTGACATGCGAATTCTAGTGATTGAGCGCGATCGAGAAGTCGCTTTGAAGATTCTGGCCTACTTCGAGGCCCGAGGGCATCAGCTTGATACCATCGGGGACGGCATCGCCGGCCTTCACTTTGCGGCGTCCAATGGTTACGACGCAGTCATTCTTGATTGGATGCTTCCTCGCATGGAAGGCCCGGAGGTTCTGAGAAGGCTGCGGTTGAATCACGGTGTTTCAGTTCCTGTTGTGATGTTGGCTGCAAAGGTTGCGCTCTCGGACAAAATCATCGCTTTCCGCTCCGGTGCAGATGACTATGTGACCAAGCCTTTTGAGCTCCCGGAGCTCGAAGTTCGCCTAGAGGCGTTGGTTTCCCGTACGGAGGGACGCGTAACAAGGAGGCGGCTGCTGATCGGAGAGCTCACGTTGGACCTGAGTACGTTGGAGGCCACACGGGCTGGAAAACGACTGCATCTGTACCCAGCTTGCAGGAAGCTCCTTGAAGCGCTGATGCGGGCAAGTCCTGCCGCTGTGACCAGGCGGCAGCTTGAGCACACTCTCTGGGGTGACGACCTGCCCGACGGGGATCTTCTGCGATCACAGATGTCCAGCCTGCGGCGAAGCATTGATGGTCCGTTTGAGGAAAAGATGATCCAGACGCTGCCGCGGGTTGGGTATCGACTGATACCGCCATCAAGGCCTATGCCCCCCCCCGGGGAAGGGAGGCCCTATGACGGTGAGGCGTAGACATGGCTGCAGAGCCGTCAGTGCAGACCTTGAGCGCCTGACTATTTGGCCACGTATTCTGATCAGAGTATGACCATGTGGAAGCCAGCCGCACTCCCAATTGGCGCGTTCTTGGCCGCAGCGATTTGGGGCGCAGCGGCCATGGTGCCCTTCGCGCCGGCATCAGAAGAGATGATGTTTTGGATACCGGTGTCGATTGCGCTAACGAGTGCGGCTGCTGCATTGGTAGTTGCGATGATGCAAGACATCATTCTGGTCGCGGTAAAGAGATGGCCACTGTTCGTGAAATTCTATCCAACCCTCTGCTTGGAGCCACTCCCCTTTGCATTCCTTCCAATCGTGCTGTCACTCGCCGGAATTGCGGAGTTCGGTCCAGCGATGCTGAGTGCAGCTCTATTGCTGATCGGCTTCTCGTTTGCGGAGACTCTCTTCGCCGCCGCCCTCCACAGAGCCCGGGCGACGCCGACCGCGGTTGTGATCTCGATGCAGTGCGCTGCTCTGGTGTTTGCAGTTTACATGTACAAGAAAGGCATCCAAGCGAACGTCAGTGACATCAGTTGGCCGTGGTTCGCATCGTCTGTCACTGCCATGAGTCTATTCTCCTTCCTAGTCGGAAGGTATTGGGCCAACCTGCTTCGTGATGCTGAGGTGGGGTTCTCTCCCTTACTGAAGTGGGTTCTGGTCACCTTCATAGCTGAAGGATCTACTAGTGAATGGAGCCGGTGGAGATTGAAGCAACCTATTAAGCAACGCAGACCACCGGGGCTTCGGTCCAAGCCTCGCAGGAAATAGGATCCGATCAACCAATCCAAATCATGGAGGCTAATTCTTGACAACTGCGAGCGCGACAAATATGACGCAAGGGCGGATGGGACCACCCGTCGTCAGTCTCGCTCTGTGAGAGGTGGCGCATCGAGATCACGTTTGTGGAGGTCTTCTACCGGCCGGAAGCAATACCCCGAGGTAGGTCCGTGGTGGCGACTTCTGGTTTCAATGCGCCCGAAGCCCACCGGAGCCTCAAAGATGCGCGCTCAGGGTTGCAGCGGTCGCTGGCGACAGTCGTCATCGGCCGGAGCCTGTCCCCCGCCTACCAACCTTGCTGGCAAGGCCGGTGTTTTTTGATTGCAAGATTCAGACCTATCCCGCCTGACAATCACATTCCCTGGAGTCACCGCCAACATGAATGAAGCCGAGCTGGAACAAGTGCGTACGGCGATGTTTACCGACCCCGGCGTGAAAGCGGTGGATGACCTGCGCCTAGTCCCCGCCAAAGAGCGCGGTCGTGCGATCGCGGCCACCATCACCGTCGCTGCGCCCTCGGTCGACCTGGACCTGGTGCATGCGGTGATCGCCCGCGTGCTGGCCGATCAATTTGACATCGATCAGGTCATGCTGTGCTTCAACGACCCGGGTCCGGTGCCACCACAGCCCACAGCGGCGCCCTTGAAGAAAATGTGATCGCCCGTGGCTCTATGCGTCTGCGTTGGCGGGCGCATAGAGCTGATAACCCGGCAACGCGCACGCGCCGGCATACACAAAGGCCACGCTTTGCCGCGCCCGGGTGAAGGCCACGTAGTACTTTGGTGGGGCGGTGATACGCGCTGCATCTGCCGTGCGCAGGTACTGTGTCAGCGGGCCGTTCGGAAAGATGAGGACCCGGCTGTAGGTGCGGCCCTTGCACTGCCCAAAGTTCACGGCCGGTAGTCCGTCGCACGCTTGCCGCCGGTCATGCCGGAGCACGGTGGGCGCAAACTCCTGCATGTACGCTTCAACATCCGCTGGAGCGACGAGGTAGATGCCATCGTGCCCGGTGACCTCGCCATTGCCTGATTGGGTTCGCGGCATCTGCGGATAGAGCGTGTCCGCCATATCGCACAGGGCCTGGACGCAGCGAAGGCTGATGAGGCGGTGATCCAGCTGGCATAAGCCGTCCGCCTCCCAAATCTGAAACAGCGCTGCCAGATTGGGTCCACGATACTGGCTGTGCCTTTGAGCATAGTTGGTGGCATACGTCGCCTGCCGCGTATCACCCACCAACGTGATGGCAATGCCGCTCTTCAACAGCCGCTCGACCAGATCCAGATCAAAGCCGGCGAGGTCCTGAACTTCGTCGATGTAGAGCTCGTCGTACATGGCCGCCAGGCGTGCCATGACCTGACCTTGGGTGAGCTCATCGCAGCGCACAGCGAAATCGGCCGCCCGGTCCGAATACATCCGGTTGCCTGCCAAGTAGTGGCGCGCCACCTGGGTGCGTGGGGCCCTGTTATTGGTGACACCTTCTACGAACAGGATGGTCTCGATGCGAGGCTCAGGGCAAAGCGCTGCCTGGTACGGGCGGATGCACTGGCACAGCAGGAAGCCATACCAGCTGTGCAAAGTGACATGCACGGGGACCGCACCGGCGTGGACCTCAAACGAGCGCCGGATCTCTTCTAGATTCTCCAGCGTGTAGGTGACAATCGCGATGCGACGCCCAGGCCGCTCCAGGGCCTGCCGGACCAGCAAGGTGGTCTTGCCCGAGCCGGCCGCCGAAAGCAGGACCCGGTTAGGTGATGGCGCGCTGGACATAGTCCGGGAACCTGATCGAGTGCGGGCTGTTGAAGATCGCCAGGGCCGTATCGGTCTTATGGCCCTTCATGTACTTGAGCAGCGCCACCTCATCGGCAAACGTCTTGCCCAGCACGGTATTGAGTTCGGCCAGCGAGTTGGCTTTGATCAGCTGCTCTTCCAGCGATGGGGCGCTTTCGTCGGAATCGTAATAGATCGCGTTGATGTGTTCGGCATAGCGCTCCTGCACAACGGCGATATCGCCATCATTGTCGGTGATCACCTTGGCCTGGATTTTCAGCCGATCTGCAATCTGCAAGAAGCGCTTGAATGCCAGCGACTTGACCGAAATGATGTCTACGCCGCGAGCCATCGGCGCCACGCCATGGTGGTCGCTGTAGGCGCGCTGCACGATCAGCTCGTCGGAAGGGCCTTCCACCAGGATCGCCTGCTTGGCCAGGATCAATCGCAGCGTGTCGTGGCCCGGCAGCTTCATGAAATAGTCATGGGTATCGCTCGGCAGCTGGTCCAGCTTCATCTGGCCCTGCGCGCTGAACAGGATCACGTTGTCCACGCCCAGCTTATTCAACACGAAGCTGCTGTGGGTGGCGATGATCACCTGCTGGGCGGTGGAGAGGGCCGCAATCTTGTCGATCAGCTGGGTCATGCTGGAATAGGACAGATGGTTCTCCGGCTCCTCGATCAGCAGCACGTGGGCAGCGCCGGCCGCGTGCATCGCCAGCTTCATCTTCACCGCGCTTTGCTCACCCTTGCCGGCCTGGGTGAACGGGAGCTCATCCAGGTAAGGTGACAAGCTGGTTTCCCATGTTGAGCGCGGCGATGTGTCCACACCCACCGTCAGCGCCCGGTGGCTGATGTCCCCGGTGTGCTCGGTCAGGTACGCATTGATGGCCGCCACGTCCGCCTCTTCGGAAAAACTCTGCCGCATGCGGCGGAAGCTCAACGACAGCGAGACGCGCTGCGCAGGCGTCAGTGCCTGATCGATGATGCCGGCGATATAGCGATCGGCACCGGACAAGGTCTTGATGCCGTGAGTGTCGATGATGGTCGAATCGAACGGAATGCTGCGAGCGGTGACGCCATTGTTGGCGAAGGAATACCAGCGCACCGTGTAGTACTCCACCGGCAGGCTGACCGCACCCTGGTGCTGCTGCAGGTAGGCGTTGAACTCCTCGCGGTAGTCGTCGTTGAGCTCGACCAGCAGCCGGATGCCGGCGGTATCCAAGCGCAGGGAGTTGTTGGTGCCGCGCAACGACGCCAGCGCGACATCTGCGCCCAGATAGGCTTCGATGGAGATCCGTGGCGGCGAAGCCGGCGTGCCTGCAGCAAGGGTCGCCAGATATTCCTGCACCGCGGGCTGGTGGAACAGGTAGGGCGTGAGCTCGTAGGCGAGATTGCGCCCATGCAGTTGCCCGGTGACCACCACGTGGATGGCCTCCAGCAGGGTGGACTTACCGACCTCGTTGTCGCCCACCACCAGGTTCATGTGGGCGTTGAGGGGCAGGTCCAGATGGCGAAACGACTTGAAATTGTCGATGACGATACGTTCGATCGGCATGCACAGTCCTTTGATGGCCAACGAGTTCGGTGGCGGCGCCTGCTTGCACCCCGGCTGGCCTCCTTTCCGCTCTGGGCCAAACTACCCAGGGATCGCCAGCCTTGGGCGGTTTCGTACTGTTTTGACGACTTGAAATGGCCGAAACGCTGGTTACGCGGGATAATTCAATATTATCCCGCCTTTAGATACGACCCGTACTCGGCGAGTAGTGTAACTTGATTGGTATGTAATTACGTGGTATGTAATACATTACGAAATAGTCGGAGAGTGCGATGGCACGCGGCGGCTTGTACAAGAGCGACATCCAGAAGGCCCGCGATGCGCTGCGGGCACAGGGCAAACACCCGTCGGTGGACGCGGTGCGGGTGGCGCTGGGCAACACCGGCTCCAAGACAACCATTCACCGCTACCTGAAGGAGCTGGAAGAAGATGAAGGGCAAGGCCTTGGCGCCAAGGTCGCGGTCAGCGACGCGCTACAGGACCTGGTCGGTCGGCTTGCCGGTCGCCTACACGAGGAGGCCGAGGCTGTAATCGCCGAGGCCCGGCAGCGCTTCGAAGCGCACTTGCAGGAGCGTAGCGAGGCGCTGGAACGCACCCAGCAGGAGGCGTCCACGCTGAGCGCGCAGCTTCAGCGCATTGAAACTGCCTTACGCGAAGAAAAGACGACCCACGCCGCAGCCCAGCAGGCCTTGGCCGAACGGGTCACCGAGGTCGCGCAGCTCGGCGAACGGATCGCGGGACTGACCGCGCGGCTGGCGGAGCACGAGGCGCATGCCCAGTCGCTGGAGCAGAAGCACCAGCATGCTCGCGAGGCGTTGGAGCACTACCGCACCTCGGTCAAGGACCAACGCGAACAGGAACAGCGCCGCCACGAGCACCAGGTGCAGGAACTGCAGGTCGCGCTGCGCCAGGCCAACGAGGCGCTGACCGCCAAGAACCACGAACTGGTTCAGCTCAACCGCGACAACGGGCAGTGGCTGGAACGCCACAGCCGCCTAGAGAGGGAACTGGCGCAGGTGCGGCAAGCTGCGGACGACCAGCGGAAGGAGCTGGACGCGCTGCGGCTTACGGCTGCGGAGTACCAGGCCTTGCTGGCACGCTGGACCCAGGACGCCCAAGCGTTGGAGAGCGCACGGGTCAAGCTGGCCAATGCTCACGCCGACTTGGCCAAGGAGCGAGAACGGCGTGAACAAGCCGAGGCCGAAGCGTTGCGTGCCGGTGTGCGCCAGGACACCTTGGAGCAGTTGCTGGCGCAGTTGCGGCCCGATCGCGCCGACAGTTCAGGTACCAACAAAAATCCGGCAACCAAATGATTTCACGGAAGAAAAAAAAATTCTGGGGGGCATTTTTGCACGTATCTCGGCTTAACCCCACATCCGCCATCCTTATGGGGTTTCCATGGGGGGTGCGCGTGACTTTGTCCGTCGACTCAACACCGACCTTCGCTCGACGCCTCCAACAAGCCCGCCTGCACACGGGTTTGTCGCAGAAGGAGTTGGGCATCCGGGCCGGTCTGGATCCTTACGTGGCCAGCCCCCGAGTCAACCAGTACGAACGTGGCAAGCACGAGCCCAAGCTGGAGACTGCTGAGCGGTTGGCCCAAGCGTTGGGGATCCCCGCCGCCTTCCTTTACACCGACGATGATCTGCTGGCCAAGTTGCTCCTGCGCTGGGGCTCGCTAAGCAAGCAGCAGAAGCGGGAGTTGGTGAAGCTGATCGAGGCCACACCCGAGAAGTAAACCGAACAAGCGCTAGCCCTATGGGCAACCCTTCGCCTCAACCCGCCCATTGGGCGCTCCTGGAGGGAGCTGCAGTGGCCGTGACTAGTGCGACTGACAAGTGGCGGCATCTCAGGCCTACTTGAGATTTTGTTCACGACCGATACACACGCGCCTTGTCTAAAGTGATTTACAATGTCGCCCGTGTCAGCCTCCTCACTTCTACTGCGACTGCTCCTGATCGTCATGCTCGTGCTTAACGGCGCGTGGTCGGCATTTGCGTCGATCAGTATGAACCCGGCCATGGAAGCGCAGGCCAGCGAAGTGGCTGCCGCGGTGCAAGGCGACGAAGACTGCGTCGCCCATCACAGTGCTGAGAATCATCCCGATGCCACCTCGATTGAAAGGGCTGGCACTGGGCATGGCGACCATGCCGGTCCCGACTGTTGCAAGT
>NZ_JBITVZ010000022.1:67960-68575 GCF_044543385.1 Stenotrophomonas sp. NPDC077420
ACTTCCGGCGCGCCTGCATGTTTCGGTGCAACTGGCCTTGGGCCTGGATGTCATGCCGCTGCCCCTAGGGCATGCGGCACCTGCCTTGCCTCATCTGATCCGACCACCGATCGGCTAAGCGTCCCTAAGCGCCGCAATGGCGCCGTTGGTGTGGCTTGCATGCCTATTTATAGGCCAGCCGCCCGCTCTGTACCACCGCCCGCCGGTGGCAACACGACGCTTGGAGCATTTTCATGTCGCATGATGATTTTCGTGGTCCACACGGTGGACCGCCGCTGCTACCTTCGCGGCGGCGATTTGTCCAGGGCTTGGCCTTGGGAGGCGCAGTCGCAGGATTAGGTTTCTGGCCCAAAGCCAGTTGGGCGCTCAAGGGCCCGGGACAACCCAACGTACTATCGGGCACCGAGTTTGACCTAACCATCGGCGAGACGCCGATGAACTTCACCGGCAAGACCCGCACCGCGATCACCGTCAATGGGTCCGTTCCGGCGCCGTTGCTGCGTTGGCGGGAAGGCACCACGGTCAACCTGCGTGTCTCCAATGCATTGCCCGCTAACTCCCTCCATGGCGCGGACACCTCCATCCATTGGCACGGCAGCATTTTGCCGGCCAACT
>NZ_JBITVZ010000023.1:0-65121 GCF_044543385.1 Stenotrophomonas sp. NPDC077420
AGTAAAGGAGGAGGGGGCGGCCGCAGGCCGACGCCGGGGGACATTCGCAGGCAAGGGCATGGCGGCCCCGCGCTCGCCCCACCGGCAGCCGCGTCTGAAGGAAGCGCACGCTCCAATCAGACGGGAGAAGAACCAAGGCTCAGGCGACGCCTGCTCCCTTTGCCTGCACATCCGCGTGGTACGAGGAGCGCACCATCGGGCCGGAGGCCACGTGGCTGAAGCCGAGCTCGTAGCCGTAGACCTCCAGTTCCTTGTATTCCTCGGGGGTCCAGTAGCGCAGCACCGGGTGGTGGTGCGCGGTCGGCTGCAGGTACTGGCCGATGGTGATCATGTCCACGTCGTGCGCGCGCAGGTCGCGCAGGGTCGCCCGCACCTGGTCCATGTCCTCGCCCAGGCCCAGCATGATGCCGGACTTGGTGGCGATGGACGGATGCTGCGCCTTGAAGTTCTTCAGCAGGGTCAGCGACCACTGGTAATCGGCACCCGGCCGCACGTTGCGGTACAGGTCCGGCACGGTCTCGATGTTGTGGTTGAACACGTCCGGCGGGTTGGTCGCCAGGATGTCCAGCGCCCGCTCCATGCGGCCCTTGCCACGGAAGTCCGGGGTCAGCACCTCGATGCGGGTGTTGGGCGACTTGGCGCGGATCGCCCCGATGCAGTCGGCGAAGTGCTGGGCACCGCCGTCGCGCAGGTCGTCGCGGTCCACGCTGGTCACCACCACGTACTTCAGGCCCATGTCGGCCACCGTCTGGGCCAGGCTGGCCGGCTCACCCGCGTCCGGCGGCTTCGGCCGGCCGTGGGCCACATCGCAGAACGAGCAGCGCCGGGTGCAGACCTCGCCCAGGATCATGAAGGTGGCGGTGCCGTGGCTGAAGCACTCGTGGATGTTCGGGCAGCTGGCTTCCTCGCACACGGTCACCAGGCGGTTCTCGCGCAGCTTGGCCTTCAGCGTCTGCACCGCGTTGCCCGACGGAATCCGCACCCGGATCCACGACGGCTTGCGCAGCACCGGCGCGTCGGCGAACTGCACCGGCGAGCGGCCGATCTTGTCACCGCCCAGCTGTTTGACCCCCGCCTGCAACGGCGCGGCGGACGGCGTGTCGCCCTGCACGACCTGCAGGGGAATGATGCGAGCGGTGGTTTCAGTCATGGCCTTGGTCGGCGGCGCTCAGGCCGCGTCAGTCAGATCGGGCAGGTCCGTGGCAGGCTGGAGGTCCAACCCGAACTGGCGGGCCAGATGGCCCAGCAGTACCGGCGTGACGGCCGCCATGCCGGACGGTCCCCCCAAGTCTACCACCGAGGTGACCTGCAGCCCTTGGTAGCCACAGGGATTGATGCGGTGGAACGGCTCCAGGTCCATCGCCACGTTGAACGCCAGGCCATGGAACGTGCAGCCCCGGCGCACGCGGATGCCGAGCGCGGCGACCTTGGCCCCGCCCACGTACACCCCGGGCGCGCCATCGCGCCGTTCAGCGCCGATATTCCATTCGTCCAGCGTGTCGATGATGGCCTGCTCGATCCGGCACACGTAATCGCGCACCCCGATCCCCAGCCGACGCAGCTGCAGCAGCGGATACACCACGATCTGGCCGGGCCCGTGGTAGGTCACCTGGCCGCCACGGTCCACGTGCAGTACGGGGATGTCGCCCGGCGCCAGCACATGCTCGTCCTTGCCGGCCTGGCCCAGGGTGAACACCGGATCGTGCTCGACCACCCACAGTTCGTCCGCGGTGTCGTCCGTACGCGCATCAGTGAAACGCTGCATTGCATGCCACACCGGCGCGTAGGGCTGGCGCCCGAGGTCGCGCACGATGGCCGGCTGCGCCGGGCGCTGGCCCGGAGCAGCCTGGGTTTCGCATTGGGTTACAGCGTCCACTTCACTTCCGGGTGGTCGCGCAACGCCGCATGGGCGAGGTCGAGCTGTTCGCGGCTTTCGGCCATGAAGACCAGCTTGACCGCCACATACTTGCTGTTGGACGAGGTCTTCCAGGTGATGCGCTCTTTGAGCACCTGGATGCCCTTCTGCTGCAGAAGGTGCGGAAGTTCGTGCTCCAGACCGATGTTTGCCGGGCCCATGGCACTGAGCTCGAACTGACCGGGGAACTGGAAGCCGTGATCGGGATTGTCAGACTTGATTTCCATGTCCGCGATTATGGGGACGGATGCGCCTGAACCCAAGCGCTGCGCGAACGTGGCCACAGCGGCGCCCAACGCTACGTGAAAATCGGTCTTCACGAACAAGACGCACCAGTGCGTGCGCGGCGCTGGTCAGGGCATCACGCCCTGCATACCCTGCTCCCGCTTAAAAATGAATAAACCATCAGCGGGAACCTTATGCTTCTGAAGCGATACGCGTTGCCGGCCGCTCTTGCCGGCGTCCTTGCAGCTGCCGCCCCTGCGGTACAGGCAGCCGACCAATGCGGGCCCGACGCCATGCGCGAGCACCCGCCCCAGGTCAATTTCCGCGTCGACAACGATCTGTTCGGTGGCGCCGACCAGGACCAGGGCTACACCAACGGCGCCCAGATCACCCTGGTCTCGCCCAACCTGGTCGACTACACCGACGACCCCTGCCTGCCGCGCCTGGCGCGCTGGGTGAACCGCCACCTCGAGCGCTTGGCACCTGGCGAATTCGAGCAGCAGAACATGCTGTTCAGCTTCGCCCAGCAGATCTATACCCCCAAGGACTTCACCCGTCGCGACGTGATCGAGGACGACCGGCCCTACGCCGGCGTGCTGGTGGGCAGCTTCGGCTACAACGCCCGCCGTGGCGACTACCTGCAGACCACCCAGCTGACCCTGGGCGTGGTCGGGCCATGGGCACTGGGCAAGGAAGTCCAGGATGCCGTGCACGACCTGCTGGGCGATGAGAAATTCCAGGGCTGGGACAACCAGCTGCACAACGAGCCGGTGGTCATGCTCACCCACGAGCGCATGCACCGCTGGGGCGATGCCGAAGACAACCTGGCCGGCTGGGGCTGGGATGCGATCAGCCATTACGGCGGCGCGGTCGGCAACCTGGCTACCCACCTCAATGCCGGCGGCGAAGTCCGCGTGGGCTGGAAGCTGCCGGACGACTTCGGCAGCACGCCGCTGCGCCCGGCCGGCGAAAACACCGCGCCCACCCGCGGTGGCAAGCCGACCGGCTGGTCGTTCCACCTGTTCGCCACCACCGACGCGGCCTGGGTAATCCGCGACATCACCCTGGATGGCAACACCTTCCGCAACAGCCACAGCGTGGACAAGCGCAACTGGGTCGCCCAGGGCGGCTACGGCCTGGCGGTGATGTACAACCGCTGGAAGTTCGCCCTCGCCCGTTACCACAGCACCCGCGAGTTCGACCTGCAGGACCAGTCGCCGATCTACGGGTCGTTCACGATCAGCAGATCGCTATAGCGATCTGCGGGTAGGTGCCCACCGTTGGTGGGCACACCGAAAAGAAAAAAGACCGGCGCGAGCCGGTCTTTTTTTTGCATTTCCAGGACGAACCAGGGAACCGTTATTCCGATTCCCACCACATCCAGAAGCTGTCCCACAGGCGCTTGAAGAAGCCGGCTTCTTCCACCGCGGCCACTGCCACCAGCGGGGCCTGCGCCACCACCTTGCCATCCAGGGTGACCTTCAGCGTACCGACCTGCTGGCCTGCGGTGAACGGGGCTTCCAGGGTCTTGGGCACGTCGATGCTCGGCTTGAGGTCGTTGTAACGGCCCCGCGGCACGCTCACCAGCAGTGGCTGGGCCACGCCCAGCTGCAGGGTATCGGCCTTGCCCTTCCACACCTTGTGTTCGGCCACGGCCTTGCCCGGCTCGTACATGCGATGGGTTTCGAAGAAGCGGAAGCCCCAGTTGAGCAGCGCCAGGCTGTCATCGGCGCGCTGCTTCTCCGAGGCGCCGCCCAGCACCACCGCGATCAGGCGCTGGTCGCCACGCTGGGCCGAGCTCATCAGGCAGTAGCCCGCTTCGGAGGTGTGACCGGTCTTGATGCCGTCCACGCTCTGGTCGCGCCACAGCAGCAGGTTGCGGTTGGGCTGGGTGATGTTGCCGACGGTGAATTCCTTCACCTTGTTGTAGGCGTAGGTTTCCGGGTAGTCACGCACGAACGCACGGCCCAGCAGTGCCAAATCGTAGGCGGTGGTGTGGTGGCCTTCGGCGCTCAGGCCGTGGGCGTTGACGAAGTGCGAATCCTTCATGCCGATCTTGGCGGCGTAGCTGTTCATCAGCGAAGCGAACGCCTCTTCGCTGCCGGCCACGTGTTCGGCCAGCGCGATCGCCGCGTCGTTGCCCGACTGGATCGCCATGCCCTTTTCCATGTCTTCCAGGCGTGCGGTCTGGTTGACCGGGAAGCCGCTGTAGCTGCCGTCGGTGCCGGCGCCGCCTTCGCGCCAGGCGCGCTCGCTCATCATCACCTGGTCGTCGGTGCGGACCTTGCCGTTCTTCACTTCGGCGGCGACCACGTAGGAGGTCATCACCTTGGTGATGCTGGCCGGCGCCAGCTGTTCATTGATGTTCTCGCCCGCCAGCACCTGGCCGGTGGCGTAGTCCATCAGGATCCAGGCCTTGGCCACGCTGGGCTTGGGCGCCGGCGGCGTCGCCACGGCAGTCGGAGCCGCGGCGGGCGCGGGGGCCGGGGCCGGGGTCGGCAAGGGGGTCTGGGCGGAGACCATGCCCACGAACAACGTCGTGGCCAGGGCAGCAGCGGCAAAGCGGAATTTCATCGGACAGCAAGCTCCAGGAAGGCGCCAAGGGGGGTACAGGGGTGGGCCATTGTAGGCCGTTTACTCTTTGACTATCTGTGGCGCACCGAATCCCAGACCGGCAATGCGGCCGGCAAGTTCCGACGCCGTGGCATGGTCGGTCGCCGGCACGCGCAGGCGCCACAACGTGCGGCCCCCGCTCACGATGTCGCTGATGCTGGCCCCCACGATGCCCGCCGAGGACAGCTGGCCCAGCGCCTTGGTGGCGTTTTCGCGACTGGCAAAACTGGCCACCTGCAGCAGCACGTTGCCGACCTGCTGCTGCAGCGACGGCGCGGCAACGGCCGCCGGCAGTGGACGCGCGGCGGCCACCGGCGCTGTCGGCGGCAAGCTGCTCACGGTGACCGGGCCGGTCTCCAGCGAGGCAGCCTGGGTCGCGGCGGGTCGCGCGGCCGCAGGGCTGGGCGGCAGCGCGCCCACCAGGCGGTCCATCTCGCTGGCGCTGCGCGGGGGCGGGGGCGTGGCGGCCACGACCGCTGCGGCCGTGGCCGCCGCGCGGCGCTCGCGCCGCGACGGCTTGTCGGCCAGCAGGTTGTCATCGCCGGGCTGCAGCGCGCGCACCTCCACGTTGCCGGTGCCGCGCTGGGTGATGCCCAGGCGCACCGCGGCGGCGTAGCTGAGGTCGACCACGCGGCCGTCGTGGAAGGGTCCGCGGTCGTTGACCCGAACGATCACCGACTCGCCGTTGTCCAGGTTGGTTACCCGCGCGAAGCTCGGCAACGGCAGGGTCTTGTGTGCGGCAGTGAAGGCGTACATGTCGTACACCTCGCGGTTGGAGGTGAGGCGGCCGTGGAACTTCGCGCCGTAATACGACGCGGTGCCCTTCTCGGCATAACCGCGGGTGCTGTCCATGACCTGGTACTGCTTGCCCAGCACCGCATAGGGCGTCTTGTTGCCCACCGGCGAACGCGGCAGGTCCACCACCTCCGGTTCGGGAATGCAGGCCACGTTGGGAATGTAGGTGGGCGTACTGTCGTTGACCCCGGGCTTGTACAGCCCGCCCGCGCGATAGTCCCCGCGCGTGCTGGGGTCTTCGGTGGCGGCCTTGTACGGCGAGCCCTCCGGACAATGCGCAGGCCGCGCGCCCTTGCCCGGGCGCTGCACCAGCGTGCCCCCGGGCTTGCCCGCGCCCGCGCTGGCGGTGGGCGGCTTGCTGGGCGCACTGCTGCAGGCGGCCAGCGCCAGGATCATCAGGCCGGGAACCAGCCATCTGCAGTGTGCGAATGCGTTCATGCCGGCGGCAGCTCCTGTCCGGCGATGGCCTGGGACAGCTGGTACACGGCCATCGCATACATTTTGGAAAGGTTGTAACGGGTGATCGCGTAGTAGTTCTGGAAGCCCAGCCAGTACTGCTTGCCGGCGCTGCCTTCCAGCGTGATCGGGGTCGCCGTCAACCCGACGGGAACCGGTTCGCTGGGCTGGTAACCGCGCTGGGCCAGGTCGGGCAACGTCCAGGTCGGGGTCCAGTCGACAGGATCGAACGGGGTCCGTCCGGCAGCCAGGGTGGCCGGCACGGCGACCGGGCCGCCGCGCACCCAGCCGCCCTTCCTGACGAAGTAATTGGCGATCGAGGAAAACACGTCGTCGTAGCTGTTGAACAGGTCGCGGCGACCATCGCCGTTGCCGTCCACGGCGAAATCCAGATAGCTGGAGGGCATGAACTGGCCCATGCCCATGGCGCCGGCGTAGCTGCCCTTGATCGCCAGGATGTCCAGCTTTTCGTCACGGCTCAGCGCGAACAGGCGCGCCAGTTCATCGCGGAAATAGAGTTCACGGCGTACTTCGCGTTCCAGTTTGGCCGGGTCGCCGCTGCGCGGATAGTTGAACGCCAGGGTGTACAGCGCATCGAGTACCCGGTAGCTGCCGGTGTTGGCCCCGTAACTGGTTTCAACGCCGATGATCGCCACGATCACTTCGGCCGGTACACCGGTACGTTCCTGCACCCGCATCAGTTCGTCGCGGTGCTGGGCCAGGAATTTCCTGCCGCCGTCGATCCGCGCCTGGCTGATGAACATCGGCCGGTACTCGTTCCACGGCTTGACCCGCTCTGCCGGGCGCGACATGGCCGCGATGATCGGGTCGCGCACCTGTGCCTGGGCCAGGGTGGCGTCGATCTGCGCGGCCGGGATGCCATAGCGTGCGGCGGTATCGCGTACGAAGTTGGCCCGGGCGATCTCGAACGGCACCGGGGTCAGGTCGACCGGCGGCGCGGTGGCGGCGGCGGCTTCGGGCGCGGCCTCGGCCGGCCCCTTGTGCGCGGCCCCGGGTTTGTTGGGCGCACCCGACGCCTGCGGCGGCGGTGACGGGGAATGCGGCTGGGTCGCGCAGGCAACCAAACCGAGCGTAAGCATGCAGGCCAAAGTGCGTCGAATCATCGCCGCAGGTTAGCAGGTCAAAGATGAAATAAAACCCCTAACACCATGAATCCCAACGATTTGCGTAGACAGGAACCCGTTCGTTAAGACGACGTGTAAATCCCCGGTCAAGGTATGGCCGGTCGCGCCCCCATCCCCATGGGCGCGACCGGCATTACCGACCAGGTCGATACCAGCGCGACGCGCTACTCCCCAGCGCAACGTCGCACCCCCTGTACCCGTCAGGTCAACTACGTCCCGCAGCGCTCGGACGCGTCACTTGGCTGACTGCGCAGCTGCTGCGGGCCGCCATTGTGCAGGCCGTTTACGACAAGTCCATTGATCGTGATCAAGCGCATTCAGTTCTGTGAGCAACATCTCATTTTGTTGCCGACATGTTGACGCGGCCCGCACCAGCGCTGCCGGTTTCGGCATATTCATATCGTTCCAAAGCCCCGATTGCGCAAAACACGGCGCTCAGGTTGCCGTTGTTTTGACTATACATAAGGGGTCGCGTCGGTTTGCCGCCGCGTCAGCTGTAGCCGCCGTGCACCGGATTGTGGCTGCGCGCGGCCATGACCAGGCCGAACCCGGCCAGCAACGACACCGCCGAGGTCCCGCCGTAGCTGATCAGCGGCATGGGTACGCCCACCACCGGCAGCAGGCCGGAGATCATGCCGCCGTTGACCAGCACGTAGACGAAGAAGGCCAGGCCGGTGGCCCCGGCCAGCAGGCGGGAATAGGAGTCGCGCGACTGCGATGCGATCCACAGGCAGCGCCCGATGACCACCAGGTACAACGCCAGGACGATGGCCACGCCGATCCATCCAAACTCTTCGCTGAGCACGGAGAAGGCGAAGTCGGTGGTCTGTTCGGGAATGAAGTTCAGGTGCGACTGCGAGCCCTGGCCCCAGCCCTTGCCATCCAGGCCGCCGGAACCGATCGCGATCTTGGATTGGATGATGTTCCAGCCCGCGCCGAGCGCATCGCTTTCCGGGTCCAGGAACATCATGATGCGGTCCTTCTGGTACGGCCGCAGCAGCCACATCCAGGCCACCGGAGCCGCCGCTGCCACCCCGCCCACCGCCACGCCCACCCACCACCACGGCAGGCCGGCCAGCAACAGAACGAAGGCGCCGCTGGCGGCGATCAGCACGCCGGTCCCGAAGTCCGGCTGCAGCATCACCAGCCCGGTCGGCACGCCGATGATCACCGCACTGACCAGCACGGTCGTGAACCGGGGCGGCAGCGGCATGCGGTGCAGGTACCAGGCCACCATCATCGGCAGGCTCACCTTGAGCAGCTCGGCCGGCTGCAGGTAGAACAGTTTCAGGTCCAGCCACTGGCGGCCGTACTTGCCGGTACCCAGCACGAACACGGCCAGCAGTGGAATCATCGAGATCGCATAGATCAGGGGCGTGGCCGAGCGGATGCGCAGGATCGACACCCGCGAAATCATCCACAGCGCGGCAAGGCCCACCGCAAAGCGTGCCGCCTGTGCGTACACCAGGCCGTCGCCGCCGGCGCTCTTGAGCACCGACAGGCCGATCAGCATCAGCGCGCCCAGGGCCAGGCACAGCACCCAGTCCAGGGTGCTGCAGAAGCGGACGACCATGTCGGTCGCCCAGCGCAGGAACACCTTCATCGGCCGCGCTCCGGTGGCGTCGGGGGGGCAGCAGCAGGGGCCGGGGGCGTGCCGGGCACGGGGACGGGCGCCGGGACCGGTTCGGGCAGGCCGACCTGCACCGGCACCCCCTCCAGCGCCGCGGCGGCGATGTCGCCGGCCTCGCGCGCGGTGCTGTCGCCTTCGAACGCGGTGATGCCGATGGCGGTGGTACCGCGCGCACTGTCCAGCGACTCCATGCCATCGGGCATCTTGCCCAGCAGCCAGGCGTCGAACAGCTTGCGCGCGATCGGTGCCGCCGCCGAACCGCCGTAGCCGCCGCCTTCGACCGCAATGGCCAGTGCAATCACCGGATTTTCGGCCGGGGCAAAGCCGACGAACAACGAGCGGTGGCGCAGGTGCATGGGAAGGCTCTTGGGATTCACCGCGGCGGTGCCGCGGCGGCTGATCACCTGCGCGGTACCGGTCTTGCCGGCAATCGTGTAGGGCGCGCCGGCCGCAGCGCGGGCGCCACTGCCGCCAGGGCGCATGGTGCCCATCATGCCTTCGCGCACCGCCTGCAGGTTGCCCGGGCTGGGGCTGACCGGCTTGCTGGCACCGGCCGGGGTGGCCACCCAGTCGGCGTCGAAGCCTTCGCGCTGCTGCATCACCAGGTGCGGGGTGCGCAGCTGGCCATTGGCGATGCCGCCCACGCCATGCACCAGCTGCAGCGGGGTCACCTTCCAGTCGCCCTGGCCGATGCTGACGTTGACCGTGTCGCCCGGGTACCAGCGCTCCTTGCGCGCCTTCGCCTTGTTCTGCGGCGACGGCAGGATCCCGCCGATTTCGCCGGTGAGGTCGATGCCGGTGGGTTGGCCGAAGCCGTAGTAGCCCATGTAGTGATCGAACTTCTCGATCCCCATGTCCAGGGCGAGCTTGTAGTAATAGGTGTTGACCGACTGGGTGATCGACTTGCGCAGGTCGGTCCAGCCGTGGCCGCTGCGGTTGGCGTCGCCCCAGCCGCGCGAGGTGCCCGGCAGGTAGAACATGCCGCTGGAGTAGATCCGGTCTTCGGGGCGGCGGGTGCCGCTGTCCAGTCCGGCCAGGCCGATCAGCGGCTTGATCGTAGAACCCGGCGCCACCCCACCCAGCACCAGGCGGTTGAACTGCGGGCGCGACGGGTTGTCGTTGAGCGCCTTGAAGTCGGTGTGCGAGATGCCGTTGACGAACAGGTTGGGGTCGTACGATGGCAGGCTGACCATGGCCAGCACCTCGCCGGTGCGCGGATCCATCGCCACGGCCGACCCTTCGAACTCACCGAACGCGGCCACCATGGCGCGCTGCAGGTCGGCGTCGATGGACAGGCGCAGGTCGCTGCCGGACTGGGCAGGGACCCGGCCGATGGTGCGGATGGCGCGGCCCTGCACGTTGGTTTCGACCTGCTCGTAGCCGACCTTGCCGCGCAGCTGGGTCTCGTAATAGCGCTCCAGCCCGGACTTGCCGATGTGGGTCAGCGCGGCATTGCCCTCGCCCAGCATCTCCAGGTCCTTGTCATCGACCCGGCCGACGTAGCCGATGATGTGCGCGAACAGATCGCCGTAGGGGTAGCGGCGGGTCAGGTACGGTTCCAGCTCCACGCCCGGATAGCGCCAGCGGTCGACCGCGAAGCGCGCCATTTCCTCATCGGTCACGCGCAGTTTCAGCGTTACCGGCAGGAAGCTGCGGCGCGCCTTGCGCGACTTGTTGAAGGTCTCGATGTCTTCGGGGCTGAGGGTGAGGATCTTCGCCAGCCCGGCCAGGGTGGCGTCCATGTCCTTGACCTTGTCCGGGGTAATGTCCAGCCGGAAGGCAGGCACGTTTTCAGCCAGCAGGCGCCCGTTGCGGTCATAGATCATGCCGCGTCCGGGTACCACCGGTCGTGGCTTGATCCGGTTGGCCTCCGAACGCGTAGCGTAGATGTCGTGGTCCAGCACCTGCAGCTTGAAGTACCAGCCGCCCAGGCCGAGCAGGCAGACCAGCACGCCGAGGAACCCCAGCGCGGCGCGGCGCCGGAACTGTTCGGCTTCGGCGTGGGGATTCTTGGCCTGGCGGCGCACGTACATGTCAGCGCCCGCGACGTCCGAAGCGGACCGCGTCGAGCAGCACGAACACCAGCGGCCACAGGCCCATGCCCAGCAGCGGCGCCCACCAGTACGACCACGGCAGGGTCGGTTCGCCAACGGCGATATGGACCACCGCGCTGACGATGCGGTCGTTGAACAGCAGCCCGCCGATCGCCAGCACCTGCTGGGACATCGGGAAGAAGCGGATGCGCGCGCGGAAGCGCTGCAGGATGAAGGTCAGCATGACCAGTCGCAGCGCCTGTTCACCCAGGACGCCGCCATACAGCAGGTCGGCGATCACGCCGCAGATGAACGCCACGCCCAGGCCGACCCGGTCCGGCGCTTCGATCACCCAGTACGCCAGCACCAGCGCCAGCCAGTAGGGACGCAGCGGCTGCAGCAGTTCCGGCAACGGCAGCAGGCCCAGCAGCAGCGCCAGCACGATGCTGACCGGCAGCACCCACGGTTTGTCGCGCAGGCGGCTCATCGGGTGGGTTCCGTCGGAGGTGGCTGGGGTGCGGGTTGGGTCGCTTGTGGCGCGGTTTCCGTGGGCCGACTAACAGTCGGCGCTACCGGTGTCGCCGCCTCAGGTGCAGGCCCTGCCGGTCCGCCCGCTGATTCTGAAAGGTGGAGGTTGGGCGGGATCCGGATTGCGGCGCCCGGCCTCAACAGGAGGACGTCGCGGCCGCGGTCGAGCTTGGCCGCCGGGTCGAGCTGGCCGACCAGGAAGGCGTGGGTGTCGTCGGGGCGCAGTGCGGTGATCCTGCCGACCGGGAAGCCGGCCGGGAAACGGCCACCAAGGCCGGAGGTGACGATCTCATCACCGACCTCGACACCGGCGCTGAGCGGAATGTCGCGCAGCTCCAGGGTGTCGCCGCGCCCGTACACGATCAGGCGCACGCCATTGCGGGCCACGGTGACCGGCACCGCGTGGTCCGGGTCGGTCAGCAGCAGTACGGTGGCGGTGCCGCCGGTGGTGGCGATCACCTGCCCCATCAGCCCGCCGGCGTCGATCACCGCCTGGCCCATGTGCACGCCGTCGCGGCTGCCGGCGGCCAGCACCAGGCGCTGCTTCACCGGGTCCAGGTCGATATCCAGGATCGGGGCCAGTTGGACGTCCAGGCCGCTGCGCTCGGCGACGTTGAGCAGTTCGCGCAGCTGCGCGTTGTCCAGCGCGGCGGTCTGCAGGCGGGTCAGCCGCGCATTGGCGATCAGCAGCTGGTTGCGCAGCTCGCGGTTCTCCTCGACCAGCTGGCCATGGCTGGCCGCGTTGTCCTTGACCTGGCTGCCCAGGCGCCCCGGCAGGCCGGCCAGCGCCCACACCGGCTGCACCAGCACGTTGGCCTGGGCGCGGGCACGCGCCAGCCAGCCGGCCTGGTCGTCGAGCACGATCAGGGTGATGGCCAGGGCCAGGTAGGCAAGCAGCCGCAGCGGGCTGCTGGCATCGCCCTGGCGGGAGGCTACGGGTGGACCGGCGTAGGGCGGCACGAGGAGGTTCGACTGATCAAGGGGCGGAGTACGACAGGGCAGAGCCCCGCGGTACGGGGATGCGACAACGCCCCGGCGCTGCGATGCCCGGCGTGGCGGGGCACGCGGCGGGCATCACGCCGCAGGGGCGCGTCCACGAAACAGCGACGGTACGACTTACTCCGGCGCAAAGAACTCGTTGCCGTGCATGTCGACCAGCTCCAGGGCACGGCCGCCGCCACGGGCCACACAGGTCAACGGATCATCGGCCACCTGCACGTGCAGGCCGGTTTCCTCGGAAATCAGGCGGTCCAGGTCGCGCAGCAGGGCGCCACCGCCGGTCAGCACGATGCCGCGCTCGGCGACGTCGGCGCACAGCTCCGGCGGGGTCTGCTCCAGCGCCAGCTTGACCGCGCTGACGATGCCCGACAGCGGCTCGTGCAGGGCTTCCAGCACTTCATTGGAGTTGATCTTGATCATCTTCGGCACGCCCTCGGCGAGGTTCCTGCCGGAGATTTCCATCTCGATCACTTCCGCCTGCGGGTAGGCGCAGCCCAGCTCGACCTTGATCCGCTCAGCGGTGGCTTCACCGATCAGCATGCCGTGGTTGCGTCGCACGTAGTTGGTGATCGACTCGTCGAAACGGTCGCCGCCGATACGCACCGAGGCCGAATACACGATGCCGTTGAGCGAGATCACCGCCACTTCGGTGGTGCCGCCGCCGATGTCGATGACCATCGAGCCGCGCGCTTCGGTGACCGGCATGCCGGCGCCGATCGCGGCGGCCATCGGTTCTTCGATCAGGAACACGTCACGCGCGCCGGCCTCTTCAGCCGATTCCTTGATGGCGCGGCGCTCGACTTGGGTCGAACCGGCCGGCACGCAGACCAGCACGCGCGGGCTCGGGCGCAGGAAGCGCGACTTGTGCACCTTCTTGATGAAGTGCTTGAGCATCGCCTCGGTGTAGGTGAAATCGGCGATGACGCCGTCTTTCATCGGGCGGATGGTGGTGATATGGCCCGGGGTACGACCGAGCATCTGCTTGGCCTCGGCGCCGACGGCGGCCACCGAACGGGTACCGCCGATGGCACGGTCCTGGCGTACGGCCACGACCGACGGTTCGTTCAGCACGATCCCCTGCCCGCGCACGTAGATGAGGGTATTGGCCGTGCCCAGGTCGATGGACAGGTCATTGGAGAACATGCCACGCAGTTTCTTGAACATCTGGGAGTTGATCCTGAGGGGTGCCGCGCCCAGCGCCGGATGGCGAAAAATTGGGCAGAATTCGAGGTCGACAAGCCTAGCAATCCCCCTGTGCGCGAGCAAGGAGAAATCTGCCCCAACGCCAGCCTTGGCGGCCATTCAGCCGGATCCGGACAGCCGGGGTTCTGGCCCTGCGGCGCCGCACCCGTTAACCTTTGCGCCATTGGGCGCCTCATGGCGCCGTTTCGTTGCCCGCCCGCCGGGCCTCAAACCCCATTCGCATAGGCCTTAATCGATGTCCGCTTTGATCTGTGGTTCTCTTGCCTTCGACACCATCATGGTGTTCCCGGACCAGTTCAAGAATCACATCCTGCCGGACAAGGTGCACATCCTGAACGTCTCGTTCCTGGTGCCGCGCATGCGCCGCGAGTTCGGGGGCTGCGCGGGCAACATCGCCTACAACCTGCACCTGCTGGGCGGCGAGCCGATCCCGATGGGCACGGTGGGGTCCGACTTCGGCCCGTACCGCGAGTATTTCCAGGGCCTGGGCATCGACCTGAGCCGGATCAAGGTGATCGACGAGCTGTTCACCCCGCAGGCGTTCATCACCACCGACCACGACAACAACCAGATCACCGCCTTCCATCCGGGCGCGATGATGCGGTCCTACGAGAATCATGTGAAGGACGTGCCGGGCGTGACCCTGGGGCTGGTCGGTCCGGATGGCCGCGAGGGCATGATCCAGAACTCGCAGGAGTTCTTCGAGGCCGGCGTGCCGTTCATCTTCGACCCGGGCCAGGCCATGCCGCTGTTCAATGGCCCGGAGCTGCGCACCTTCATTGAGCAGGCGGACTACGTGGTGGTCAACGACTACGAGTCCAACCTGCTGCAGGAACGCACCGGGTGGGATGAAAAGGAGATCGTGAGCCGGGTCAAGGCCTACATCACCACCCGCGGCCCGAAGGGCGCGGTCATCCACACCCCGGAAAAGACCTACGACATCCCGCCGGCACACGAGCGCCGCGTGGTCGACCCGACCGGCTGCGGCGACGCGTTCCGCGCGGGTCTGATCTACGGCATCGAGAAGGGCTACGACTGGCTGACCATCGGCCGCATGGGCAACCTGATGGGCGCGCTGAAGGTGGAACATCCGGGCACGCAGAACCAGCGGTTCACCTTTGACGAGTTCAACGAGCAATTCAAACAGCAGTTCGGGTACGCCCTTTCGGCGTAACCGAATCTGCTGTTTGAATTGCTCGCCCACCATTCGCGGTGCGAATGGCGGGCCCCGAGGCATGTCTCCTATCCCCGCGCCTGTCGGCGCGCCCCCTTAACAGAAGGGGGCTGTTACCCCAGAGGGGTTACCGGCGCCTGCCGTACCGACCAACGGTCGGTACCTACCGGGGGGACATCGGTTCGTATGGAACGTGCGATACCGGGGCGGGACATCGGCTCGTACGGGGCGTGCGATATCGGGGTGGGACATCGGTTCGTACGGGGCGTGCGATACCGGGGCGGGACATCGGTTCGTACGGGGCGTGCGATACCGGGGCGGGACATCGGTTCGTACGGGGCGTGCGATACCGGGGTGGGACATCGGTTCGTACGGGGCGTGCGATATCGGTAGGTGCCGACCGTTGGTCGGCACGCTGCGTCACCGGGCGATCAATTCCACCAATTCGGCATGCGGCTGGCGTCTACGCCGCCGGTTTCGAAGACGGCGGTGCGGGTGCCGCCGGCCTTGACCGGGAACTCGATGCTGATCGACCTGGCCTTGCGTGCGAGCTTCCACAGCGCCTTCTGGTCGGTGATGAACATGGCGATGGCCTCGTCGGTCTTGGGGCGCCAGGCGGCCATGCTGATCGGCTTGCCGTCGTCCACGGTGACCTTGACCGTGCACTGCGGGCAGCGGAAATCACCCGCCTGCAGCACCAGGTAGGCGTGACGCTTCCATTCGGGATGGTCGCGGAAGACCAGCTGCACCGGCTTGGGGCCGCTGCCGTCCACGTCCACGCGCTCCTTGCTGTAGATCGAGGCCGACACCTGGGCGCCCTTGCTGCCCACCGGCACCTGGTTGTACTGCCACAGGGCCTGCATGCGGCGCAGCTCACGCGCGGTTTCGGCCTTGGCCTTGACCTCGGCGTAGCCCGGCTCGATGCGCGCGGCCACGTCGGTGTCCTTGTACTGGTCCAGCAGCGACCCACCATGGATGCGCGCGCGTTCCCAATCCTGCGCGGCCACGGCCATGTCGTACTGCTTGGCCACGCCTTCGGCCTTTTCTTCCTGCTGCGCCCTGGCGGCGGCAGCCGCAGCGTCCTGCGCCTTGCGTTCTTCCTCAGGGTTGGTGCAGGCAGCCAGGGCGAGCGCACAGGCAGCGGCGAGGATCAGTGGTTTCATTGCGGGACGTCCGGTTCGGGTGCAACGCCGAGTTTACCGGTAGCGCAAACGCAAAAAAAACGGCGGGGTCGCCCCCGCCGCTTCTCATGCCTGGCTGCACTGCAACCGCAGTTACGGTGCGGCCGGAGTCGCCTTGTCCAGCATGTCCTGCACCGATGCGGTGGTGATCGGGTGGTAGCTGGGCTTGGCCTTCTCGAAAGCAGCCTTGGCAAACGCCAGGCCTTCCGGGGTCTTCACCAGCTCGGCGTAGATCGGCAGGATCAGCTTGCGGCGGCCCACGCGCTCGATGAAGGCACCGGCCGCTTCATTGGCTTCGGCATAGCCGCTGCGGATCGCCAGCGGGTACCAGCGCATGGCGATCTCACCGTTGGCGGTGCCGGTGAACGTGTAGGCGCGGTCCAGCGCTGCCAGCTTGTCCACCGGCAGGGTCTTGCCCAGGCCATCGATGAAGTGGACCCATTCCTGGGTGCCCCATTCATTGGTGATCTGCGAGTTCGGCAGGGTGCCGCTGCCCTGCCAGGCGATACGCGCGGTGTCGACGATGCTGAAGTTGCGCGAACGCGCCTTGGTCGCGAACGCCGGAATGCCCGGCTCGTCCAGCCACGCCTTCAGCTCGGCGTCGGTGACCGCACCGGGCTTCTTCGACAGCAGGTTCTTCTTCAGGTACTCGACGAACTGGTCGGTGTTGGCGCTCTGGAAGGCGTGGTCATCGAACCAGCCGCGCAGGAACGGATCGAACACCTCGCGGCCGAAGCGCTGTTCCAGGAACTGCAGGAACCACGAGCCCTTGACGTAGGCCACGTTGCTCAGCGCTTCGTCCGGATCGCGTTCGGTCAGCGGCGGCAGGGCCAGTGCCTGGTCGGCCGGGCTCATGTCCTTGACCTCGGCCAGCAGGTCGTTCTGGTCGATCTCGCGCTCCATCTCGGCCATTTCCTGGCCATACAACGCCTCGGTGATGCGGCCCTGCACGTAGGTGGTGAAGCCTTCGTTGAGCCAGATGTCCTTCCAGCTGGAGTTGGTCACCAGGTTGCCCGACCAGCTGTGCGCCAGCTCATGGGCGACCAGCGAGACCAGCGACTTGTCGCCCACGATCACGGTAGGGGTGGCGAAAGTCAGCCGCGGGTTCTCCATGCCGCCGAACGGGAACGACGGCGGCAGCACCAGCATGTCGTAGCGGCCCCAACGGTAGTCGCCGTACAGCTTCTCGGCGGCGCCGATCATCTTCTCGGTGTCTTCGAATTCCTTGGCGGCCTTGCCGACCATGCTCGGCTCGGCCCACACGCCGGAACGTCCGGAGATCGGTTCGAACACCAGGTCACCGGCAGCGATGGCCAGCAGGTAGGACGGAATCGGCTGCGGCATCTTGAAGCTGTAGTCGCCGTCACGCGCCGCCTTGGGGTCGTTGTCGGCGCTCATCAGCACCATCACGTCCGGGCGCGAGGTTACGTGCGCGCTGTAGGTGAAGCGCACGCTCGGCGTGTCCTGCAACGGCACCCACGAACGGGCGTGGATCGCCTGCGACTGGCTGAACATGAAAGGCAGCTGCTTGCCCTCGGTCATCGACGGCTCCAGCCACTGCAGGCCCGACGCGGTCGGCGCGGTGTGGTAGGTCACCAGCACCTTGCCCGGCTGTTCCGGGGCCTCGATGGTCAGCTTGCTGCCGAACACCTTGTCGGCCGGCGCCAGCGCGAACTGCAGTGGCGCGGTCTTGCCATCGGCGGACACGGATTCGACCTTTTCGATGGTCAGCTCGCGGGTATCGAGCACCAGCTGTCTGGCGGCCTTGTCCTTCCACTCCAGGGCGTAGGTGGCGGTGCCACCGATCTGCCTGTTGTCGAAGTCCAGCTTCAGGTCCAGCGCCAGGTCCTTGATGACGACCTTGTCCGGTTCGGCGTAGGAACTTTCATCGTGGCTGCGATTGACGGCTTTCACGGCGTTGGCGGCGCTCGGCTGGGCGGCGGGGGCCGGGGTCGGGGCGGCGGGCTCTTTGGAGCAGCCGGCGGCAAGCGCGACGGCCAGGGGAATCAGCAGGAACGGGGATCGCATGAATCGGGACCGATCAGGGTGAAACCGCCAGTTTACCCCTCCGGGAAGCTGAATACGGAATGCCCCGCCGCAGCGGGGCAGCGTCGGCAGCGCCGAGCCCCGTTCTACACCTTGTAGCCGGAATGGATCGAGACGATCCCGCCGGTCAGGTTCTTGTAGTGGCAGCGGGCAAAGCCGGCCTCGCCCATCATGGTCTTCAGGGCTTCCTGCGGCGGATGCTTACGGATGCTCTCGGCCAGGTACTGGTAGCTGGCGCCATCACGGGCGAACAGCTGGCCCAGTTTCGGCAGGATCTTGAACGAATGGAAATCGTAGATCGGCTTGAACCAGTCCGCGGTGACTTCGGAGAACTCCAGCACCCGGGCCTGGCCGCCCACCTTCAGGACGCGGTACATCTCGCGCAGCGCCGCGTCCTTGTCGGTCACGTTGCGCAGGCCGAAGGCGATGGTGACCAGGTCGAAGCTGGCATCCGGGAACGGCAGCGCTTCCGCGTTGAGCTGCACGAAATCCAGCCCGGCAACCACGCCGCGGTTGGTCAGGCGGTCCCGGCCCACGGTGAGCATGCCCGCGTTGATGTCGCCGACCACCACGGTCCCCTCCTCGCCGACCCGTTCCTTGAGCAGGACGGCGATATCGCCGGTACCGCCGGCCAGGTCGAGCACGCTGTCGCCCGGCTTCACCTGCGCGGTAGCCACGTAGTAACGCTTCCACGCCCGGTGGATGCCCAGGCTCATCAGGTCGTTCATCAGGTCGTAATTGCGCGCGACCGAAGTGAACACTTCGCCCACCAGCTTCTGCTTGTCCGAGGCGGCAACGTCACGGAAGCCGAAATGGGTGGTGCCGGTTTTGTAGGGGGATTCGCTCATGGCCCGATTATCGCACCGCTTGCCTGCCTGCGGCACCTTATGATGCCCCCTTCAGTTGAACGGACTCCCCATGATCACGACCCCCGACTACGCCGCCCTGCTTGAAACCGCGATCGCCGAAGCCCGCCAGGGCCTGGCCGAAGGCGGCATTCCCATTGGCGCGGCGCTGTACCACGCCGACGGCCGCCTGCTCGGCTGCGGCCACAACCGCCGCGTGCAGGAAGGCGACCCCTCGGTGCACGGTGAAACCGACGCCTTCCGCAAGGCCGGCCGCCAGCGCCGCTACCAGGACACCATCATGGTGACCACCTTGGCCCCGTGCTGGTACTGCAGCGGGCTGGTGCGCCAGTTCAACATCGGCACCGTGGTGGTGGGCGAGTCGGTCACCTTCCACGGCGGCATCGACTGGCTGCGCGAAAACGGCGTGCAGGTGATCGACATGCAGAACCAGGAGTGCATCGAGCTGCTGGGCGGATTCATCTCGGCGCATCCAGAGATCTGGAACGAAGACATCGGCGAGTGAGTGCAATGCACCGTGCGCGCCTGCGCACGGTGCGGGCTGAACGCGTCACCGCGGGCGGGTGCTGCACGCGGCACGGTCATTAACACTTCAGGTGCGAAGGTCCAAACGCACGCCCGCTGCACACCGCCGTGACACCCCATGCACTGGATGTTACGCATGATCACGGTGTCTTCTTCCCTGTGAATCGACGCGACCATGTCCTCTGTACCACTGTCCATTCCCGCCGTGATCGACGTTGACGCCGAGGTCAGCTACTGGCGAACCCAGCACGCCGAGGGAAAGCTGAAGTTGACGTCATTCGGGCACTACGTTCCGTGGATCAAGTTCGCCTGCGACTCGTTGATTTCGCAGCCGCACGCGGGCGACCTCGAGCGTCACGAGAGGTTCCAGAAGCAGTTCGAGTTCCAGATCATGCCGCGCCTTACCGAGGACGAGACCCGCGAGTTCATCGAGCAGGTCTGGGAGCACGTGTACCTGACCAGCCGGCACGACCTGAATGCCCGCCCGCGCCTGACCGCCCGCGCCTGAGCGATTGCGTCGCGGATACCGGAGGGCTGCACGGCGCCTGCACGCCGCCCCGGCCCATGATGGGCCAACGCCATTTCGTCCCGGTGCAGATGAAACTCCGCAGCCTTTTCAACCTGGTCGCCAAGAAGGCGTCCTATGCGGCGGGCACGCCGTGGACCTTCCTCGGTGCGCTCTGCATCGTGGTGATCTGGGGCCTGAGCGGCCCCGTATTCAAGTTCAACGACACCTGGCAGCTGGTGATCAACACCGGCACCACCATCATTACCTTCCTGATGGTGTTCCTGATCCAGCACAGCCAGAACGCCGATACCGCCGCGATCCAGATCAAGCTGGACGAGCTGATCCGGGTGACCGCCCAGGCCAACAACGAGCTGCTGGACCTGGAGGAGCTCGACGAAGAACGGCTGGAAGACATCCGCCGCACGTATGAGCAGATGGCGCGCGATGCGCGCACCGCCCTGGACAAGGTGCGGGCCGGCAACGCAGGTCGCTGACGGCCGCGTCGGGTTCCGGCACCGCGTGGACACGCATGCCATCACCGGACGGCCATCTCCCCGCGCTCGTACCAGCCGCCACCCAGCACCTTGTACAGCGCCACCTGGTTCGACTGCTGCGCCAGCTGCGTGGCCACCAGCGACTGCCGTGCACTGTACGCGGTGCGGCGTGCATCCAGCAGCGTCAGGAAGCTGTCCAGGCCGGCGTCATGGCGCGCCTGGGACAGGCGCTGCGCCTGCTCGGCGGCAGCCACCAACGCGCGCTGCGACGCCAGCTGCGCGTCCAGGCTGTCGTTGAGCGCCAGCGCGTCGGCCGCTTCCCGGAACCCGGACTGGATCGCCTTCTCATACTGGGCCAGGGCGATATCGCGGTTGGCCGTGGCCACGCCCAGTCCAGCGCGCAGCTTGCCGCCCTGGAAGATCGGCACATTCAGCGTCGGCATGAAGCTCCACGCCCGCGTCCCCGACTCGAACAGCCCGGACAGCTCCGAGGAGGCCGAGCCGACGCTGCCGGTCAGGCTGATCGACGGGAAGAACGCCGCGCGCGCAGCGCCAATGTTGGCGTTGGCTGCCAGCAGCGTGTGTTCGGCCGCCATCACGTCCGGCCGCCGCAGCAACACCTCACCGGGCACCCCGCCGGGCAGGGCGCGTACCGCCGCTACGTCGGTGGCCTCGCCGTCCGGCAGCAGTGCATCGTCCACCGGGCCACCGGCCAGCAGCACCAGCGCGTTGCGGTCCTGCGCCAGCTGGCCCTGGAAACGGGCGACATCGGTGCGCGCGGTTTCCACGAGGGTGCGGGTCTGGCTCAGCTCCAGCGCCGACACGCCGCCGAGCTGGTACCGCGCCTCGCCAAGACGCAATGAGTGCTCGTAGCTGTCCAGGGTGGCCTGGGCGATCGTCAGCTGTTCGCGGTCGGCGCCCAGGGTCAGCCAGGCGTTGGCCACTTCGGCCACCAGCGCCAGCTGCGCATTGCGCCGGTTGGCGGCTTCGGCAAAGTACTGCTGCAGGGCGGCCTGGCTGAGGCTGCGCACGCGGCCGAACAGGTCCAGTTCGAATGCGACCACGCCCAGGTTGGCGCTGAACTGCTCGGTGACCGGGGCATCGCCCCCGCTGCGGGTCATCTGCCCCTGCACACCCACTGCAGGCACGCGGTCGGCACGCTGGATGCGGTACTGGGCGCGCGCCTTGTCCACGTTCAGCACGGCCACGCGCAGGTCGCGGTTGTTGTCCAGCGACTGGGCGATCACGGCCTGCAGGCGCGGGTCGTTGAAGTAGTCGCGCCAGCCGATGTCGGCCACCTCCACCGTCGCGGCGGTGGAAGCCGTGGCCGGCCACTGGGCCGGGATCGCCGGAGCGACCTCGGTGCTGCGCGGTTCCAGCGTGCCGCAGCCGGACAGCAGCAGCATGGAAAGACAGAGGAAGAGATGCGTGGTTTTCATCGCGTGGACTCCGTCGCCTTGCGGTTGAACAGGCGCTGCACCACTACGAAGAACAGCGGAATGAAGAACAGGCCCAACAGGGTGCCGACGATCATGCCGCCGAGCACACCGGTGCCGATCGCGCGCTGTGCACCGGAACCCGCACCGGAGGCGATGGCCAGCGGCAACACGCCCAGGCCGAAGGCCAGCGAGGTCATGATGATCGGCCGCAGGCGGTCGCGCACCGCGTGCATGGTGGCTTCCAGCACGCTGGCACCCTTCTCCAGGTTCTCCTTGGCAAACTCCACGATCAGGATCGCGTTCTTGCTGGTCAGCCCCACCGTGGTCAGCATCGCCACCTGGAAGTAGATGTCGCGCTCCATGCCGCGCATGCTGTTGGCCAGCACGGCCCCGAGGATGCCCAGCGGCGCCACCAGCAGTACCGAGGTCGGCACGCTCCAGCTTTCATACAGCGCAGCCAGGCACAGGAACACGATCAGCAGCGACAGCGTGTACAGCAGCGGCGTCTGCGAACCGGCCTGGCGTTCCTGGTAGGACAGCGCCGTCCATTCGATCTCGAAGCCCGGCGGCAGGTCCCTGGCAATGCGCTCGATCTCGGCCATGGCATCGCCCGAGGCCACGCCCGGTGCAGGCTCACCCTGGATTTCCATCGCCGACACGCCGTTGTAGCGTTCCAGGCGCGGCGAGCCGTAGTCCCAGCGCTTGGTCGCGAAGGCGCTGAACGGCACCATCTCACCGGCGCTGTTCTTCACCGACCACAGGTTGAAGTCGTCCGGGTTCATGCGGAACGGCGCATCGGACTGCACGTATACGCGCTTGACCCGGCCACGGTCGATGAAGTCATCGATGTAGCTGCTGCCCCACGCGGCGGCCAGGGTGCTGTTGATCGCGCTGGTCGACAGGCCCAGCGCATTGGCCTTTTCCACGTCCACGTCGATGCGCAGCTGCGGGGTGTCTTCCTGGCCGTTCGGACGCACGTTGGCCAGCAGCTTGCTCTGCCCGGCGCCGCCGAGCAGCTGGTTGCGCGCGTTGAGCAGGGCCTCGTGGCCCTGGCCGCTGTTGTCCTTCAGGAAGAAGGTGTAGCCCGAACCAATGCCCAGCTCCGGCATGGCCGGCGGCGGGAAGGCGAAGATGAAGGCGTCCTTGATCTGGCCCAGCGCGCCCATCGCGCGCCCGGTGATCGGACCCACGCCCTGGTCGGCGTCACGCTCCTTCCAGTCCTTGAGTTTGATGAACGCCATGCCCGCGTTCTGGCCCATGCCGGCGAAGCTGAAGCCCTGCACCGAGAACACCGACTCCACCGCCTCGGTCTCGTTCTTCAGGAAGTGGTCTTCCAGCTTGTACATCGCCTCCAGGGTGCGTTCCTGGGTGGCGCCGACCGGCGTCTGCACCAGCGCCATCAGGATGCCCTGGTCTTCATTGGGCAGGAACGAGCTGGGCAGGCGGGCGAACAGCAGGCCCATCACCACCACCAGCGCGGCGAAGATCGCCATGAAGCGCCACGGCCGCGCCAGGATGCCCTTGACCCCGCGCTGGTAGGTTTCGCTGGAACGGTCGAAGCCGCGGTTGAAGCCGCCGAAGAAGCGGCCGGCCCAGCCCTTGTGCGCGACGTGGTGTTCGCCCTTCTTCAGCGGCTTGAGCATGGTGGCGCACAGCGCCGGGGTCAGCACGATCGCGACCAGTACCGACAACGCCATGGCGGAGACGATGGTGGCCGAGAACTGCCGGTAGATCACGCCGGTGGAGCCGCTCATGAACGCCATGGGCACGAACACCGCCGACAGCACCAGGCCGATGCCGACCAGTGCGCCGGTGATCTGGCCCATCGATTTACGGGTCGCTTCCAGTGGCGAGAGGCCTTCCTCGGACATGATCCGTTCGACGTTCTCCACCACCACGATGGCATCGTCCACCAGCAGGCCGATCGCCAGCACCATCGCGAACATGGTCAGCATGTTGATCGAGAAGCCCAGCGCGGCCAGGATGCCGAACGTGCCCAGCAGCACCACCGGCACCGCGATGGTGGGGATCAGGGTGGCGCGGAAGTTCTGCAGGAACAGGTACATCACCACGAACACCAGCACGATCGCTTCGATCAGGGTCTTGATCACGCCCTTGATCGACACCTGCACGAACGGCGTGGTGTCGTAGGGGACCACCGATTCCAGGCCGGCGGGGAAGTTCTGCTTCAGGTCATCGAGTGCGGCGCGCACGCCGTTGGCGGTGTCCAGCGCATTGGCGCCGGTGGCCAGGGTGATGGCGATGCCCGACGAGGGCTTGCCGTTGTAGCGGGTGACGAAGTCATAGCTTTCCGCACCCAGTTCGACCCGGGCCACGTCGCCGAGCCGCAGCTCGCTGCCGTCGGTGCCGCCGCGCACCAGGATGTTGCGGAACTGCTCGGGGGTCTGCAGGCGGTCCTGCGCGTTGATCGTGGCGTTGAGCTGCTGGCCCTTGATCGACGGCGCACCGCCCAGCTGGCCGATGGCCACCTGCGCGTTCTGTGCGGTGATCGCAGCGGTCACCTCGTCCACCGACAGCCGGTAGGTGTGCAGCTTGTTGGGATCCAGCCAGATACGCATGGCGTACTTGCCACCGAACACCTGGATGTTGCCCACCCCGGGCACGCGGCTGAGCGGGTCCACCACATTGGAGCCGACGTAGTCGGAAATGTCGGTGGCGTCCATGCTGCCGTCGTTGGAGACGAAGCCGATGACCTGCAGGAAGCCGCTGCTGGACTTGGCCACGTTGATGCCCTGCCGCTGTACTTCCTGCGGCAGCAGCGGCATGGCCAGCTGCAGCTTGTTCTGCACCTGCACCTGGGCGATGTCGGGGTTGGTTCCGCTTTCGAAGGTCAGGGTGATGGTGGCCTGGCCATTGGCCGAGCTGTTGGAGGAGAAGTAGATCAGGCCATCGATGCCCTTCATGTTCTGCTCGATGATCTGGGTCACCGAGTCTTCGACCACCTTGGCCGACGCGCCCGGGTAGCTGGCGCTGATTTCGACCGCAGGCGGAGCCACTTCCGGGTACATGGAGACGGGGAGCTTCACCACCGCCAGCGCACCGGCCAGCATGATGATGATCGCGATGACCCACGCGAAGATGGGTCGATCAATGAAATAACGCGCCATGGGGGTCTCCGCTTACTGCTTTTCGGCCGGCGCGGCGGCCGCGGCAGGCGCCGACGGCGTGGCCGGCGCGGCGCCCATTTCGGTGGCCTGCACGGGCATGCCCGGCTGGATCTTCTGCAGGCCTTCGACGATGACCTTGTCACCGGCCTTCAGGCCGTCCTCGACCAGCCAGGCGCTGCCCACTGCGCGGCTGACCTTGACCGGACGCACCTCGACCTTGCCGTCCTTGCCGACCACCATTGCGGTCGTGTCGCCCTTGGCGTCGCGGGCAATGCCCTGCATCGGCACCAGCAGGCCGTTGTCGCGCACGCCGCTGCCGACCTTGGCGCGGACGTACATGCCGGGCATCAGCACCTGGTCGGGATTGGCCACCTTGACCCGCAGCGCGTAACTGCCGGTGCTGGGGTCGACGCTGACTTCGGCAAACTCCAGCGTGCCCTTGTGGGCGAATTCACTGCCGTCATCGAGCAGGATCGTGACCGGCAGGGTCTGGTTGTCCTGCAGGCGGCCGTTGGCCAGCTCGCGGCGCAGCTGCAGCAGTTCGCTGGCCGATTGGGTCAGGTCGACGTAGATCGGGTCGAGTTGCTGCACGGTGGCCAGTGCGTCGGCCTGGCCAGCACTCACCAGCGCGCCCTGGGTGACCGAGGACTTGCCGATGCGGCCGCTGATCGGCGCGGTGATGCGGGCAAAGCCCAGGGTGACATTGGCGGCGTCGAGCGCGGCCCTGGCAGCACCGACATCGGCTTCGGCCTGCTTCTGCGCGGCCACGGCATTTTCCAGGTCCTGCTGGCTGACCGCATCGACCTTGGCCAGCTCGCTGATGCGCCTGGCGCTCAGGCGGGCGGCATTGGCGGTGGCCTCGGCCCGTGCCAGCTGGGCGCGGGCGCTGTTGGCCTGCGCCCGATAGCTGGCGTCGTCGACCTGGTACAGCGGCTGGCCGGCGGTGACCAGGCCACCTTCGGTGAACAGCCGCTTGGCGACGATGCCACTCACCTGCGGGCGGACTTCGGCCACCAGGAACGCGTTGGTGCGGCCGGGCAGCTCGCGGGTGAGGCTGACCTGGCCGGCCTTCAGGGTGGCGACGGTGACCTGGCCGGGGCCGCCCTGCGGGCCTTGCGGTTCACCGCCGCCGCATGCGGAAAGGGCCAGGGCAACCGCGAGCGACAACGCGGGAAGACGGTACGGGAGTGAGGGCATGGCGGGGACTCGCGGCAAGCAGGAAGAAATGGGCTGACCTGCCATCGACGAACCGGGATACCGGGCCACGACACGCCAGCCATGCAGGGGGTGATCCCGCGCCGGGTCCGCGCGTCCGGGTGCGCGCGGTCCTGGCCTGGATCAGTGGGCGGTAAATATACATACATGCATGTTTGTTTGTAAACGGGTACAATTCATGCCGGTTTCATCCAGCACGTGCACAAGCGCCATGGCCAGAAAAACCAAAGAAGCGGCGCAGGCCACCCGGGAGGGCATCCTGGATGCGGCCCAGGCCTGCTTTCACGAATCCGGGGTCGCCGGCACCAGCCTGGCGATGATCGGCGAGCGTGCGGGCTATACCCGCGGCGCGGTGTACTGGCACTTCAAGAACAAGTCGGAAGTGCTCACGGCGATGATCGATCGCGAGCGCATTCCGTTCATCGAGCGCCTGCGGCGCACGGCATCGTCCAAGCGCACCACCCCGGTGCGCGACCTGCGCTCGGCGCTGCTGGTGTCATTCCAGGAAATTGCCGAGGACGAGCGGCTGCGCAACATGCTGGAGATCATGCTGCGCAACGATCTGTCGGTGGAAAGCCAGGCCATGCAGGACATGCAGCGCGAGATGTCGCGCGAGGAGCTGGCGATCTTCGCCGCGGCCCTGCAGCGCGCGCGCGACCTGGGCCAGCTGCGCGCCGGCGTGGAGGTGGACACGGTGGCGCGCATCATCAGCACCAGCCTGACCGGTGTGCTGTACAGCGCGATGCTGGAGCCGGACCTGTTCGACCTGCAGCGCGACGGCACCCAGACCCTGGACGCGATCTTCAGCGCCTTCGTGGTGCCGGGCGTGTTCGTCCCCGGCTCACCGCCGGAAGCGCTACCGACCGACGACGAGGCGTAACGCCGCGTAGCGCCACGCCCTGCGTGGCTGCGCAACAAAAAAGGCGACACCGAAGTGTCGCCTTTTCGTGGGCCGTTCCGTCGAACCGGTTACAGGATGTACCGGCTCAGGTCCGGGTCCTTGACCAGCTCGCCCAGGTGCTTGTCCACGTACGCCTTGTCGATGGCGATGGTTTCGCCGTCGCGGTCGGGCGCTTCGTAGCTGAGCGAATCGAGCAGGCGTTCCAGCACCGTGTGCAGGCGGCGGGCGCCGATGTTTTCCTGGCGCTCGTTGACCTGGAAGGCGATCTCGGCCAGGCGGTCCACCGCATCGGCGGTGAAGTTCACCGCAACGCCCTCGGTCTGCAGCAGGGCTTCGTACTGCTTGGTCAGTGCCGCCTTCGGTTCGGTCAGGATCCGCACGAAATCGTCCTTGCTCAGCGCGCCCAGTTCCACCCGGATCGGAAAACGTCCCTGCAGCTCCGGAATCAGGTCACTCGGCTTGGCCAGGTGGAACGCGCCGGAGGCGATGAACAGGATGTGGTCGGTCTTGACCGTGCCGTACTTGGTCGACACGTTGGAGCCTTCCACCAGCGGCAGCAGGTCGCGCTGCACGCCTTCGCGCGAGACGTCGCCGCCACCGACGTTGTCGCCGCGCTTGGCAACCTTGTCGATTTCGTCGATGAACACGATGCCGTGCTGCTCGCAGGCCTCGATCGCCGCGGCGCGGATATCGTCTTCGTTGACCAGCTTGCCGGCTTCTTCTTCGACCAGCAGCGGCCGCGCCGCCTTGATGCTCAGCGTACGCTTCTGCGCCTTGCCGCCGCCCAGGTTGGAGAACATCTGGCGCAGCTGCTGGCCCATCTCCTCCATGCCCGGCGGGGTCATGATGTCCACCCCGACATTGGCGCTGACTTCCAGCTCGATCTCGCGCTCATCCAGCTCGCCGTTGCGCAGCATGCGGCGGAACTTGATCCGGGTTTCATTGTCCTGCGCCGACGGCTCGTTGCGCGCCGCCTCCGGGTCGAAACCGATGCCACCGGCACGGCGCGGCAGCAGCGCATCAAGGATGCGGTCTTCGGCGCGCTCCTCGGCCTGGTTGCGCACGCGCACCTTGGCCTGCTCGCGGTACAGCTTGACCGCCGTATCGGCCAGGTCGCGGATGATCTGCTCGACGTCCTTGCCAACGTAGCCGACCTCGGTGAAGCGGGTGGCTTCGACCTTCACGAACGGTGCATTGGCCAGCGTCGCCAGGCGGCGCGCGATCTCGGTCTTGCCGACGCCGGTCGGGCCGATCATCAGGATGTTCTTGGGCATGACTTCATCGCGCAGCTCGGCCGGCAGCTGCATGCGTCGCCAGCGGTTGCGCAGCGCGATGGCCACCGCGCGCTTGGCGTCGTGCTGGCCGACGATGTGCCGGTCCAGTTCCTGCACGATTTCGCGCGGGGTCATGGTGGCGGAGGAAACTTCGATCTTGTGCGGCATGGGGTGGGTGCTCACAGGGAATGGGGGGAACCGTGCAGGCGACGCTTTGCCTGCTGGAGGAATCCCGCGCTGAGGCGGTCACGGGTCACGACGTAACGGTGAGGCAGCGCCGGCCGTTGATCGGCATCCGACACCGCCTGGGCCGGCCAATGGCCGGCGCTACCGGGCTGCAACGCTTCGCGTTACAGCTCCTCCACCACGACGTTGCGGTTGGTGTAGATGCAGATGTCACCGGCAATGTTGATCGCTTCGCTGGCGATGGTGCGTGCGTCCAGTTCGGTGTGCGCCATCAACGCGCGTGCGGCCGACAGGGCGTACGAGCCACCGGAACCGATCGCGATGATGCCGTCTTCCGGCTCGATCACATCGCCGGTGCCGCTGATGATCAGCGAGGTCTCGGTGTCGGCCACGGCCAGCAGCGCCTCCAGCTTGCCGAGGCGTCGCTCGGTGCGCCAATCCTTGGCCAGTTCCACCGCGGCGCGGGTCAGCTGGCCATGCTTCTCCAGCTTGGCTTCAAACAATTCGAACAGGGTGAACGCGTCAGCGGCAGCACCGGCGAACCCGGCCAGTACCTGGCCGTCGCGGCCCAGTCGGCGCACCTTGCGCGCGTTGCCCTTCATCACCGTGTGGCCCAGCGTGACCTGGCCGTCGCCGGCAATGGCCACATGCGCGCCGCGACGGACGCAGACGATGGTGGTGGCGTGAAATACGGTGGGATTCTGACTGGGATCCATGGAGCCTCCGGGGTGCGTTCGAGGGACATGGGGCCACCCGCCGCTGCCATCAACCCTGCAGGTGAAGCTGCCGTTCAGCGGCGGCGCCTTCAGCCGCCCGACGGCGCACCGTCATCGGGCTGCCGGCGCCGCTTGGCGCGCGGGTGCGATGCGTCGTACACCTTGGCCAGGTGCTGGAAATCCAGGTGGGTGTAGATCTGCGTGGTGGCGATGTCGGCATGCCCCAGCAGCTCCTGCACGCCGCGCAGGTCACCCGACGATTCGAGGATATGGCTGGCGAAACTGTGCCGCAGCATGTGCGGGTGCACGTGCTTGAACAGACCCTGGCGCTGGGCCAGCTGTCGGATGCGGATCTGCACCGCGCGCTGGGTGATCGGACCGCCCTTGCGCCCGGGAAACACCGGCTGGCCGTCACCGCCGCCGCTTTCCGCACGCCACCCCGACAGCGCCTCGCGGGCGTGCGAACCGAACGGCACGCGGCGTTGGCGGTTGCCCTTGCCGAGCACGTTGACCAGGCCCGTGGCGAAATCCAGGTCGCGCCAGATCAGGGCGCACAGTTCGCTCAGGCGCAGCCCGGAGGAATAGAACAACTCCAGCAGCGCACGATCACGCATGCCCAACGGCGCATCGGTGGGCAGCTCGACCAGGCGCACTGCCTCATCGGCATCGAGGACCTGCGGCAGCTTGCGCGGCGCCTTCGGGGCCTTCAGCCCCGCGGCGGGGCTGGCTGCAATTCGCTGGTGCTTCAACAGCCAGGCGTAGAAGCTGCGGCACGCCGACAACCGCCGTTGCAGCGACTTCGGCGCCAGCCCGCGGCGGTGTTCGTCGGCGATGAACTGGCGCAGCTGCGCGCCATCCAGCATTTCGGTCCGGGCCTCATGGGCAGACGCCCAGGTGCCCAGCGCCTCCAGGTCGCGCCGGTAGGCGTCCAGCGTGTGCGCCGAGGCACGGCGCTCCACCTGCAGGTAGCCGAGGAAGTCCTGGACGGCGTTCATGTGCTCGCTCGTCCGGGCAGGCTCAGGCCGGATCGAACCGCTTGAGCGCCACGACCAGCGCTTCGCCCATCATGCGCAGGAACAACGTGCCCATGCCGGGATAGAAGCGGTTGCCATCGTGGCTGCCGACCGCGATCAGACCGACGCCGGGCAGCGGCAGCAACGCGCTGGACTGCACCTCGTCGACACGTCCGCCATACAGCACGGCGTTCTTTTCCGGCTGCAGCCGGCCGCAGATCGGCTCACCGTCCTTCAGGCAGTCACGGAACGAGGCCAGCAGCGGGCTGCCCTCCTCGACCACCTGCAACCACGGCGCCTGTTCCAGGCCCGGCACCGGGTGCAGCACCACCAGGCGAACCAGGTCGCCGGCGAAGTCCTCTTCCAGCGAAGCCGCCATCGCCCGCAGGGTGTCGGCGGCGTTGTCCTGCTTCATCAGCGCCAGGGTAAGCTGATGGGTACGCACGGCCAGGCGTTCGTTGACCTGCGCATTGGCGGCCAGGTCGGCCAGCCGCCGCGACAGTTCGCGGTTCTTGTCGCGCAGCACTTCCAGCTGGTAGCTGGCCAGCGATGCGGTCGGACCGTCATCGCGCGGCACCACCAGGGTCAACGCCAGGTCCGGGAACTGCTTCAGGAACGTCGGGTGCCGGCGCAGCCACGCCGCGACCTCGTGCGCTCCAATCTTCTCGACGGTCTCGCTCATGCGTTCCACTCCCCTTCGAAGACGAATGCAGCCGGGCCGGACATCACCACCTGGGCGTCGTCGCTGGGCCAGCGCAGGCGCAGCTCGCCACCCGGCAGTGACACGCTGGCGTCGCGCTGCAGGCGACCGCGCTGCATCATCACCACCGCAGCGGCACAGGCGCCGCTGCCGCAGGCCAGGGTTTCGCCAACGCCGCGCTCGAACACGCGCAGGCGGGCATGCTGCGGGTCGATGACCTGCACGAAGCCGACATTGACCGACTGCGGAAACGTGGCGTGCTGCTGCAGCAGCGGACCCAGCCGTTCCACCGGAGCGGCATCGACCAGGCCGACTTCGATCACCGCATGCGGATTGCCCATGGACACCGCGCCGAAGCGGACGGTGTCGCCCTGCAGGGGCAGCAGGTATTCCTCGCGGGCACGGGCAAAACCCAGCAGCGGCACCTGCTCCGGTTCGAAGCGCGGCACGCCCATGGCCACCGCGTAGTGGTCATCGCCGATGCGTTCGATGGCATGGGTGGCCAAGGGGCTGTCGATGGTGAAGCGTTCGCCCTGCGCGGCGCCGTCCCGCACGAGCCAGGCGGCCACGCAGCGCGCGCCGTTGCCGCACTGTTCGGACTGCGAACCGTCTGAATTCCAGATGCGATAGGACGCCACCGAGCCGTCCGCGCGCGGCGGCTCGATGGTCAGGATCTGGTCGCAGCCGACGCCGGTGTGGCGATCGGCCAGCTGTGCGGCCAACGCCGGGGTGGGCGCCGGGGTGCCATCGCGCAGGTCGAGCACGACGAAGTCGTTGCCCGCGCCGTGCATCTTGCTGAAGCGCAGCGCGGTGGAAGCGGCCTTACTCATCCCCGTCGTCGTCACTGGCATTGTCGAGCTGCGGCTCGACCGGATCCGGCACCACCGGCGGGTCGTCGGTGGCATTGGTGGCTTCGGGCACGGTCGCCGCGTCGGTGGCGGGTTCCACTGCCTGGTCTTCCACCGGCACCGGCTTCTGCGGCATCACCAGCGGGCCCTTGTTGCCGCAGGCCGAAAGGAACAGCAGCGCCAGCGCTGCCAACGGAATCAGGATGCGATTGCGATGGGGGATGCTCATTGGCCGAGTATAACGGGGGTAAAGCAGGCCCGTGTGCCGATTCAATGAACGGGCCGGGGCGGCGCCTGCAGCACGGCGCCCCGGCCCTGGGCCGGGTCAGTGCGAGGCGGCGTCCACGCCCAGCTGGTCCAGCACGAACGCGTACGATTCGGCCAGCTCCCGGTAGCGCTGGAAACGGCCGGACTTGCCACCGTGGCCGGCTTCCATGTTCGTGCGGAACACGATCGGCAGGCTGCCGGTGTTGTGGTCACGCAGGCGCGCCACCCACTTGGCCGGCTCCCAGTACTGCACCTGCGAATCCCACAGCCCGGTGCCGACGAACAGCGACGGGTAGGCCTGGCGCGCGACGTTGTCGTAGGGCGAGTAGGTCAGCATGTAGTCGTAGAACTCGCGCTGCTCGGGGTTGCCCCACTCGTCGTACTCGTTGGTGGTCAGCGGAATGGTCGGGTCGAGCATGGTGGTGACCACGTCCACGAACGGCACCTGCGCCACCATCACCCGGTAGTCCTGCGGCGCCTGGTTGGCCACCGCGCCCATCAGCAGCCCGCCGGCGCTGCCACCGGACGCGGCCACGCGGTCCGGGGCGGCGTAGCCCTGGCGGACCAGCTCGCGGGTGACGTCGACGAAATCGTTGAAGGTGTTCTGCTTGTTCAGCAGCTTGCCGTCGTCGTACCAGGCGCGGCCCATTTCCTCACCGCCGCGGATGTGGGCGATGGCATACACCACGCCGCGGTCCAGCAGGCTGACCACGGTCTGGTTGAATCCCGGATCCATGGACATGCCGTAGCTGCCGTAGGCGTACTGGTACAGCGCGGCGCTGCCATCCTTCCTGAAGCCGTTGCGGTAGACCAGCGACACCGGCACCTTGACCCCGTCGCGTGCGGTCACCCAGACCCGTTCGGTGGTGTATTGCGTGGGGTCATAGCCGATCACCGGCTGCTGCTTGAGTTGGCGACGTTCGCCGGTGACGGTGTTGAGCTCATAGGTGGTGGTCGGCGTGGTCAGCGAGGTATAGGCATAGCGCAGCCATGGCGTGTCCGCTTCGGGATTGGCGGCCAGGCCCATCGAGTACGCCGGTTCATCGGCCTTGACGTAGTCCTGGCGCCCATCGGCGAACAACAGGCGCACCCGTTCCAGCGCGTTGGAGCGCTCGGCAATGGCAGTGAAGCCGTCGAACAGCTCGAAGCCCTCCACCAGCACCTTGTCGTCGTGCGCGACCCAGTCGGTCCACTGGCTGCGTGCGGTGGCGTCGCTCGGCGCGGTGACGATCTTGAAGTTCTTCGCGCCCGCGTCGTTGGTGCGGATCACCCAGCGCCCGGCGAAATGATCGGCGTCGTATTCCACATCGCGGGCGCGCGGTGCCAGCACGGTGAACTGGCGTGGGTCGGCGGCCGGCGCGTAACGCACTTCGGAGCTGACCGTGCTGTGCAGTTCGATGGTGAGGTAGTTGTCGTCGCGGGTGCGGCCCACGCCCATGTAGAAGCTGTCGTCCTTTTCTTCGTAGACCAGCACGTCGCTGCTCACCGGCGTCCCCAGCACGTGCTTCTTCACCCGTACGGTGAGCAGTGTCTCCGGATCGTTCTCCACGTAAAACAGGGTGCGGTTGTCGTCGGCCCAGACCACGTTGGCCGACACGTTCTCGATGCGGTCCGGCAGCACCTCGCCGGTGCGCAGGTCCTTGAAGCGGATCACGTACTGGCGCCGACCCACCGCATCCTCGGCCCAGGCCAGCAGCTGGTTGTCCTGGCTGACCTCGGCGTCGTCGACGCTGAAGTAGCCCTTGCCGGCCGCCATCTGGTTGATGTCGAGCAGGATTTCTTCGGGCGCTTCCATGCCGCCCTTGCGGCGCGCCTGGATCGGGTAATCCTTGCCGGTCTCGAAACGGGTGTAATACCAGTACCCGCGCTCACGCGCAGGCACGCTGGCGTCGTCCTGCTTGATGCGGCCGACGATCTCCTTGTACAGCGTGTCCTGCACGGGCTTGAGCGGCGCCATCACCTGGTCGGTGTACGCGTTTTCCGCATTCAGGTAGGCCAGCATCGCCGGTGCTTCGCGCTTGTCGTCGCGCAGCCAATAGTAATCATCGGTGCGGGTGGCACCGAACGGGGCCGTCACCACGTGCGGATGCTTCTCGGCGTCGGGTGGGGTGAGCGCGGGGGCGGCATGCACGGAAGCGGTCATCAGGCTGGCAACCAGGAAAGAGACGGTGGGATTCACGAAATAAGGCTCCTTGCCCGCGAATGCAATGGTGGGCGTCCAGTCTAGCCCGCGGGCGCTCGCCTATCATGGGCGCATGAACTACAGCCGCCGCAGCCACGACATCGCCCCCTTCCATGTGATGTCCCTGCTCGCCCGCGCCCAGGCGCTGGAGCAGCAGGGCCATGATGTGATCCATCTGGAGATCGGCGAACCCGATTTCACCACCGCCGACCCGATCGTGCGTGCCGGCCAGGCCGCACTGGCCGCCGGGCACACCCGCTACACCGCCGCGCGCGGCCTGCCGGCGCTGCGCGCCGCCATCGCCACGTTCTATGGCACCCGCCATGACCTGGACCTGGACCCGGACCGGATACTGGTCACGCCGGGCGGCTCCGGCGCGCTGCTGCTGGCCAGCAGCCTGCTGGTCGACCCGGACCGGCACTGGTTGCTGGCCGACCCGGGTTACCCGTGCAATCGCCACTTCCTGCGGCTGGTGGAAGGTGCCGCGCAGCTGGTGCCGGTCGGCCCGCAGACTGCTTATCAGCTGACCCCGTCGTTGGTGGACGCCCACTGGAACGCGGCCAGCGTCGGTGCGCTGGTGGCCTCGCCGGCCAACCCGACCGGCACGGTGCTCGCCGCGGCGCAGCTGGCGGCGTTGTCGCAGTCGCTGAAGGACCGCGGTGGACACCTGGTGGTGGACGAGATCTACCACGGCCTCACCTACGGCATGGACGCGGCCAGCGTGCTGCAGGTGGATGACGATGCCTTCGTGCTCAACAGCTTCTCCAAGTACTTCGGCATGACCGGCTGGCGGCTGGGCTGGCTGGTGGCACCGCCGCAGGCCGTACCGGAGCTGGAGAAACTGGCGCAGAACCTGTACATCAGCGCGTCCAGCATCGCCCAGCATGCCGCGCTGGCCTGTTTCGAGGCGGACACGATCGCGATCTTCGAGCAGCGCCGCCATGCCTTCCAGGCACGTCGCGACTATCTGCTGCCGGCGCTGCGCGCGTTGGGCTTCCGCATCGAGGTGGAACCGGAGGGCGCGTTCTATCTGTATTGCGACGTCAGCGCGTTCACCGATGACGCGCAGGCGTTCTGCGCCCATTTCCTGGACACCGAGCACGTCGCATTCACCCCCGGCCTGGACTTTGGCCATTACCGCGCGAACCAGCATGTGCGCCTGGCGTACACGCAGGAAATTCCACGGCTGGAAGAGGCGGTGGCACGGGTCGCACGCGGCCTGGAAAGCTGGAAACGCACCGACCAACGGTCGGCGCCTACCGCCCGGTAGGTACAAAAAAACGCCGCGCATTACGCGCGGCGTTCAAAAGGGGTGGAGCCAACCAGACGCCCCACCACCCGGAGACGTCCACCGACCAACGGTCGGTGGCTACCAACGGTCGGCGGCTGCCGTCGGTAGGTGCCGACCGTTGGTCGGCACACTGCTTATTTCAGGCGCTCCCAGAGGAACGCGTACGCCAGCGCCGACATGTGGGCGGCCTGCGCGTTGTTCGCCGCGCCACCGTGGCCGCCTTCGATGTTCTCGTAGTAGGTCACGTCCTTACCGGCCGCGATCATCTTCGCCGCCATCTTGCGCGCATGGCCCGGGTGGACGCGGTCATCGCGGGTCGAGGTGGTGAACAGCACCGGCGGGTAGGTCTTGGCCGGATCGAACAGATGGTACGGCGAGAAGGTCTGGATGTACGCCCAGTCGGCCGTGTCCGGATTGCCGTACTCGGCCATCCACGACGCACCGGCCAGCAGATGGCTGTAGCGCTTCATGTCCAGCAGCGGCACCTGCACCACCACCGCCCCGAACAGCTCCGGGTACTGGGTGAGCATGTTGCCGGTGAGCAGGCCGCCGTTGCTGCCGCCCTGCACGCCCAGGTGCTTCGGCGACGTGATCTTCCGGCTGACCAGATCGCGCGCGACGGCGGCCATGTCCTCATACGCCTTGTGCCGGTTCTGCTTCAGCGCCGCCTGGTGCCAGCGCGGGCCGTATTCGCCGCCGCCGCGGATGTTGGCCACCACGTACACGCCGCCCTTTTCCAGCCAGGCGCGGCCCATGCCACCGGAATACGACGGGGTCAGCGAGATCTCGAAGCCACCGTAGCCATACAGCAGGGTCGGGTTGGCGCCATCCCGCTTCATGTCCTTGGCGTGCACCACGAAGTACGGCACGCGGGTACCGTCCTTGCTGGTGGCGAAGTGCTGCTCGATGACCTTGCCGTCGGCATCGAAGAACGCCGGCATGGTCTTGAGCACTTCCGGCTGCCTGCCGATCTCGGCCAGGGCCAGCGTGGTCGGGGTCAGGTAGTCGGTGACGGTCATCCACACCGCGTCGCTTTCATCGGCGTCCACCGCGCCCACCGCGATCGTGCCGAAGGACGGCGCGCCGGTGAAGTCGCTCTTCTCCCAGCCCTTCGCGGTGGGGGTGAGCACCTGCAGGCGGCTCTTCACGTCGTCCAGCACGTTGAGCACCAGGTGGTTCTTCGTCCAGCTCGACCCCGCCAGCGAGGTGGTGTCGGTGGGGGCGAACAGCACGTCGAAGTCGCGCTTGCCGGCCATGAAGTCATCCAGCCGGGTCACCAGCAGCGAGCCGGCGGCGTAGGTCCTGCCGCCCACGGTCCACGGTTCGCGCAGTTCCAGGGTCAGCCACTCCCGGCGCAGCCCCTTCTCCGCCGAGTTCGGCGCATCGATCCGGGTCAGCGTGCCATCGTCGGCGCGCAGATACAGTTCATTGTTGTAGAACGCCAGGGTGCGGCTGACCAGGTTGCGCTCGAAGCCGGGGGTATCGTCGTGCATGGCCGCGATGTACATGTCATCGGGCTTGCCCTCGTAGACCACGCTGGCGGCGGTCATCGGCGTGCCGCGCTTCCACAGCTTGGCCACGCGCGGGTAGCCGGAGGTGGTCATGCTGTCCTTGCCGAAATCGGTATAGACGAACACGGTGTCGCGATCGATCCAGCCCAGCCCGCCCTTGGATTCCGGGCGGAAGAAGCCGTCCTTGATCCAGGTCTTGTTGGCCAGGTCGAATTCGCGGGTGACGTCGGCGTCGGCGCCGCCGCGCGACAGCGCGATCAGGCAGCGGCTGTAGTCGGGGCGCAGGCACTCGGCGCCGTGCCACACCCAGTTTTCACCTTCAGCCTTGTTCAGCGCGTCCAGGTCTAGCACGGTTTCCCACGCCGGCGCGGGCTTGCGGTACTCCTCCAGGGTGGTGCGGCGCCATACGCCGCGCTCGTGCTGCTTGTCCTTCCAGAAGTTGTAGTAGTACTCGCCGATCTTCTGCACGCCGGGGATCTTGGCGTCCGAGTCGAGCACCTCGCGGATGCTGGCTTCCATCTGCTTGAACGCCGGGGTCTGGGCCAGGCGGCCTTCCGATGCGGCGTTCTGCTGCTTGACCCAGTCCAGCGCCTTGTCGCCAGTGACATCTTCCAGCCAGGCATACGGATCTGCAGGGGTTTCAGCGGCCATGGCGGTTCCGGCCATGCCAGCGGAGAACAGGCCTGCCATCAGGCAGGCGGAAGCGAGTCGGGACATTGCGGCTCCAGTCGGTCATATCCCCCCGACGCTATCACACGGCCTGCCCGGCTCCCCCCTGTCGAAGGTCAGGGCGCGCCCGGCGCGGGCGCAGCGGGGCGCGGCGCCGTGCCTGCGGCCCCCGTCGCCGCTGCCCGTGCCAGGCCAGCAACGTCGCCGGCAGGCGGAATCGGTAGAGGCTCCACCAGGCCAGGCACGGCATGGCCACCAGCCACATCGGCAACCAGCCCAGCCATTCACTGCTGCCACGTGCTGCCGGCCACACCAGGACCAGGGCCAGACCGGCCAGGGCCAGCTGGCGAATGCCCCGCAGGACGCGGGGATCGGGAGCCTGCAGGGCACGGGCGCTGGAGCGCGGGGTGCCGGAACGGCGCGAAGACGACAGGGTCATGACAGGGCTCCATGCGAAAGTGATGCGCCACCTTGCCGTGCTGCCATCTCACAGGCTGCGACCTTCGCATTCCCGCCATTGACGTTCTCTTCCGTCCCACCCACCATGCCTGCAGCCACCCTGACCGACCCACGGCCCGTACCACCACTGGAGCTTTTCGCCGCATGTCTTCGACCCGCCCGCTTCGCGTTGTCCTGCTGCTGTCGACGCTGTCGCTGCTGTCCGCCTGTGCATTTGGCGACAGCAAGCCAACGCCTGCGCCGTCGGTCAGCACCCCGGCCAGCGCGCCGATCGACCTGCAGCGGTTCATGGGCACCTGGTACGTGATCGGCCGCGTGCCGAACCCGGTTGAACGCGGCCATGTGGCCAGTGTGAACCGGTACAGCCTGCGCGGCGACCAGAAGGTGGCGATCACCTATTCGTTCCGCGACGGCTTCTCCGAGCCGCTGCAGCAGATCACCGTGCGTGCATCGGTGGACGAAGAGAGCGGCAACCACAACTGGCGGACCTGGTTCTACAAAGTGGTGCCGACCCATACCCGCGTGCTGGAAGTGGCGCCGGACTACTCCTGGGCGATGCTGGGCTACCCGGGCCGCGAAATGGCGTGGATCTTCGCGCGCACGCCGGACATGGACAAGGACCTGTACAAAGAGCTGGCGACCCGCCTGCGCGACGACTACGGGGTCAACACCGACAAGCTCAAGCGCGTGCCGCAGCACCGCGAGCAGGTGGACCGGCTGGGCTACGAGGTGCCGAACGTAAGGTGATCAGGCCGGCCAACGTCATTTCAAATCCGCATGTAATCATCCGGCCGGCGTTTGGACCGACCGGAGCCGCGCTTCAGGATTACTTGCGCGAGTAACGCGCCACCAGCCAGTCGCCCAGCATCTGCAGCAGCTGCACCAGCACCAGCAGCAGCACCACGGTGACCAGCGCCACGTCGGTATGCGAGCGCTGGTAGCCGTCGCGGAAGGCCAGGTCACCCAGGCCCCCGGAACCAATCGCACCGCCCATCGCGGTAAAGCCGATCAGCGCGATCACGGTGACCGTGGCGCCGGCGATCAGGCCGGGCCGCGCTTCGGGCAGCAGGACGCGGCTGACCAGCTGCCAGGTGGTGGCACCCATCGCCTGGCTGGCCTCGATCACGCCCCGGTCCACTTCGCGCAGCGCGGTTTCCACCAGGCGCGCGTAGAACGGTGCGGCACCGATCACCAGCGGCACGATCGCGCCGCGCACGCCGAGCGAGGTGCCCATCATCCACAGCGTGATCGGAATCAACACGATCATCAGGATGATGAAGGGCACCGAGCGCAGCAGGTTGACCAGCAACGCCAGCCCGCCATACAGCACCGGCTTGCGGTGCAGCTGCGGCGACCCGGTCAGGAACAGCAGCACGCCCAGCGGCAGCCCGATGGCCAGGGTCAGCGGCAGCGAACCGGCCAGCATCAGCAGGGTGTCGACGGTGGCCTGGCCGATGTCGGCCCACTTGCCCGCGTCGAGATGGCGGAAGAAACCGCCTGCGGTAGCCAGGTTCATCGGCGCAGTTCCTCCAGGTGGACGCCGGCGGCCACGAAGCCGGCCTGCGCGGCCTGCACGTCGCCGCCCACCAGCGACACGGTCAGCTGGCCATACGGGGTGTCCTTGATGCGGTCGATGCGTCCGGACAGGATGTTGTAGTCCACCCCGGTTTCGCGGGCAATCCGCCCCAGTACCGGTTCGTAGGTATCGGTGCCGAGGAAGGTCAGGCGCACGATGCGCCCGGCCACGGCATCGAAGTCCTTGTGCAGCTCACCCTCGTCGACCTGTTCGGACTCGTTGACGAACCGCCGGGTGGTCGGGTGCTGCGGGTGCAGGAAGACCTCGGTGACCGGACCGGTCTCGACCAGGTGGCCGGCATCGAGCACGGCCACGCGGTCGCAGACGCGGCGGATCACGTCCATTTCGTGGGTGATCAGCACAATGGTCAGGCCCAGCTCGCGGTTGATCCTGCCGAGCAGCTTCAGCACCGATGCGGTGGTCTGGGGGTCCAGGGCACTGGTCGCTTCATCACAGAGCAGGATCTGCGGGCGCGTGGCCAGCGCGCGGGCAATGCCGACACGCTGCTTCTGGCCACCGGACAGCTGCGCCGGGTATTTGCTGGCATGCGCCTCCAGGCCCACGGTCTGCAGCAGCTCGGCCACCCGCGCCTCGATCTCCGCGCGCGGGGTGCCGGCCAGCTCCAGCGGGAACGCGACATTGGCGGCCACCGTGCGCGAGGACAGCAGGTTGAAGTGCTGGAAGATCATGCCGATCTTCCGGCGCAGCGCGCGCAGCCCGTCGCGGTCCAGCGCGGTGACGTCTTCGCCATTGATCAGCAGGCGCCCGCCGCTGGGCTCTTCTAGCCGGTTGATCAAGCGGATCAGGGTGGATTTGCCCGCGCCGGAATGGCCGATGATGCCGAACACTTCGCCGGCCTCGATGGTCAGGTCCAGCGGCTGCAGCGCGGCGATCGCGCGGCCCCCGACGGCATAGGATTTGTGCAGGCGCTGGAACTCGATCACTTCGCGGTCAACCGGGGCATCGACGGGAGGGGGCGTGCAGCCTACCAGCGCGGGACGGCCCTGGCCCGCGCGGCAGCAGCGAATCATATTCCGTTTGCTTATAAGGCGATGTCCTCGCCCGCCCGGCGGGCCTCAGGGGTGGTCCAGCGGCTGCGGGGCGGTCACCTTGCGGACCCGCTCGCGGTGCAGCAGGTACAGCCCGGAGGCCACGATGATCGCCGCGCCCAGCCAGGTATAGCGGTCGGGCAGCGCGCCCCAGAACAGCAGGTCCCAGCCGATCACCCAGACCAGCCCGGTGTACTCCAGCGGGGCGATCATGGAGGCCTCGCCCAGCTGGAAGGCCCGGGTCAGCGCGACCTGGCCGCCGGCCCCGGCCAGGCCCATGCCGGCGATAAGGCCCGCATGACCGAGCTGCAGCGGTTGCCAGTCCGGGATCGCCAGCAGCCCGGCGCCCAGCGCCAGCAGCACCAGGAACCACACCACCATGGATTGCGGGGTATCGGTGCGGGTCAGCATGCTCACGGTGATGGCTGCGACCGCATACGCGGTGGCGGCCAGCAGCACCATCAGCCCGGGAATGGAAATGAACCCGCCCACGCCGGGACGCAGCACCACCAGCACCCCGACCAGGCCGATGCCGATGGCAATCCAGCGCCGCGGGCCCACCTGCTCCCCCAGCAACGGCACCGACAGCGCGGCGATCAGCAGCGGCGCCACGAAGTAGATGGTGTAGGCGGTGGACAGCGGCAGGCTGCGCAGGGCGAACACGAAGCAGCCGATCATGGCCATGCCCAGCACCCCGCGCAGCAGGTGCAGGCCCCAGCGCACCGGGATCAGCGAGCGCGGCCCGGCCGTGGCCAGCACCCAGACCAGCACGAACGGCAGCGACGCCGCCCCGCGCAGGAAGGTCACCTGCAGGGTCGAATAGCTGGCCGACAGCTGCTTCATGCCCGCGTCCATCAGCGAGAAGCAGGCCACCGCCAGCAACATCCAGGCCACGGCGCGGGTAGGGGAGCGTTGGGTATCCATGCGCCATTATCGCCGCCCATGCCGGGGCGTGCATGCGCGGTTGGTTAGAATGGGGACTTCACCCGCAGGAGAATCCCCATGCCCTCGTTTGACGTCGTGTCCGAAGTGGACATCCACGAACTGACCAACGCGGTCGACCAGGCCAACCGCGAGCTGTCCACCCGCTTCGACTTCAAGGGCGTGGACGCGAAGTTCGTGCTGGAGGACAGCGTGATCAACCAGTCCGCGCCGAGCGACTTCCAGCTCCAGCAGATGACCGACATCCTGCGCCAGCGCCTGACCGCGCGGAAGATCGATGCGGCCTGCCTGGAATTCGGCGACATCGAAACCAACCTGGCCGGCGCGCGCCAGAAGATCACCGTCAAGCAGGGCATCGAGCAGAAGGTGGCCAAGAAGATCGCGGCCAAGATCAAGGAAGCCAAGCTCAAGGTGGACACCCAGATCAACGGCGACAAGCTGCGCGTGACCGGCAAGAAGCGCGACGACCTGCAGGACGCCATCGCCCTGCTGAAGAAGGAAAGCTTCGAGGTTCCGCTGCAGTACGACAACTTCCGCGATTGATCGGCCATGAATGACACGCCCGCCATCGACGGCAGCGACGCGCCCGACCCCATCGCCGAGACCCGCACGTGGCTCGAGCAGATCGTGATCGGCCTGAACCTGTGCCCGTTCGCCAAGGCGGTGTATGTGAAGGACCAGGTGCGCTTCGTGCTCAGCGATGCCACCACGGTCGAAGCCCTGGTGGAGGAACTGGCCGAGGAACTGGTGCTGCTGCGCGACACCCCGGCCGAGCAGATCGACACCACGCTGATCGTGCACCCGGACGTGCTCACCGATTTCCTGGACTACAACGACTTCCTCGACAACGCCGACGCGGCGATCGAGGCGCTGGACCTGCAGGGCATCCTGCAGGTGGCCAGCTTCCACCCGCAGTACCAGTTCGAGGGTGTGGCCCCGGATGACGTGAGCAATTACACCAACCGCGCGCCCTACCCGACCCTGCACCTGCTGCGCGAGGACAGCGTGGAGCGGGCGGTCGCCGCGTTCCCGGACCCGGACGTGATCGTCCAGCGCAACATCGAAACCCTGGATAAGCTGGGCATCGAAGGCTGGACCCGCCTGCTCGGGCGCAAGGACACGCCGCGATGCCACTGACCCCGTCGATCAGCGACTGGCCGGCACAGCCGCTGCGCGATCGGGTGGTGATCGTCACCGGCGGCGCGCAGGGCGTGGGCCGCGGCATCGCGCAGGCGGTGCTGGGCGCTGGCGGCAGCGTGATGATCGCCGACCTGGACGCCGACGCCGGCCGCGCCTGCCTGAAGGAATGGGCACTGCCCGAGCGCACCGCATTCCAGCGCGCGGACGTGGCCAGCGAACGCAGCGTGCAGGCGCTGGTGAGGGCCACGCTGAAACGGTTCGGTCGTATCGATGGCCTGGTCAACAACGCCGGCATTGCCAGCGCGCATGGCACGCCGCTGGCGGAGATGCCACTGGCCGAATGGCAGCGCCGCCTGTCCAGCCTGCACGGCGCCTTCCTGTGCAGCAAGCATGCGCTGGCCGCGTTGCGCGAACAGGCGGCCGACAAACGCGGCGGGGCCATCCTCAACATCGCCTCGACCCGCGCGTGGCAGTCCGAAGCGGACAGCGAAGCCTATGCGGCCGCGAAGGGCGGGTTGGTGGCGTTCACCCACGCATTGGCGATCAGCAGCGGACCGCAGGTGCGGGTCAACAGCATCAGCCCGGGATGGATCACTACCGACGCCTGGCAGGCCCCGGCACGGCGGCGTGCGCCGAAGCTGTCGCGCCGCGACCACGCGCAACATGCGGTGGGGCGTGTTGGCCAACCGGAAGATATCGGTGCGCTCGCGGTGTTCCTGCTCTCGGACCTGTCCGGTTTCATCACCGGGCAGGACCACATCGTCGATGGCGGCATGAGCCGCACGATGATCTACGCCGAGTGATTCACCGCCGTGCCGACCAACGGTCGGCACCTACCTTGATCAGCGGTACGTGTGCACCAACGCTCGGCACCTGCCCCAATCGCCGGTAGGTACCGACCGTTGGTCGGTACGCCTCGCATCAACCGGCCATGCCGTTGTGGCGCAACAACGCGTCCACGTTCGGTGCACGCCCGCGGAACGCGGCGAAATTCTCGGCTGCACTGCGGCTGCCGCCCCGCGACAACACTTCATCGCGGAAGCGCCTGCCCGTTTCGGCCACCTGCCCCGGTGCTTCCTCGAACGCCGCATACGCATCGGCGCTGAGCACTTCGGCCCACTTGTAGCTGTAATAGCCCGCCGCATACCCGCCGGCAAAAATGTGGCTGAACTGGTGCGGGAAGCGATTCCACTCGGGTGGGCGATTGACCGCCACCTCGTCGCGCACGCGTTCCAGCAGCTGCAGCACGCTGTCCTGGGTCGGGTCGAAGCTGCTGTGCAGCTGCATGTCGAACAGCGCGAATTCCAGCTGGCGCACGGTGAACATGCCGCTCTGGAAGTTGCGTGCGGCCAGCATGCGGTCGAACAGCGCGCGCGGCAGCGGCTCGCCACTGTCCACGTGGGCGGTCATCTGCTGCACGCGGTCCCACTCCCAGCAGAAGTTCTCCATGAACTGGCTCGGCAGCTCCACCGCGTCCCATTCCACCCCGTTGATGCCGGCCACGCCGAGCTCGCCGATGCGGGTGAGCAGCTGGTGCAGGCCATGCCCCATTTCATGGAACAGCGTGGTGACTTCGTTGTGGCTGAAGGTCGATACCCTGCCCTCGGCGCCCTTGCCGAAGTTGCACACCAGGTACACCAGCGGCGTCTGCACGCCCTGCGCGGTCTCGCGACGGTTGCGGCAGTCGTCCATCCACGCCCCGCCACGCTTGCCTTCGCGCGCGTACAGGTCCAGGTAGAACTGGCCGACCAGCGCGCCCTGCGCGTCGACCACGCGGAAGAAGCGTACGTCCGGGTGCCACACCGGCGCCTGGTCCGGCTGTACCTGCAGGCCGTACAGGCTGTGGATGACATCGAACAGACCGGCCAGCACCTTCGGTTCGGTGAAGTACTGCTTCACTTCCTGCTCGGAATAGCTGTAGCGCGCCTGTTTCAGCTTTTCCGCGGCGAATGCCAGGTCCCAGGCGTCCAATGCCGGAAGACCGAGTTCATCGCGCGCGAAGGCCTCCAGCTCGGCACGGTCGCGCTGTGCATACGGCTTGGCGCGTGCCGCCAGGTCGCGCAGGAAGCCGAGGACCTGCGGCGCGTCGTCGGCCATCTTGGTGGCGATGGAGTACTCGGCGTAGCTGGCGAACCCCAGCAGCGCGGCCAGCTCGGCGCGCAGCGCGAGGATGCGGTCGATGTTCGCGCTGTTGTCCAGCGTCGCATCGCCAAATTCCGAGGCACGCAGCGCGTTGGCGCGGTACAGCGCCTCGCGCAGCGGCCGGTGTTCGGCGTAGGTCTGCACCGGCAGGTAGCACGGCATCTGCAGGGTGAGCTTCCAGCCCGGCAGACCGGCTTTTTCGGCGGCAGCGCGGGCGGCGACCACCACGTCTTCAGGCAGGCCGGCCAATTCGCTGCGGTCTTCCACATGCAGCGACCACGCATCGGTGGCGTCGAGCACGTTCTGCGAGAACGTCGCCGACAGCGCCGAGAGTTCCTCGCGGATTGCGCTGTAGCGGGCCTTGCCGGCGTCATCCAGCTCGGCACCGCCGAGGCGGAAATCGCGCAGTGCGTTGTCCAGCACCTTGCGCCGGGCCGGGTCGTACTGCGCCGCTTCCGCAGTAGCCGCCAGCGCACGGTACTGCTGGAACAGCGCCAGGTTCTGGCCCAGCGCACTGCCGAAGCGGGTCACCTTGGGCAGGTTGGTGTTGTACGCCTCGCGCAGCTCCGGCGTATTGACCACCGCCTGCAGGTGGCCGACCTGGCCCCAGGCACGCCACAGGCGCTCGGTGGCATCGTCCAGCGGCTCGACGAAGGTGGCCCAGCTCACCGGCTGCACGGTCTCGGCTGCCTTCACTGCCGCTTCCGCCTCGGCCAGCAGGGTATCGATGGCCGGGCCGACATGCGCGGGCTGGATCGCATCGAAACGGGGCAGGCCGGAAAAATCGAGCAGGGGGTTGGCGGGGGTCACAGGCATCTCCAGGCAACGGGGCCGCATGCGCGGCATTCCCTCACCATATGGCACTGGGTCCGGCCGGTCACAAGGCCTGAGCACCACCGATTCGGGGCGGTTCACCGGTGGGCGTGGCTCAGTACAGGGTTTCCAGTGCGGCGCTGGGCAGCTCGGGCAGGCCCTGCCCGGCCACTGCCGCTGCGATGACCGCGTCGGCCTGGTCCACGTCGATGCCCTGCCGCGGGTACCAGTCCGGGTTGTAATAGCTGTGCGCGTAACGCTCGCCGCTGTCGCACAGGATGGTCACGATCGAGCCGCTGCGCCCGGCCGCACGCATGCGCTCGGCCGCATGCAGCACGCCGATGAAATTGGTCCCGGTCGACCCGCCTACGCGGCGCCCGAGCTGCCGGCTGACGTGGCGCATGGCCGCCAGGCTGAGCGCATCGGGCACCTTGACCATTGCGTCCACGCTGGTCGGAATGAAGCTGGACTCCACCCGGGGCCGGCCGATGCCTTCCACCCGCGAGCCGCCCGTGCAGGTCAGCTCGCGCCATGGCTCGCCGGCCAGGGCAGCGCGATAGCCGTCGAAGAAGATCGACACTTCCGGATCCGCGCACAGGATGCGGGTGTCGTGCCGCCGGTAGCTGACGTAGCGCCCCAGCGTGGCGGCGGTGCCCCCGGTACCGGGACTGCACACGATCCATTCCGGTACCGGGTGCGGCTCCTCGGCCATCTGCTTGAAGATGGATTCGGCAATATTGTTGTTGGCGCGCCAGTCGGTGGCGCGCTCGGCGTAGGTGAACTGGTCCATGAAATGGCCGCCGGTTTCCTGCGCCAGCCGTTCCGACGCGCCGTTCAGGCCGCAGGCGCGCTCGACCAGATGGCAGCGCCCCCCGTGGAACTCGATCGCGGCGATCTTTTCAGGCGAGGTGGTGGCGGGCATCACCGCGATGAACGGCAACCCCAGCAGGCGGGCGAAGTACGCCTCGGACACCGCAGTGGAGCCGCTGGAGGCCTCGATCACCGGGCGCCCCTCGCGCAGCCAGCCATTGGCCAGCGCATACAGGAACAGCGAGCGCGCCAGGCGATGCTTCAGGCTGCCGGTCGGATGGCTGGATTCATCCTTGAAATACAGCTCGATGCCCGGGTGCCCCGGCAGGTCCATCGGAATCAGGTGGGTGTCGGCCGAGCGGTTGAAATCGGCTTCGATCTTGCGGATGGCGGCGGCCACCCATTCACGCTGCGACATGTCGACGACGGGCCAGGAAGATGCAGCATTCTACGTCGCCTTGCCGCTGCGCCGCTAAAATGAACGGCCAGCCGCGTTGCGCGGCCCTCCACAGGATCCCCCATGAGCCTTGCGTCCCTGCAGTCCCAGCCCGGCGTGGCCGCCCAGCCGCCGGCCGAAACCACCGGCTTCGTTTTCAACCACACCATGCTGCGGGTGAAGGATGCCGCCGCGTCGCTGGATTTCTACACCCGCGTGCTTGGCTTCCGCCTGCTCGACCAGCGCGATTTCCCCGAGGCCGAGTTCAGCCTGTATTTCCTGGCCCTGCTGCCGGCCGGTACGCCCGTCCCGGAAGATGACAGCGCGCGCCGCCTCTGGATGGCCGGCCTGCCGGGCGTACTGGAACTGACGCACAACCACGGCACCGAGACGCAGGACGGCCCGGTGTACCACGATGGCAACCAGGACCCGCGCGGCTTCGGCCACATCTGCGTGTCCGTGCCGGACATCCACGCGGCCTGCAGGCGCTTCGACGACCTGCAGGTGCCCTACCAGAAGCGCCTGGAAGACGGCCGCATGAAGCACCTGGCCTTCATCAAGGACCCGGACGGCTATTGGGTGGAAATCATCTCCAATACCCCGCGGGCCTGATCGCCTGGGGCGGGCCACGACCAACGGTCGTGGCCTACCGTTGCCCGCGGCCGGCGGTCGTGGCCCACCGTTGCCCGCGGCCGGCGGCGTGATCCGCCAGGCATGCGCGGCGCCGGTGCTGCAACCCGCCCGTCTCCGCCGGGAAGCCGGTAGGTTACGACCGTTGGTCGTAACCGGGCCAAGACGTTCCCTGAATCCCTCCGGTGGTATACCTGCGCTCCTTCCCAGCCGAAGGACATCGCATGGACACCATGGAACTGCACCGCGGTCGACTGATCGACCACCTGCAACTGATCGTGCGCGACCTGCCCGCCAGCCGCCGTTTCTACCAGGCGGTGTTCGACACCGTGGGCATTCCGATCGCCGGCGAAGGCGATGACTACTTCTGGGCCGACGAGCTGTTCGTCTCCACCGCCAGCAGCGACGCCGCCGCCGGCGAGCTGACCGGCCGCCACCACCTGGCCTTCCAGGCCCGCGACCGCGCCACCGTCGACGCCTTCCACGCCGCCGCCCTTGCCGCCGGCGGCAAGGACAACGGCGCCCCGGGCGAGCGGCCCTACCACCCGGGCTATTACGCCGCCTTCGCCATCGATCCGGACGGCAACAACATTGAAGTGGTCTTCCACGGCCCGGCCGATTACAGCGCCGACTCTGTGAAGGTCACCTTCGAACGCTGAGCGGAAGGGTCGCCCGTCACTCCGTATCGCTACGCCCTGCGTGGCTGGCCCCCACCGTCCCTGAACCCTTCAGCCACCCCCCATCCCAGTCTCACAACGTGAGATTGATCCCCCCTACCGTTCCTCCATGGAAACCATCCGCAAGCTGGCGATCCTGGCCGATGCCGCCAAATACGACGCCTCCTGCGCCTCCAGCGGAGCGGGCAAGCGCGATTCGCGTGCCTCCGGCGGCATCGGCAGCACCGAGGGCGCCGGCATCTGCCACAGCTATACCCCGGATGGCCGCTGCGTCTCGCTGCTGAAGATCCTGCTGACCAACTTCTGCATCTACGACTGCGCGTACTGCGTGAACCGCGTCTCCAGCAACGTGCCGCGCGCGCGCTTCAGCGTGGCCGAAGTGGTGGCGCTGACCATGGACTTCTACAAGCGCAACTACATCGAAGGCCTGTTCCTCTCCAGCGGCATCATCCGCAATGCCGACTACACCATGGAGCAGATGGTGGAAGTGGCGCGCCAGCTGCGCGAGGACCATCGCTTCTCCGGCTACATCCACCTCAAGACCATTCCCGAGGCCTCGCCGGAACTGCTGGCCGCCGCAGGGCGCCATGCCGACCGCCTGTCGATCAACATCGAGCTGCCCACCGAAGAAGGCCTGTCCAGTTTCGCCCCGGAAAAATCCCTGCCGTCCATCCGCGGTGCGATGGGCGAGCTGCGCTGGCGGATCGAGGAGGCCAAGGAAGCCAAGGCGGCCAGCGAGGCCAAACCTACCCCGGTCGCGGCACCCGCCCCTGCCGCGCCCGCCAGACGTACCGGCCGCGCCCGCGCCCCACGCTTCGCACCGGCTGGGCAGAGTACCCAGATGATCGTCGGTGCCGACGGCGCCAGCGACCAGCAGATCCTGGGGGCCGCCGACAACCTGTACGGCAACTACCGCATGCGCCGGGTGTACTACTCCGCCTTCAGCCCGATCCCCGACGCCAGCCGCCTGCTGCCGGTACAGGCACCGCCGCTGGCGCGCGAACACCGGCTGTACCAGGCCGACTGGCTGCTGCGCTTCTATGGCTACGGGGTGGATGAAATCACCGATACCACGCAGAACGGCATGCTCGACCTGGACATCGACCCGAAGCTGGCCTGGGCCATCCGCCACCCCGAACGCTTCCCGGTCGATCTCAACATTGCCTCCAAGGAAATGCTGCTGCGCGTGCCGGGGTTGGGTGTGCGCAACGTCAAACGCGTGCTGATGGCACGCCGCCATGGTCGCCTGCGCGTGGCCGACGTGGCCCGCCTGCGCGCACCGATGAGCAAGCTGCTGCCGTTCGTGCAGCTGGCCGACCATCATCCGCGTCGCGCGCTGGATGACCCCACCGCGCTGCGCGCGCGGCTGGCACCACCACCGCGCCAGGCCTCGCTGTTCCCCGACGCCGCCGCATGACCCGGTGGAGTGTGCGGCTCGACCCGTCGTGGTCGGTGCAGTCCTGGCGTGAGGCCGCGCGGCGGGCGCTGCAGCACTGCGTCGCGCCGGCGCAGCTGGACTGGCTGCAGGACGGTGAAGGGTCGCTGCTGGATGCGCCTGCGCTCGCCACCCTGTCGGCCCCTGACGTTGAGCGCACCACCATTGCGGTGCCGAAGGCGTTCCTCGAACTGGCCGCCACCTGCCTGTGCCACCGCGACCCGCAGCGACACTTCCTGCTGTACCGCATGCTGTGGCGGATCACCCACGGCGAGCGCGGCCTGCTCACCAACCCGGCCGATCCGGACGTACTGCGGGCGATGGCCCTGGCCCAGGCGGTGCGCCGCGACAGCCACAAGATGAAAGCCTTCGTGCGTTTCCGCGAGGTCCCGGGCGAAGAGGATGCCTTCATCGCCTGGTTCGAGCCCGACCACTTCATCGTGGAGCGGGTCGCGCCGTTCTTCGCGCGCCGCTTTGCGGGCATGCGCTGGGCGATCCTCACGCCGTATCGCAGCGCGCGCTGGGACGGACAGGAACTGGCGTTCGGACCCGGCAGCAAGCAGGCAGACGCACCGGTGGAAGATGCCCGCGAAGAGCTGTGGCGCACCTACTACGCCAACATCTTCAATCCTGCCCGCCTGAACACCCGGATGATGCAGCAGGAAATGCCGGCCAAATACTGGAAGCACCTGCCGGAGGCGAGCCTGCTGCCTACGCTGGTGCGTGACGCAGGCGACCGCGTGCAGGAAATGCACGACCGCCAGGCGCAGGCGCCGCAGCGGCGGATTCCCGAGCAGCACATTCCCGTGCGCGGCCCGGCCACCGCCACCGGCGACTCCCTCGACGAACTGCGGACAGCGGCCGCCGGCTGCCGCCGCTGCCCGCTCTGGGAGCCGGCCACGCAGACCGTGTTCGGCGAGGGCCCGCAGGATGCGCAGGTCATGGTGGTCGGCGAACAGCCGGGCGACAGCGAAGACCTCAGTGGACATCCGTTTGTCGGCCCGGCCGGGCAGTTGTTGAACCGTGCGCTGCAGGAGCTGGGCATCGACCGCAGCACGTTGTACCTGACCAACGCGGTGAAGCACTTCCGCTACGAGCGGCGCGGCAAGAAGCGCATCCATTCCAAACCTCAGGTCACTCATATCAACGCGTGCCGGCCATGGCTGCTGGCGGAAATCGAACAGGTGCATCCGAAGGTGATCGTATGCCTGGGTGCCAGCGCCGCACGGGCGGTGTTCGGCAGCGACTTCCAACTCGGGCGTGACCGTGGCCGATGGCACACCCTGGAGGACGGCACGCGCGGTTTCGCTACGGTCCACCCGTCATGGGTGCTGCGGCAAGCCGCGGGACAAGCGCAGGGGGATGCGTATCGCCTGTTGCTCAGCGACCTGGCGAACCTTGCAGATTACGTTTCGACCAACTCATCCGGCGACTTAAGGTAGGTCGAAACACCCGAGGTTGCCGTTCGCGACAAGGGGCAGGGGCGAATGCGCAACGCTCCTGGAATGATTGAAATACGCTTTTTGTGCGTTTTTCCGGCTCCTTCCCTGGTTCGACATTCTCATCCTTGGCAGGCTGATGAAGCGCTTGTGAGGTACCACGCTGCGCGAAGGTATGCTGCGTCCATGGCTACTTCAAAATCCAGTCCGCAGTCATTCGCTGTGCAAAGGGTCGAAAGCAGACGTGTCCGGATGACCGCTGCGGACCTGCTCACCTTGAGCGATGAGGAAAGGATTCGCCGAATCTATGACATGACGCCGGAGCAGGCGGAGGCGATCATACGCAAGTCGGGGATATTGACCGCTTCCGGGAAGCTGAAGCGCGGCTACCGATGAACGATGGACATCTTCAGATCGGTTATCACGGCTGCGATGTCACTGTAAGAGACGGGCTGGTTTCCGGACGACTGTCGCCTGCGCCCAGTGGCAATCAGTACGATTGGCTTGGCCCAGGCTTCTACCTTTTCGAAGGCGATGAAGAAAGGGCGATGGCCTTCGCCGAAGCAGCGGCCAGCCAACCGCAGCGCAGGCTGACTGCCAGGCCCATTGCGACACCTGCCGTCGTCGGCTGCGTCTTCAGCGTTCACCGATGCCTCGATATGACCACCAGGGCCGGCCGCCTGGAGTTCGAAAATGCGTACCTGAACTTTCAGGCAGGCTACCTTCGCATTGGGCAGTCACTACCACTGAATGTCCCGGTGGATGCACGTGACGAAGAGATCCTCCTGCGCGGGCTGGATAGAGCAGTGATCCAATTCATACACTCAAGCCGGGAAGACGTAGCCGGGCTCGAGCAATTCCAGGCCGTGCGGGGTGCGTTCCGGCAAGGCCCCGAGATCGCACCGAATTCCGGTTTTCACAGGGATAGCCATGTGCAGATTGCCTTGAGGGACACCGGCTGCATCAAGGGCTGGTTTCTTCCGCCGGGTACGACCCAGCTATCGCCAACCGAACTCATCAAGGCGCAAACCACCTTGCGTCTGTTGAGGGAGAGAACCGCCAAGTCCCGACAGCGCCTGGAATCCAGGTAGACGATGGCGCGGGGGGCTCTGCCCCGCTTTCCTTCAGCGGGGCAGAGCCCCGCTCTACGTCATGCCATCAGTGCGCGGCCATGTAGATGTCCTGAAGCACCGCCTTCTCCAGCTCCAGCTCGCTGAGCAGGTTCTTGACGATGTCACCCAGGCTCAGGATGCCCACCAGCTTGCTGCCTTCGGTCACCATCAGGTGGCGGTGGCGCGAGTAGGTCATCAGCGCCATGGCCTGCTTCAGGGTCGCCTCGGGGGCGATGCCTTCCAGACCGGCCGAGGGAAGCGTGGCGATGACCCGGCGACCTGCCTGCGGGCCGTCGTCGGCCAGGCTGCGCACGATGTCTTTCTCGGAGATGATCCGGACCGGCACATCATCCTTCATCACCACCAGCGCGGCGATCTTGTGCGCGCTCATCTTGTGGGCGGCGGCGCCGATCGTGTCTTCGACGTCGATGGTGACAACGGAGTCTTTCTTGGATTGCAGAAGTTCGCGGACGTTCATTCTTTTTCCTGTTGCAGACTGGGTGAAGCCACACGCCTTGCGTGGTGGGACCGATTGACGCAGCCAGCGGCTGACACCCCGAGAATGGCATTTCGACTAGAACCGACGCTGAATGTCGCAGGCGGACTCGACTAAAGTTTTCCCGACGCCAGAAACGGCAAAGGGCGGCCCTGCCTGGCCGCCCCTTTTCGTTGAAGCGTGCCCACCCACGGTGGGCACCTACCCTGGATCGACCAGGCTCGCTCGTTACTCCACCGTCACGCTCTTGGCCAGGTTGCGCGGCTTGTCCACGTCGGTGCCGCGCGCCAACGCGGTGTGGTACGCCAGCAGCTGCACCGGGATGGTGTGTACCACCGGACTGAGCACGCCGGCGTGGCGCGGGGTGCGGATGACGTGCACGCCTTCGGATTCGACGAAGTTGCTGTCCTGGTCGGCGAACACGAACAACTCGCCACCGCGCGCACGCACTTCCTGCATGTTGGACTTCACCTTCTCCAGCAGGCTGTCGTTGGGCGCGATCACCACCACCGGCATGTCCTCATCCACCAGCGCCAGCGGGCCGTGCTTGAGCTCGCCGGCCGGGTAGGCTTCGGCGTGGATGTAGGTGATTTCCTTCAGCTTGAGCGCGCCTTCCAGCGCGATCGGATAATGCAGGCCACGGCCCAGGAACAGTGCACTGTTCTTGCGCGCGAAACGCTCGGCCCAGATCGCGATCTGCGGTTCCATGTTCAGCGCATGCTGCACGCTGCCCGGGAGGAAGCGCAGCTGCTCCAGATACTCGGCTTCCTGCGCGGCGTCGACGCACCCGTGCAGCTTGCCCAGCACCACGGTCAGCTGGAACAGCGCGGCCAGCTGGGTGGTGAAGGCCTTGGTCGAGGCCACGCCGATCTCGGCGCCGGCGCGGGTGTAGCAGACCAGTTCGCTGGCGCGCGGGATGGCGCTCTCGGGCACGTTGCAGATCGACAGGGTGTGCAGATGGCCCAGCGACTTGGCGTACTTCAGCGCCTCCATCGTATCCAGCGTTTCGCCCGACTGGGAGATGGTGACGATCAGATGCTTTGGATTGGCGTACGCAGCGCGGTAGCGGTATTCACTAGCGATTTCCACACTGCACGGCAGGCCGGCGATGGACTCGATCCAGTAACGCGCGATCAGGCCGGCATAGTAACTGGTGCCGCAGGCCAGGATCTGCACGCCTTCGATGCCCGACAGCACCGCTTCGGCGTTCTTGCCGAACAGCTCGGCCGGGAAGCCACCGGCGTCGATCGCCGCTTCGATGGTGTCGCCGAGTGCGCGCGGCTGTTCGTGGATTTCCTTCTGCATGAAGTGGCGGTACGGGCCCAGCTCCAGCGAGGCCAGCGACACGTCGGACTGGTGCACGCCACGGTCCACCGGCAGGTTGTGTTCGTCATACACCTGCACGCCGTCGCGACGAACGTCGGCGGTGTCGCCCTCTTCCAGGAAAATGACGTTGCGGGTGGAGGAGATCACGGCCGACACGTCGGAGGCGACGAAGTTCTCGCCCTCCCCCAGCCCCACCAGCAGCGGGCAACCCATGCGCGCGCAGACGAAGTGGTCCGGCTCGGCGCGGCTCATCACCGCCAGCGCGTAGGCACCGGTCAGCTCCTTGACCGTGCGCTGCAGCGCCGAGAGCAGGCTGTCGCCGTTCTTCAGGTTGTGGTGCATCAGGTGCGCGATGACTTCGGTGTCGGTCTGCGACTCGAAGACGTACCCCAACGCGCGCAGGCGTTCGCGCTGCTCTTCGTGGTTCTCGATGATGCCGTTGTGCACCAGGGCCACGCCGTGACTGGTGTGCGGGTGGGCATTGGCTTCGGTCACGCCGCCATGGGTGGCCCAGCGGGTGTGGCCGATGCCCAGCCTGGCGTCGAAGCCTTCGGCCGCAGCAGCTTTTTCCATCTCCGCTACCCGGCCGGTGCGGCGAACGCGGCGCACGTCGGGCTGCGCCTGGGTCTGGTCCAGCACCGCGATGCCGGAGGAGTCATAGCCCCGGTATTCCAGCCGCTTCAGTCCTTCGATGAGCACCGGTACCACATCGCGATTCGCGATCGCCCCCACAATCCCGCACATAGATTCGAATCCCTGCTGTCGATGCGCCATTCTAGCGTGGGCCGCGCTGCGGCCCTGCCGCTGTCCGCTTAACAAAAGTGTCCGGACCCGTGTCCGCGGACACCCGGACAGTCGGATCACATTCGCAAGTTATTGTTTTTAAATGGCTAAAACTTGGCACGCGGCGTGCTTGGTATATCGCAACCCAACCGCGACCGAGCCCGATGATCCGCGACACTTCCGCACAGGACCAGACCTTCTCCACCCCGGCCACGGCGGCGCCGTGGAAGCGTTGGCTGTGGCCGGGCATCGCCGCGCTGGTGGTGCTGCTGACGATCGGCTTTGCCGCCCGCGCCTGGCTGGGCGCCAGCCGGTCCTTCGACAGCGCGCGGGTGCGCATTGCCGAGGTCAAGCAGGGCGACCTGGTCCGCGACCTGGCCGCCGACGGCAAGGTGATCGCCGCCAACAGCCCCGTGCTGTACGCGATCTCCGCCGGTACCGTGGACCTGAAGGTGGTCGCCGGTGACGTGGTCAAGAAAGGCCAGGAACTGGCGGTGATCGACAGCCCGGAGCTGCGCAGCAAGCTGGCCCAGGAGCGCGCCACCCTGGCCGGCCTGGAAGCCGAAGCCAGCCGCTCCCTGCTTGACGCCACCCTGGCCCGTGCCAAGGCCAGCAAGGACACCGACCAGGCCAACATCGAACGCCAGGCCGCCGAGCGCGACCTGCAGCGCTACCAGCGTGGGTACGACGGCGGTGCGGTGCCGCAGATCGACCTGGCCAAGGCCAACGACACCCTGAAGAAGGCCGACATCTCGCTGGCCAACGCCCGGACCGACGCCCGCCTGCAGGGCCAGGGCGCCGACCTGGACGCGCGCAACAAGCGCCTGCTGGCCGACCGCCAGCGCGCGGTGGTGGACGAGGTGCAGCGCCAGGTGGATGCCCTGACCCTGCGCGCGCCGTTCGACGGCCAGGTGGGCCAGGTGCAGGCGACCCAGCACACCCAGGTGGCGGCCAATGCGCCGATCCTGGGCGTGGTCGACCTGTCGCGCTTCGAGATCGAGATCAAGGTGCCGGAAAGCTTCGCCCGTGACCTGTCGATCGGCATTCCGGCCCAGCTCACCAGCGGCAGCGGCCAGCCGTTCCCCGGCGAAATCAGCGCGGTCTCCCCGGAAGTGGTGGCCGGCGAGGTCAACGCCCGCATCCGCTTCACCGACAAGCAGCCGCAGGGCCTGCGCCAGAGCCAGCGCATGCAGGCCCGGGTGGTGCTCGATACCCGCCGCAACGTGATCAAGGTCGAACGCGGCCCGTTCGTCGAACAAGGCAACGGCCAGGCCTACGTCATGGATGGCGACGTCGCCATCCGCCGCCCGGTCCGCCTGGGCGTGAGCAGCCTGGGCGAAGTGGAAATCCTTTCCGGCCTGCAACCCGGCGACCGCGTCGTGGTGTCCGGCAGCGATCTGTTCGGCGATGCCGAGCGCGTGTCCGTCAACTGATCCACCCTACCCATACAGAGGAATACAGCCATGCTTGAGATGCGCTCGGTCGCCAAGGTGTTCCGCACCGAACAGGTGGAAACCCATGCCCTGCGGTCGCTGGACCTGCACGTTCGCGAAGGCGAATTCGTCGCCGTGACCGGCCCGTCCGGTTCGGGCAAGACCACCTTCCTGAACATCGCCGGCCTGCTGGAAACCTTCACCAGCGGCACCTACCTGCTCGACGGCCAGGACGTGAGCAAGCTGGGCGATGACGCGCGCAGCAAGCTGCGCAACCAGAAGATCGGCTTCATCTTCCAGGGCTTCAACCTGATCTCCGACCTGAACCTGTTCGACAACGTCGACGTGCCGCTGCGCTACCGCGGCATGGCCGCGTCCGAGCGCAGGCAGCGCATCGAGCACGCGCTGCAGCAGGTCGGCCTGGGCTCGCGCATGAAGCACTACCCGTCCGAACTGTCCGGCGGCCAGCAGCAGCGCGCCGCCATCGCGCGTGCGCTGGCCGGCAGCCCCCGCCTGCTGCTGGCCGACGAACCGACCGGCAACCTGGACAGCCAGATGGCGCGCGGGGTGATGGAGCTGCTGGAAGAGATCAACGCCGCCGGCACCACCATCGTCATGGTCACCCACGACCCGGAACTGGCCGCGCGCGCCCAGCGCAACGTGCACATCGTCGATGGCCAGGCCACCGACCTGGTGCGCGAACCGGTGCTGGCCACCCCGCGCGTTGCGCTTGCCACCGTCAACGACTGAGGCCGCCTCCATGCTCGCCTACTACTTCCGACTGGCCCTGCGCAGCTTCCGGCGCAACAAGGTACTGACCGCACTGATGGTGATCGCCATCGCGCTGGGCATCGGCGCCTCGATGACCACGCTCACCGTGTTCCACGTGCTTTCCGGTGACCCGATCCCACAGAAGAGCGACCGCCTGTTCAACGTGCAGGTCGACCCGCGCCCGATGATCGGCTACCAGCCGAGCGAAGAGCCCGAAGAGCAGGTCACCCGCTACGACGGTGAAACCCTGCTGCGCGAAAAGAAGGCCGTGCGCCAGGTCCTGATGACCGGCGGTGGCGCCACCGTGGAGCCGGACAACAGTGCGCTGCGTCCGTTCACCATCGACGCGCGCTACACCTCGACCGACTTCTTCGCCATGTTCGACACGCCGTTCCAGTACGGCCAGGGCTGGAAGGCGGACCAGGACGAAGGACGTGGCCGTGTCGTGGTCATCTCCCGGAAGCTCAACGAAAAGCTGTTCGACGGCCAGAACAGCGTGGGCCGTCCGGTACGCCTGGATGGAAACACCTTCAACGTGGTCGGCGTGCTGGACGAGTGGAATCCCAACCCGCATTTCTACGACCTGGAAACCGGCCGCTACGGCGACAGCGAAGACGTCTACGTGCCCGTCTCCACCGCGCTGGATCTCAAGTTCGGCCGCAGCGGCAACATGAACTGCTGGGACAACGCCAACGGCGAAGAAACCTCGCTCAATGCCCCGTGCGTGTGGATGCAGTACTGGGTCGAGCTGGCCTCGCCGTCGGACGCGGCCGACTACCGCGCGTACCTGGAAAACTACTCGGCCCAGCAGAAGGCGGCCGGTCGCTTCCAGCGTCCGTCGAACGTACGCCTGCGCAACGTGATGGAGTGGCTGGACTTCAAGCAGGTGGTGCCCAGCGACGTACGCCTGCAGCTGTGGCTCGCACTGGGCTTCCTGGCGGTGTGCCTGATCAACACGGTGGGCCTGCTGTTGGCCAAGTTCCTGCGCCGCAGCGGCGAGATCGGCGTACGCCGCGCCCTGGGCGCCAGCCGCGGGCAGATCTTCCTGCAATCGCTGGTGGAAGCGGGCACCGTCGGCCTGGCCGGTGGCGTGCTCGGCCTGGGCCTGGCCCTGCTGGGCCTGTATGCCGTGCGCCAGCAGCCGGTGGACTACGCCACGCTGGCCACGCTGGACGGCAGGATGCTGCTGCTCACCTTCGGCCTGACCCTGGCCGCCAGCCTGCTGGCCGGTTTCCTGCCGGCGCTGCGCGCCATGCAGGTCACCCCCGCCATCCAACTCAAATCGCAGTAAGGATCCGGAGCACATCATGGATATCCGTCCCATCCTGACCACGCTGCGCCGGCACAAGACCGCCGCTGCGCTCATCGTGCTGGAGATCGCGCTGACGTGCGCGATCGTCTGCAACGCGCTGTTCCTGATCGGCCAGCGCCTGGAGAAAATCAACCAGCCCAGCGGCATCGCCGAGCAGGAGCTGCTGGAAGTGCGCCTGGGCGGCATCGGCACCCAGGTCAACGCCACCGCACGCACCCGCGAAGACCTGGCCGCGCTGCGCGCCCTGCCCGGGGTGAAGAACGCGGTGCCGATCAACCAGCTGCCGTTCCGGCGCAATTCCTGGAACACCAGCCTGTCGCTGATCCCCGACCAGGAACGACCGAACTTCAACGCAGCGCAGTACTTCGCCAGCGAAGGCACGCTGGACACCATGGGCCTGCAGCTGATCGCCGGCCGCGACTTCGAGGGCGACGAATTCGCCAACCTCGAAGACGTGGAAAAGGACGCCACCATCGAACAGCGCGGTTCGGCGGTGATCCTGAGCAGCAAGGCGGCCAACAAGCTGTTCCCCGACGGCCAGGCGGTGGGCAGGACCGTCTACAGCGGCCGCATGCCGCTGCGCATCGTCGGCGTGGTGAAGGAGCTGGCGCGGCCAGTGACGGTGGAGGCCGACACCGGCTATTCCATGATCCTGCCGGTGCGGGTGAACTATGACATGGGCCTGTACCTGATCCGGGTCACCGACCCCTCCCGTCGACAGGAAGTGCTCAACGCCGCCGTGGCTGCGCTGGAAAAGGTGGACACCAACCGCATGGTGCGCGGCAAGCTCACCTATGAAGAACAGCGCACCAAGTACTTCCAGAACGACCGCGCGATGGTCGGCCTGCTGATCACCGTGTGCGTCGCGCTGCTGGTGGTGACCGCGCTGGGCATTGTCGGCCTGGCCAGCTTCTGGGTGCAGCAGCGTACCAAGCAGATCGGCATCCGCCGTGCGCTCGGCGCTACCCGCGGCCAGATCCTGCGCTACTTCCAGACCGAGAACTTCCTGCTGGCCACGGTCGGCATCGTGCTGGGCATGCTGCTGGCGTACTCCATCAACCTGTGGCTGATGAGTGCCTACGAGCTGCCGCGCATGCCGATCGCTTACCTGCCCATAGGCGCCATGCTGCTGTGGCTGCTGGGACAGGTGGCCGTTTTCGGGCCGGCGCATCGCGCCGCCGCCGTTCCTCCCGCCGTTGCCACCCGGAGTGCCTGACATGCCGACCACACCGCTTCGCATCGCCCTGCTTGGCCTGCTGCTGGCCTGCACCACCGCCTGCGCCGAAGGAAAGCGCACCGAATCCTCACGCATGGACTGGCGCCAGGATGGCGCCCACCTGACCGTGGAATCGGAACAGGGCGTGGTCACCATCACCGCCGCCTCGCCGGCCACGCGCTTTGGCGTGCAGGCCGGCGACCAGGTGCTGCGCGTGGATGGGGTGCCGGTGGAGCGCGTGGACAACCTCACCCGCACCCTCGGTGCCAGCGACAAGGCCAGCCTGCCGGTGACCGTGCGCCGCGCCGGCCGGGTCGAGGTGGTCAGCGTGCCCACTGCCGCGTGGCGCGCGGTGCAGGCCCCGGCCCCGCCCGCTCCGCCGTCGCCGCCGTCGCCGCCACGCCGGTCCTGACCGGTCCTGCCGGTCCCACCCTGCCGGTGGGGCCGGTGCTCGGGTACTCTCTGCCTACTTTCCGGTCTTCCGCTGCCGCATGCCCTCGATCCTGATCATTGACGACAACGCCAGCGTGGCCACCGCGTTGGAGGTGCTGTTCTCCCTGCACGACATCGAGGCCGTGCACGCACTGTCGCCGGAGGCGGGGTTGGCGGTGCTGGAGCAGCAGCCGGTCGACCTGGTGATCCAGGACATGAATTTCACCGAGGACACCACGTCCGGTGAGGAAGGCGAAGCCCTGTTCCAGCAGATCCGCGCGCGCCACCCCGACCTGCCGGTGATCCTGCTCACCGCCTGGACCCATCTGAGCAGCGCGGTGGACCTGGTCAAGGCCGGGGCCGCCGACTACCTCGCCAAACCCTGGGACGACCGCAAGCTGCTGACCACGGTCAACAACCTGCTGGAACTGTCCGAAGCCCGGAACGAACTGGACCGGCGTCGGGCGCGCGAACAACGCGACCGCACCGCGCTGGAAGCCCGTTACGACCTGCGCGGGGCGGTGGTGGCCGACCCGGCCAGCGAACGCGTGGTCAACCTGGCCTGCCAGGTCGCGCGTTCGGAGCTGCCGGTGCTGATCACCGGTCCCAACGGCGCGGGCAAGGAAAAAATCGCCGAGATCATCCAGGCCAATTCGCTGGTGGCCAAGGGTCCGTTCGTGGCGCTCAACTGCGGCGCCATTCCCGCCGAGCTGATCGAGGCCGAACTGTTCGGCAGCGAAGCCGGCGCCTACACCGGCGCCAACAAGGCGCGCGAGGGCAAGTTCGAGGCCGCCGACGGCGGCACGCTGTTCCTTGATGAGATCGGCAACCTGTCGCTGGGTGGCCAGATGAAGCTGCTGCGGGTGCTGGAAACGGGTCGCTTCGAACGACTGGGCTCCAACCGCGAGCGCCAGGTCAAGGTACGCGTGATCAGTGCGACCAACGCCGATCTGCCGGCGATGATCCGCGACGGGCAGTTCCGCGAAGACCTGTACTACCGCCTCAACACCGTCGAGCTGGCATTGCCGCCGCTGGCCGAACGCCCGGGCGACATCCTGCCGCTGGCCGAGCGCTTCCTCGGCGATGGCAAACCGCTGTCCAGCGCCGCGGCCACCGCGCTGCAGCGGCACGCATGGCCGGGTAACGTGCGTGAGCTGCGCAATGTAATCCAGCGCGCCGGCCTGCTCGCGTAGGGCGCGCGCATCGACGTGGCCGACCTGAACCTGCCGCGCGCGGCCACCGCACCCCGCGCGGTCGTGCCCGTTGCCGACCCCGACCGCAGCCGGATCGAGTCGGCGCTGTCGCACAGCCACGGGATCATTGCCCAGGCCGCGGCCGAACTCGGCCTGAGCCGGCAGGCGCTGTACCGGCGCATGGACCGCTACGGCATTCCGCGCGAATGAAGCGCACCTCGTTCACCTTCCGCCTGTTCCTGCGCCTGCTGCCGGTGCTGGCGCTGGCTGCGGCCGGTCCGTGGCTGCTCGCCTACTGGATGGACCAGGGCTGGCTGGTGACGCTGGTGTCCAGCGTGCTGCTGTTGGCCCTGATGTGGTGGACGCTGCGCCGTGCCACCGCGCCGGTGCGCTCGCTGCTGCGTGCGTTGGCGGGCACCACCAGCAGCTACCGCGATGGCGAATACAACTTCAGCGTGTATTGGCCGGGCAACGACGAGCTGGGCGATCTGGTGCAGGCGCATCGTGAACTGGGCGATGTACTGCGTGAGCAGCGCCAGGGCCTGGTGCAACGCGAGCTGCTGCTGGACACCATGGTGCAGAACACGCCGGTGTCGATGCTGCTGCTGGCCAATGGCGGCGACGGCGTGCAGCGCGTGGTGTTCTCCAACCTGGCCGCGCGCAAGCTGCTGCACAACGGCTGGAAGCTGGAAGGCCAGGCCATGCAGCACGTGCTGGGCACGATGCCGCTGGAACTGCGCGACGCGATCGAGCGCGGGGGCGACAGCCTGTTCGCGGTACGCGGCCCCGGCGACGACGCCGACGAGGGGGATGAGGACGACGAGCAGGTCTATCACCTGTCGCGGCGCAACTTCCACCTCAACGGCCGTCCACACGACCTGCTGCTGATCCGGCTGCTGACCGCCGAACTTCGCCGCCAGGAAGTGCAGACCTGGAAGAAGGTGATCCGGGTGATCAGCCATGAACTGAACAACTCGCTTGCCCCGATTGCCTCGCTGGCCCACTCCGGGGGGGAGCTGGTGCGCCGTGGCAGGACCGAGCGGCTGGACGAGGTGTTTTCCACCATCGAAGAGCGCTCGCGGCACCTGGAAGGATTCATCCGCGGGTACGCGCGCTTCGCCAAGTTGCCGCAGCCGCAGTTGCAGAACGTGCAGTGGAAGCAGTTCCTGACCGGGCTGCAGATGCAGATTCCGTTCCGCATGGCGGAGATTGCCGACGACGTGCAGGGCCGCGTGGACATCGCGCAGCTGGGCCAGGCGCTGCTGAACCTGCTCAAGAACGCGCATGAGGCGTGCAGCGAAGCCGAACCGTCCAACGACGATGTCGAACTGCGCCTGACCCGGTTGCCGCAGTGGCTGCGGATCGAGGTACTGGACCGCGGCAAGGGCATGAACGAGGCCGTGCTGCAGAACGCGCTGATGCCGTTCTATTCCACCAAGCGCAACGGCACCGGGCTGGGCCTGGCGTTGACCCGTGAGATCGTCGAAGCGCATGGCGGCCGCGTGTCGCTGCAGAACCGCCGGGAAGGCGGGTTGTGCGTGGCTGTTTTTCTGCCCGCGTAAAGCGTACCCACCAACGGTGGGTACCTACCGCAATGCGCAGCCGGGTAGGTGACGACCGTCGGTCGTCACCGGGTCACCGCTTGGTCGGGCGGTGCCAGCCATCAATGGTTTCCTGGCGCACGCGTGCCAGCGTCAACTTGCCTTCCGGCGCATTGCGGGTGATCACCGAACCGGCGGCGATGGTGGCCCCGTCGCCGATCGTCACCGGCGCCACCAGCGAACTGTTGGAACCGATGAACGCGTTGTCCCCGATGGTGGTCTGCGACTTGTTCACGCCATCGTAGTTGCAGGTAATGGTGCCGGCACCGATGTTGACCTTGCTGCCGATCACCGCATCCCCAAGGTAGGTCAGATGGTTGGCCTTGCTGCCGGTGCCCAGGCGCACCTTCTTGGTTTCCACGAAGTTGCCCACGTGGGTGCCGTCGGCCAGTACCGTGCCCGGGCGCAGGCGCGCGAACGGACCGATGTCGGCAGCCCCTTCGCTGACCACGCCGTCGAGGTCGCAATGCGGCTTGACCACCGTGCCCGCCGCCAGCTTCACGTCCTTGAGCCGGGTGAACGGTCCAATGCTGACGCCATCGCCCAGCTCCACGGTGCCTTCCAGGATCACATTGACGTCGATCTGCACGTCGCGGCCCACCGTCACCGTGCCGCGGATGTCCAGGCGTGCCGGATCGATCACGCGCGCGCCCTGCGTGCACAGCGCCCGCACCTCGCGCAGCTGCCACGCGCGTTCGAGCTGGGACAGCTGCCACGGGTCGTTGGCCCCTTCGGCTTCCTGCGCATCGGCGGCGAACGCCATGTCGGCCGGGGTGTAGTCAGCCGCCGCGGACGCGAACACGTCGGTCAGGTAGTACTCGCCCTGCGCATTGCTGTTGGACAGCTGCGAGAGCCAGGTACGCAGTGCGATGGCATCGGCGGTGATGATGCCGGTATTGATGGTGCGGATCGCCAGCTGTTCCTCGGTGGCATCCTTCTGCTCCACGATCGCGCCTACCTTGCCTTCGGCATTGCGGACGATGCGGCCATACCCGGTAGGATTGGGCAGCTCCGCCACCAGCACGGCCAGCCGACCGGGCTGGGACAGCAGGTGCTGCAGGGTATCGAGCCGGATCAGCGGCACATCGCCGTACAGCACCAGTACCCGGGCCGCATCCGGAACCTGCGGCATGGCCTGCTGCACCGCATGTCCGGTCCCCAGCTGCTCGCGCTGCTCGGCCCACTGCAGGTCGGGCTGATCGGCGAAGGCCGCGCGCACGGCCTCACCGCCGTGGCCGTACACCACGTGGATGGCCTCAGGCTGCAGCCGGCGCGCGGTGTCGATCACGTGCGCCAGCATCGGCCGGCCGGCAATTGGCTGCAGCACCTTGGGCAGGACCGACTTCATGCGCTTGCCAGCGCCGGCGGCGAGGATGATGACGTGCAGGGGGTGGGTCATGGGGATCAACGAAGCTGAAAGGTGTTGAATGCGATTCTATGCCGGACGCTGCCAACGTGCCGTCATTCCCAGCGCCCGGCGGGCGCGGAAACAACAACGCCGGCAGAAGCCGGCGTTGTTGGTGTGCAGCAGTAGCGGGATGTCAGTGCTTGAGGGTCTTGCGCAGGCGCTCCAGCGCCTGCAGCTGGACCACCGCCTCGGCCAGCTTCTGCTGGGCCTCGGCCACTTCCATGGCCTCGCCACGGTTGGCCAGGATCCGCTCGGCTTCTTCCTTGGCCTTGCGGACCGCGGATTCGTCGATGTCCTGGGCACGGATCGCGGTGTCGGCCAGCACGGTCACGACCTGCGGCTGCACCTCGAGGATGCCGCCGGAAATGGCGAAGTCCAGCTGCTCGCCATTCTGCAGGGTGACCACGACCTTGCCCGGCTTGAGCCGGGTGATCAGCGGGGCGTGCTTGGGCGCGATGCCCAGTTCGCCGAGTTCACCCGTAGCCACGACCAGAGTCGCTTCACCACGGAAGATTTCCTGCTCGGCGCTGACGATGTCGCAACGGATGGTGCTCATGATCAGGCCTTCTCAGCCATCTTCTTGGCCTTCTCGACCGCTTCTTCGATGCTGCCGACCATGTAGAACGCCTGCTCCGGCAGGTGGTCGTATTCGCCGTCGACGATGGCCTTGAAGCCGCGGATGGTGTCCTTCAGCGACACGTACTTGCCCGGCGAGCCGGTGAACACTTCGGCCACGTGGAACGGCTGGCTGAAGAAGCGCTCGATCTTGCGGGCGCGCGACACGGCCTGCTTGTCTTCCTCCGACAGTTCGTCG
>NZ_JBITVZ010000024.1:0-53985 GCF_044543385.1 Stenotrophomonas sp. NPDC077420
GGCTTGGGTGGCATGAGTCCGATTCAATATCGGACCCAAGCCTCCGCAACCTAGCCCCCAACTGTCCAACATTTGGGGGTCAGCTCAATGGCGTGTCTCTACAGGCCTCGGCACCATGCGTAGGGGTATTCGCCTGCCTGCTGCGCCAATCCCGCCCGCAACGGGTTGGCAACGATGTAACGTGCCGCCTGCAACAGCGACTCTTCCCGTCTCAGCGCATGGTCGTGGTACCCGCGCTGCCACACCTGGTCACACGCCATCAATCGGCTGCTGCGCGATTTGAAAATGTTCATGCAGGTGGCGAGGGTACCGGACCTGAGCTCCATCAACCAATGCACGTGGTCGGGCATCACTACCCATGCATGCGTACGACTGCGACCGCTGCGTTCGACGTGGCGCAGGGCGTCGATGACTGCATGGGCGTTGGCGCGCACCGCGAACAAGGGCTGCCGATGGCGGGTGACCGTGGTAAGGATGTAGATCGCTCCCACTGCCGACACCCGCCCGCGTTGAAGGCGTGAGCTGGACATGCGGGCAGGGTGGCGCAACACGCGCAGACCAGGCATCGGTGGACAGCGCAACGCAGCGTAGGGGCACGCCATGCGTGTCTGCGTGCCAGCGCGCGCGGGTCGGCATCGCGTGGGACACGCATGGCGTGTCGCTACGCGGGTCGCTCGTCAGTCGTAATAGTTGCTTCGGCCGCCGGGTTGGCGCTTGAAGCGGCGGTGGATCCACAGGTATTGGTCGGGAGCTTCGCGGACCATGGCTTCGATGGCCTGGTTGACGCGCGCGGTGTCCGCTTCGACGTCGTCGCTGGGGAAGTTCTCCAACGGCGCACCGATCTTCAGGAAGTACTTTCCGCCCTCACGCCGGTGGAAGTACGGAATCACCGCGCAGCCGGTCATCCGCGCCAGCTGGTGGGTGGCGGTGATGGTCGAGGCCGTATGGCCGAAGAACGGCACGAACACGGTGTCCTTGCCGCGCATGTCCTGGTCCGGGGCATACCAGAGGAACCCGCCCTTCTTCAGGTGGCGCACGGTGGCGCGGATGTCCTCGTTGGCGTACATCGCCTTGGCATACCGCAGCCGGCCGAACTTCACCGCCCATTCGTAGACCGGGTTGCGGTGCTTGCGGTACATCCCCGACAGGTCGACGTGGTCGCACAGCAGCCGGCCGCACATCTCCAGGGTCATGAAGTGGCCCGACACCAGCAGTACGCCGCGGCCCTCGGCCTGCATGCGGTGCAGATGCTCCAGGCCTTCCACCTGCACCTTCGGGCGGATGCTGTCGATGCTGCCCCACCAGGCCCGGGCGAACTCGAAGATGCCCACGCCCAGCGCGTCGAAGCTGTCACGCAGCAGGCGCTGGCGCCAGGCGTCATCCTTCTCCGGGAAACAGAGCTTCAGGTTCACCTCGGCCGCACGCCGCCGGCTGCTGGCCACGTGGTAGGCCACGGTGCCCACGCCGCGGCCGAGCGCGCGCTGCAGCCCCCAGGGCAGGCGGGCAATGCCGAAGGCCAGGAAGATGAAGGCGAAGGTCGGCCAGTGGCGCGGGTTGCGCAGGGACGGCCGGGTGGCGGTGGAAGCGTTATCGGACATGCCCCGATTCTAAGTCATGCATCCGCTGCGGTGCGTTGGCGACGCCTTGCATGTCTTTCCCGGTGCCGCTCCCGTATCCTCTGCGCATGCGTAATAGCCCTGTCGAATGGATCCTGCGCGGCCTGTATTCGGTCGTGCTGTACCTGCTTTTGCCGATCACGGTGTACCACCTGGTCTGGCGCGGGTTCCGGGTGCGCCAGTATTTCCAGCGCTGGGACGAACGCTACGCGTCCTATCCCCATTCCAGCGGCCAGCCCCGGGTCTGGCTGCACGCGGTGTCGGTAGGCGAGGTCAACGCGGCCGCGCCGCTGGTCAATGCGTTGCGCGCGCTGCGCCCGGACATCCGCTGGGTGATCACCACCATTACCCCGACCGGCTCGGAGCGGGTGCGTTCCCTCTGGGGCGATGCGGTCGACCACGTGTACCTGCCTTATGACGTCCCGGGCAGCGTGGGCCGCTTCCTGGGTCATTTCAAGCCGAGCCTGGCGCTGATCCTGGAGACCGAGCTGTGGCCGAACCTGCTGTTCGGCTGCCGCGATCGTGGCATTCCGGTGTACATCCTCAACGCACGCCTGTCGGCACGCTCGCTGCGCGGCTACCGACTGCTGCGCCCGCTGATCGAGCGCACCCTGCGCACGGTCACCTGCGTGGCCGCGCAGTCGGCCGACGACGCAGAACGCTTCATCCAGCTGGGCGCGCTGCCTGAACAGGTGCAGCCACTGGGTAACCTGAAATTCGATATTGCCACCCCGAACGTGCGCGAATTCACCGCGAACTTCCATGCCGCCGTGCCGGGCGCGCGCCCGGTGTGGATTGCGGCCAGCACCCACGAAGGCGAGGAACAGGCGGTCATCGACCTGCACCGGCGCCTGCGTGCCGAGGTGCCCGGCCTGCTGCTGCTGTGGGCGCCCCGCCACCCCGAGCGCTTCCCGCGGGTGGAAGCGCTGGCGCGCGAGCAGGGCTGGAAGGTCAGCACCCGCCGCCAGCAGCAGTGGCCGCAGGCGGACAGCGACGTGTTCGTGATCGATACGCTGGGCGAGTTGATGGCGTTCTACGGCTGCGCGCAGGTGGCCTTCGTCGGGGGCAGCCTGCAGCCGATTGGCGGGCACAACCTGCTGGAACCGGCTGCGATGGGCACGGCCACGGTGACCGGCCCGCACCTGCACAATTTCTCCGAAATCTCCCGGCGCATGCGGGAAGCCGGTGCGGTGTTGATTGCCGATGACGTGGCAGGGGTCGGCGACGCCCTGCTCACCCTGCTGCAGGACCCGCAGGAGCGCGAAGACATGGCCAGCGCGGGCTGCGCGCTGGTCAGCAACGGGCGCGGCGCGTTGAAGCGCACGGTGGAGCTGATTGCGCCGAAGCTGCCGCCGCCGTTGGAGTGAAGGGCCGCCGCCCACGCCGACACCGACCTCTACGCCAGATGCGCCGGCAGTCGTTGAAGAACGTCCACGAAAAAAGCCACCTTCGCAGGTGGCTTTTTCGTTTCCGGGTTACCGCTGGATCACTGGCTGTTGACCGTGGTGCTCGGCGTGGCGGCCTGCTGGGTCAGCAGACGGTTGATGTCCTGCAGTTCGGCGATGTCCAGCACGCCGACCGCCTGGCCCAGCAGCAGCCGGTTCTGGAGGAAGGTGTAGCGGGCGTTGGCATACTCAAGCTGCGCCGAGAACAGGATGCGCTGGTTCTGGATCACATCCAGCACCGTGCGGGTACCCACTTCCAGGCCCACCTGCGACGCGTCGTAGGCGCTCTGCGCGGACACCACTGCCAGGCGGCGCGCCTCCACTTCGCTGATCCCGGCCACCAGGGTCTGGTAGGCGTTGCGCGTGTTGCGGTCCAGGGCCCGCTTCTGCTGCTCGTAGCCGTCCTGTGCGATGTCGCGCTGGGCCAGGGCCTGGCGCACGCCGGACTGGGTGGCGCCGCCGGAGAAGATCGGCACGCTCAGGGTCAGGCCGACGCTGTTGCTGCGGGCATCGGGGCTGAAGTTCGAACCGCTGCCCACCACGTCGCCCCAGCTGGCCTGGCGGCCCACGCTGGCGCCCAGGGACAGGGTCGGGAGGTGGCCGGCACGGGCCGCCGAAACGCTGGCTTCCGCCGCGCTCACCTGCAGCTCCTGCGCTTTCAGCGCCGGATTCTGCGCCACGGCTTCGTTGACCAGCTGGTCGACGGTGGCGTACTTGGCAGGCAGTTCCGGGCGGAAATCGGTCGGCAGTGCCCGCAGGTCGGTCACCGGCTGGCCGGTCAGTTCGGTCAGCGCCTGGTAGGCATCGGCCAGGGTGTTCTGCGCGATGATGGTGTTGGCGCGGGCCTGGTCGTACTGGGCGCGGGCTTCATGCACGTCGGTGATCGGAGCCAGGCCCACTTCCAGCCGCTTGTCGGCGAAGTCGAACTGCTTCTTGGCGGCCGCTTCGTTGGTCTGCGCCGCCGACAGCGATTCGATGCCCACCAGCACGTTGAAGTACGCCGACGAGGTGCGCACGATCAGGTTGTCGTTGGCCGAATCGAGGGTGAAGTCCGCCGCCTTGCTCAGTTCACGCTGCGCGCGCAGGTTGGCGAACTGGGTGAAGTTGATCAGCGTCTGCGAGCCGCTGATCCCGTAGTTGCGGTTCTTGGTGGTGTACGAATCGGAGCTGATGTCGTGGTTCGGATTGGTGCGGTTGCGGGTGAGCGAGGCCTCACCATTGATCTGCGGCAGCAACGCGGCACGCGCCTGCACGGCGCCTTCCTTGTCGAACAGGCGGGTCGATTCTGCGGCGGACAGCTGCGGATCGCCGTTGCGCGCCATTTCGTAGACCTGCAGCAGGTCGGCGGCAGAGGCGGTCACGGGCAGCAGTGCGGCGGCCAGCGCAATAGCGAGGGATCGGCGGATCATTGCGGCTTCCTTGGACTCAGAGGTGGAACTGGGGTGCCGGCGCGGCACCGCGCAGGTAGTCGATATCGGTTTCAAACAGGGACTCGCGGCTGCCGTCGGCCTTGACCAGCACCGCTTCCATCACCGGCGAACGCCCCTGGATCACGAACATGCGGCCGTTCGGACGCAGCCACTGGGTGAAGCGGGCCGGAATCGTGTCCACGGCGCCGGTGACGCAGATGGCATCGAAGCGACGGTCGGTGTCCCAGTTCAACGCATCGGCGGTTTCAATGCGGACGTTGTTGCCCAGCGCGGCGGCATCCAGGCGCGCACGTGCGCCCGCGGCCAGGGCCGGGTCGATGTCCAGGCTCAGCACTTCGCGGGCCAGTTCGCCCATGCAGGCGCTCAGGAAGCCGCTGCCGGTGCCGATTTCCAGGACTTCATCGCCCGGCTGCAGGTTCAGCGCCTGCAGGGTGCGGCCTTCGATGACCGGCTTCATCATCTTCTGTCCGTTGCCCAGCGGCAGTTCAATGTCGGCATAGGCAAGCGCACGGTTCGCTTCGGCGACGAACGCCTCCCGCGGCAGGCGTGCCAGTACATCAAGCACGCGGATGTCCAGCACGTCCCAGGGACGGATCTGCTGTTCAACCATCAGTTCGCGGGCGTGGGCGTAATCGATCGTCATGGGGGTTCTCAATCCAGCGCAAGGGGCCGACCATTTTACCGGTGCCGGGAGCCGGCGGCGCGCTGAGAGCATCGCTGCCGTCGCGCCGGGGTCGCAGTGCCGGAAGTCACCGCGACCTCCGGTCCATTCATGTTGTCATCACCGCGGCGGGCGGGTGGCGTACGCCCTCAGGAAAAACTCAACGCTGGCGGCCACATGGGCGTCGGCGTCGCACTCGGCCGGGGTTGGCCGCAGCCCGCACATCATATGCGTATGCAGCTCGCCTTTGATCAGGGTGAAGAACTGCAGGGCGGCGGTGTGGAAGTCGGTGATCTCCAGTTCGCCGCGGTCGCTGCGCGCGCGCAGGAATTCGGCCAGGGCCGCGCTGGTACGCTGCGGGCCGGCCTCCCAGAACATCTCGCGGATCCGGTCGTCGGTGTCCGGGGCCATCATCACCCGCTGCACGGCCACCGCGGCCGGCGAGGTGATCATGCTGAAGAACGCCCGGCCGATGCCGAGCAACTGCTCGCGCAGCGCACCATCGACGTCGGTGACGAACAGGGCGTCGGGCAGCATCTCCATGCAGGTGGATTGCACAGCTTCGGTGAAAAGCGTCTCTTTGTCGCCGAAGTGGCTGTAAACGGTGAGCTTGGACACGCCGGCCTGGGCCGCGATGCTGTCCATGCTGACGCCGCCGTACCCCTGTTCGACGAACAATGCCTTGGCCGCGTCCAGGATCGCCGCGCGCTTGCCCAGGTCCTTCGGGCGACCGGGTCCGGCGGCCTTGGCAGCGGGCTTGGACGCGGCAGCGGAAGAGGTCGGAACAGTCATGCAAACAATACTAGACCAATCGGTTCGATATTTATACTATACCGGCTGGTTCACTATTAGCCGTTGTGGAACAGCATGTTGCGTCCACGCGGTATTCCCCCCGGTACTCCAAGGTCCGAGACCCCATGAACAACGTGCGATGGATGGGCGGTGCGCTGCTGGCAGTGATGCTGGCGGCATGTGGCAAACAGGATGTCGAGCCGGCCGCGCCGATTCCGGTGCTGGTGGTGCAACCGGGCACGGTCAGCGGCCAGGAAGTGGCGGCGTACCCGGGCGAGGTGCATGCGCGTGAGGAAAGCCCGCTCTCGTTCCGGGTCGGCGGCAACCTGGTCAAGCGCCACGTCGACGCCGGCCAGCGCGTCCGCAAGGGCGACCTGCTGGCGGAACTGGACGCGGCCGATTTCGCGTCGCAGGCCAGCGCATCGCAGGCCCAGCTGGCCGCGGCCGAGGCCGATCTGGTGCGCGCCCGCGACGACCAGAAGCGCTACGCCACCCTCGCCCAGCAGCAACTGGTCAGCCAGTCCACGCTGGATGCGCAGACCGCCGCCTTCAAGGCAGCGCAGGGGCAGGCCAATGCCGCCCGCGCCAACCTGGCAGTGGCCCGCAACCAGGCCGCCTACGCGCAGCTGCGCGCGCCGGCCGATGGCGTGATCGCCAGTCGCCAGGCCGAGGCCGGGCAGGTGGTGGGCGCCGGGCAGACGGTGTTCACCCTGGCTGCGGACGGGGGCCGGGAAGTGCTGATCGCGCTGCCGGAAAGCTCCATCCGCGACTACAAGGTCGGCCAGCAGGTGCAGGTGGAACTTTGGAACACGCCGGGCCAGCTGCTGCCGGGCACGATCCGCGAAATTGCCCCGGCCGCCGATGCGCAGGGGCGTACCTATGCCACCCGCGTGAGCCTGGCGCCGGAAGCGGCCAGCCAGGTGGAGCTGGGCCAGAGTGCGCGGGTGTTCGCCGACGCCGGCCGCGCCGGCACCCTCCAGGTGCCGCTGGGCGCGGTGCTGCGCGGTGCCGATGGCAAGGCCAGCGTCTGGGTGGTGAACCCGGCCAACGGTGCGATCAAGGCCACGCCGGTGACGGTCGGGGCCTTTGGTCCGGACGCGGCGCCCGTGCTGTCCGGGCTGGGCGCGCAGGACTGGGTGGTGGCCGCCGGGGGCCACCTGCTGCGCGAAGGCCAGGTGGTGACCCCGGTGGACCGGCAGAACCGCCCGCTGCTGAAGCCGGCGGCCGCGCCAGGCGCCGCTGCCAACGGCAAGGGACGCTGACCCCGTGCGCCGCTTCAATCTTTCCGAATGGGCGCTGGGCAACCGCGCGCTGGTGCTGTTTGCCATGCTCGCCTTCGCCATCATCGGCGCCTGGTCGTACAAACACCTGGGCCAGTCCGAAGATCCGCCGTTTACCTTCAAGGTGATGGTGGTACGCACGATGTGGCCGGGCGCCACCGCCGAGCAGGTGTCGCGGCAGGTGACCGAGCCGATCGAAAAGGCGCTGCTCAATACCGGGCAGTACGAATTCATCCGCTCGTACTCGCGTCCGGGCGAATCGCAGGTGATCTTCGCGGCCAAGGACAGCCTGCGCTCCAAGGCGATCCCCGAGCTGTGGTACCAGGTGCGCAAGCGCGTGGGCGACATCAAGCCGAACCTGCCGCGCGAAATCGTCGGCCCGTTCTTCAACGATGAGTTCGGCGATACCTTCGGCAACATCTACGCACTGACCGGGCAGGGCTTCGACTACGCGGTGATGCGCGATTATGCCGACCGCATCCAGCTGGAACTGCAGCGGGTGCCGGACGTCGGCAAGATCGAGCTGGAAGGCCTGCAGGACGAGAAGGTCTGGATCGAACTGTCCAATACCAAGCTGGCCACGCTGGGCGTGTCGCTGCAGCAGGTGCAGCAGGCGTTGGCCGACCAGAATGCGATCGCCGCTACCAGCTTCTTCGAAACCCCCACCGACCGCGTGCAGCTGCGGGTGACCGGGCAGTTCCAGAGCATCGACGACATCCGCCGCTTCCCGATCCAGGCCGGCGACCGTACCGTGCACCTGGGCGACATCGCCGAGGTCAAGCGCGGATTTGCCGACCCGGCCTCGCCGAAGATGCGCTTCATGGGTGAGGACGCCATCGGCATCGCGGTGGCGATGAAGGACGGCGGCGACATCCTCAAGCTGGGCACCACCCTGGACGCCGAGTTCAAGCGGCTGCAGACGTCGCTGCCGGCCGGCATGCAGCTGCGCAAGGTGTCCGACCAGCCGCATGCGGTGGAAGAATCGGTCGGCGAGTTCGTGCAGGTGCTGACCGAAGCGGTGGTGATCGTGCTGCTGGTCAGCTTCTTCTCGCTGGGCCTGCGCACCGGCCTGGTGGTGGGGGTGACCATTCCGCTGGTGCTGGCGATGACCTTCTTCGTCATGCATTACTTCGACATCGGCCTGCACAAGATCTCGCTGGGCGCGCTGGTGCTGGCGCTGGGCCTGCTGGTGGACGATGCGATCATCGCGGTGGAAATGATGGCCACCAAGATGGAGCAGGGCTACGACCGCCTGCGCGCGGCCAGCTTTGCCTGGGAAAGCACGGCCTTCCCGATGCTCACCGGTACGCTGATCACCGCAGCGGGCTTCCTGCCGATCGCCACGGCGGCCTCCAGCACCGGTGAATACACTCGTTCGCTGTTCCAGGTGGTGACCATCGCGCTGGTGGTGTCGTGGATCGCCGCGGTGCTGTTCATTCCCTACCTGGGCGACAAGATGCTGCCGGACCTGTTCAACCCGCAGCCGCCCAAGCCGGGCAGCGTGGCCGCGCGCTGGCAGGCCCGCCGCGCGGCATGGGGCGACCGCTTCCCCGCGTTGGCACGCTGGATCGTGCCCAAGCAGCACGCGCACGACCACGACCCGTACCAGCGGCCGTTCTACACCCGCTTCCGGCGCTTCCTGGATACCTGCCTGCGCCATCGCTGGTGGGTGATCGGGGCCACCGCGGCGCTGTTCGTGTTCTCGCTGCTGATCTTCCGCTTCGTGCCGCAGCAGTTCTTCCCGGACTCGACCCGGCCGGAACTGATGGTGGACATCGAGCTGGCGGAAGGCGCCTCGCTGGAGGCGACCAAGGCGCAGGCGGCAAAGCTGGAAAAGCTGCTGCATGGCCGCGAGGGCATCAGCAACTACGTGGCCTATGTGGGGACCGGTTCGCCGCGCTTCTACCTGCCGCTGGACCAGCAGCTGCCGGCCACCAACTTCTCGCAGTTCGTGGTGCTGACCGAAAACGCCGACGCGCGCGAGGCCACCCGCGACTGGCTGATCAAGGACGTGATTCCGCAGTTCACCGACGTGCAGATGCGCGTGACCCGCCTGGAAAACGGACCGCCGGTGGGCTATCCGGTGCAGATGCGCATTTCCGGCGAGCACATCGACCAGGTGCAGGCGATCGCGCGGCAGGTGCAGGCCAAGGTGCGCGAGAACCCGCACGTAATCAACGTGAACCTGGACTGGAGCGAGCCGAGCAAGGTGGTGCGGCTGGTGATCGACCAGGACCGTGCGCGCGCGCTGGGCGTGAGCAGCGCGCAGGTGAGCCAGTTGCTGGGCACCTCGCTGTCGGGCATGAGCGTGAGCACCTACCGCGAAGGCAACCGCCTGATCGAGATGCTGCTGCGCGGGCCGGAGAATGAGCGGGTACGGCTGGACATGCTGGGCAGCCTGGCCATTCCGACGGCCAGCGGCACCTCGGTGACCCTGTCGCAGGTGGCGCGGCTGGAATATGCGTTCGAGGACGGCATCATCTGGCATCGCAACCGGCTGCCGACGGTAACGGTGCGCGCCGACATCGGCGATGGCAGGCAGCCGCTCGATGTGATCCAGCAGATCCTGCCGACCCTGGAGACGATCCGTGCCGACCTTCCGGCGGGTTACCTGCTGGAGACCGGCGGCACGGTGGAGGATTCGGCGCGCGGACAGGATTCGATCAAGGCCGGCATGCCGCTGTTCCTGATCGTGGTGGCCACGCTGCTGATGCTGCAGCTGCGCAGCTTCTCGCGTGCGGCGATGGTGCTGGTGACCGCGCCATTGGGCATCATCGGTGCGACGCTGTTCCTGCTGCTGTTCCGCGCCCCGTTCGGGTTCGTGGCGTTGCTGGGCACGATCGCGCTGGCGGGCATGATCATGCGCAACTCGGTGATCCTGATCGACCAGATCCAGCAGGACATCGACGCCGGGCATGACCGTTGGCACGCGATCATCGACGCCACGGTACGGCGTTTCCGCCCGATCGTGCTGACCGCGCTGGCGGCGGTGCTGGCGATGATTCCGCTGTCGCGCAGTGCGTTCTACGGCTCGATGGCGATTTCGATCATGGGCGGGTTGATTGTCGGCACCGTGCTGACGCTGGTGTTCCTGCCGGCGCTGTATGCGGCGTGGTTCCGGGTGAAGCCGGACGAGGCCCAGTAGGGTCTCGTCCGGCGCTGCCGTGCCCACGGGGCATGGCAGCCTTGTGTATCCCGAACGGGATGCACAAGGGGTAGAGCGGACTGTCAGTCCGCTGCCGTTCGCGCGGTGTGTGGGTCTGCGCCGAGAGCAGCGGACTGACAGTCCGCTCTACCAGTCCGCTCTACCGGTTCGCTCTGCCTCTGCGCCGGCGGTTATCCCAGACGCGCCAATACCGCGTCGGTGGCCTGCGTGGTGCTTACCGCCTGGCCCTTGGCGGCCAGGTCGGCGGTAAACACCCCATCGTCCAGCGCGGCATGTACGGCCGCTTCCACGGCGGCTGCTTCGGCTTCCAATCCCAGCGAATGGCGCAGCAGCATCGCGGCGCTGAAGATCGTGGCGTAGGGATTGGCGATGCCTTTGCCAGCGATGTCCGGGGCCGAGCCGTGGATCGGCTCGTAAATGCCCACCGCACCCGGCTCGCCCAGCGACGCCGACGGCAGCAGGCCCAGCGAACCGGCCAGCATCGAAGCCTCATCGGTGAGGATGTCGCCGAACATGTTCTCGGTCACGATCACGTCGTACTCGCGCGGCTTGGCCAGCAGGTGCATGGCCATCGAATCCACCAGCTGGTGCTCCAGCGCGATCTCCGGGAATTCCTCGCGGCCGATCCGCGCCGCCACGTCACGCCACAGGCGCGAGGTCTCCAGCACGTTGGCCTTGTCCACCGAGGTGACCTTGCCACGGCGCTGCCGTGCCAGCCGGAACGCACTGCGCATCACCCGCTCGATCTCGCCCACGCTGTAGCTGCACAGGTCGCTGGCGGTGTCGGCCGTGCGCGTCTTCTCGCCGAAGTAGATGCCGCCGGTGAGCTCGCGCACCACCACGAAGTCCACGCCCTCCAGCAGCTCCGCCTTGATCGGCGAGGCACCCAGCGCCGCCGGATGGGTGCGCACCGGGCGCAGGTTGGCATACAGCCCCAGCGCCTTGCGGATGGCCAGCAGCCCCTGTTCCGGGCGCACTTTCGCGTTCGGGTCGGACCACTTCGGGCCGCCCACCGCGCCGAGCAGGATCGCATCGGCCTGGCGGCAGGCCTCCAGCGTGGCCGCCGGCAGCGGCTCGCCGTGGCGGTCGATGGCGATGCCGCCGATATCGTGTTCGCTGAAATGGAAGGTGTGGGCAAAGCGTTCGGCCACCGCGCCCAGCACCGCAACCGCGGCCGCGGCGACTTCCGGACCGATGCCATCACCGGGCAATACGACAATCTCAGCGTGCATGTTCACTCTCGTAACGTTCAATGTCAGGGGTACGACCCAACAGATACCCCAACTGGTCCACGCCTTCCAGCAGGCAGGTCTGCGAGAAGCCGTCCAGCGGGAAGGAATACACCCGGCCATCGGGCGTGCGCAGCTCGCGCGCGGCGATGTCCACGGTCAATGCGTCGTCGGGGCGCTGCATCAGCATCTGCACGTCGGCTTCGTCGAGCACGATCGGCAGCAGGCCGTTCTTCAGCGCATTGCCGCGGAAGATGTCGGCGATCTCGCTGCTCACGATCGCGCGCAGGCCCAGGTCGGCCAGTGCCCACGGCGCGTGCTCGCGCGAGGAGCCACAGCCGAAGTTGCGCCCGGCCAGCAGGATGCTGCGCCCGGCGTTGTGCGGCTGGTTGAAGGCGAAACCCGGGTTCGGGCTGCCATCGGCCTGCCAGCGCCAGTCGTTGAACGCGTGCTTGCCCAGCCCGGCGCGTTCGGTGGTGGACAGGAACCGCGCCGGAATGATCTGGTCGGTGTCGATGTTGGTCTCGCGCAGCACCACGCTGGTCGAGGTCAGGGTGCGGAAGCCGCTCATCAGGCCACCTCCCGGCTGGCATACAGTTCACGCGGGTCGGCCACATGGCCGTTCACCGCGGCCCAGGCGGCCGTCATCGGCGAGGCCAGCAGCGTGCGCGAGCCGGGGCCCTGGCGGCCTTCGAAGTTGCGGTTGCTGGTGCTCACCGCCAGCTGCCCCGGAGCGACCAGGTCGCCGTTCATGGCAATACACATCGAACAGCCCGGCTCGCGCCACTCGGCGCCGGCCGCGCGCACGATGGCATCGATGCCTTCGGCTTCGGCCTGGCGCTTGACGATCTCCGAACCCGGCACCACCAGCATGCGCACGCCGTTGGCGATGCGTCGGCCCTGCAGCACCTGCGCCACTTCACGCATGTCGCTCAGCCGGCCGTTGGTGCACGAGCCGACGAACACCACGTCCACCGGCGTACCGGCCAGGGTCTGCCCGGCGTGGAAGTGCATGTAATCCAGGCCCTTCTGGTCGGCCGCGTCGTTGGCGGCCGGGATCGGCGCGTCTACCGCGATGGCGGTGCCGGGGTGCGTGCCCCAGGTCAGGGTGGGGCGGATGTCGGCCGCGTCGATGTGCACTTCGCTGTCGAAGCGTGCGCCGGCATCGCTGCGCAGCTGCGACCACTGCGCCACGGCGTTGTCGAACGCCGCGCCCTTCGGGCCGCGCGGGGTGTTGGCCACCCAGTCGAAGGTGACCTGGTCGGGCGCGACCATGCCGGCGCGCGCGCCGGCTTCAATGGACATGTTGCACAGGGTCATGCGCTGCTCCATGCCCATCGCGGTGATCGCGCTGCCGCGGAACTCCAGCACATGGCCGGTGCCGCCGTTGACCCCGATCACGCCGATGATGTGCAGCACCACGTCCTTGGCACCGACGCCGGGGGCCAACGTGCCGTCCACGGTGATCGCCATGGTCTTCGCTTTGCGCTGCAGCAGGCACTGGGTGGCCATCACGTGGCCCACTTCGCTGGTGCCGATGCCGAACGCCAGCGCACCGAACGCACCGTGGGTGGAGGTATGGCTGTCACCGCACACGATGGTCATGCCCGGCTGGGTGAAACCCTGCTCGGGGGCGATCACGTGCACGATGCCGCGGTTGGCCGACTGCAGATCGAACAGCTCGATGCCGTGCTCGGCGCAGTTGCGCGCCAGCATGGCGACCTGGGCTTCCGAAGCGGCGCTGGCGTACGGCAGCTTGCCGTCGGCACCGGCCGGCAGGGTCGGGGTGGAGTGATCCATGGTGGCCTTGGTCCGGTCCGGGCGGCGCGGCGACAGGCCGCGCTCGCGCAGTTCGGTGAAGGCCTGCGGCGAGGTCACTTCGTGGATCAGGTGCAGGTCGATGTACAGCACGGCGGGCGCGCTGTCCGATTCGGGCACGACCACGTGGGCGTCCCACAGTTTGTCGTACAGGTTGCGGGGAGCTGGGGTCATGGAATGGCCTTGCTGTGGTTCATGTGACGATAGGGCGGTTCGGGTCGGTCAGGAAGTGCGCAGCCGCGCCTCGAAGCGCAGCCGCACGTAGTCGGCGGTCCATTGGCCGTGCGCGTCGCGCTGGGTCGGCGCCAGCAGCGCCACGGTGTCATCCAGCACGCGCTGGCGCTGGGCGGCATCCAACCCCACCAGGAACGGCGAGGCGAAGGTGCGCAGCCAGCCCTGCATGCCGGTGGGCAACACGGTCGGACGCGCCAGGCATTCGATATGGCGCACCTGGAAACCGTGCGCGCGCAGGCGGTCGGCGTACGCGTCCGCGCTGGGGAAGTACCACGGGAACCCCGGCACCGCATGGCCGTTGCTGCACAGGGCGGCCTGCAGTGCGCTGGTGATGGTGGCCACGTTGCCCTGGCCGCCCATCTCGGCGACGAAGCGGCCACCGGGGCGCAGCGCACGGCGCACGCCGTCGATCACCCTGTCCGGTTCCCGCATCCAGTGCAGCGCCGCGTTGCTGAACACCGCATCGAAGCAGCGGTCGAAGGTCATCGCGTGCGCATCCATCAGCCGTGCATCGATCCCACGTGCACGCGCGCCGCCGATCAGCTCCGGCGAGCTGTCCACGCCGGTTACCTGCGCACCGCTCAGTGCCAGATCGAAGCTCAGCACGCTATCGCCGCAGCCCAGGTCAAGGATCCGCTCGCCGCGCTGCGGGTCGAGCAGGCGCGCCACCGCGCCGCCGAGCCGCGGCACGAAGCCGGCGTCGATGGCGTAGTCGTGGGCGTTCCAGGTCTGGGAGGCGTCGCTGGTGTACGGGCTGTCGAAGGCGCTCATGGGTTTCCTCAGGCGGCGGCGGTGGCCGCGGGGTGTTCGGTATTGGCCTGGCGCTGGCGCAGCAGGCGGTTGGCCACGTCCAGCCACGCCAGGGCCGAGGCTTCGATGATGTCGCGGCTGGTGCCGGTGCCTTCGTACTCCACGCCGTCGTGGCGCACGCTCAGGTTGGCTTCGCCGCGTGCGTCGGCGCCGATCCCCACGCTGTGCACGTGGTAGCTGTCCAGCATCAGCTGCACCCCGGTGGCGGACGACAGCGCGCCGAACAGCGCGTCCACCGGGCCATCCCCCTGCGCGGTTTCAGCCACGCGGTTGCCGTCCGGATCCGACAGCTCGACCAGTGCGTTGGCGCGGCTGCCCACGTCGCTGATCGTCATCGACGCCAGGCGGTAGCCATTCTGGGTGGAGCTGCCCTGCATCAGCACCTGCAGGTCGGCGTCGGTGACCACGCGCTGCTGCTCGCACAGGCGCTTGAACTGCTCGAACACCAGCTTCAGTTCTTCCTCTTCCAGCCAGAAGCCCAGCGCACGCAGGCGGGCGTCCACCGCGGCACGGCCACTGTGGCGACCCAACACCATCTGCGAGTTTTCCCAGCCTACGTCTTCCGGGCGCATGATTTCGTAGGTACCGCGATGGCGCAGCATGCCGTGCTGGTGGATGCCCGATTCGTGCGCGAACGCGTTGGCGCCGACGATCGCCTTGTTGCGCTGGACCGGCATGCCGACCAGGCGCTGCAGCAGCTGCGAGGTGGAGACGATGCGCGGGGTGTTGATGCGGGTATCTTCTTCATAGAAGGCGTTGCGTACCTTCAGCACCATGGCCAGCTCTTCCAGCGAGCAGTTGCCGGCGCGCTCGCCGATGCCGTTGATGGTGCACTCCACCTGGCGGGCGCCGCCTTCGATGGCCGCCAGCGAGTTGGCCACGGCCAGGCCCAGGTCGTTGTGGCAGTGGGCGCTGAAGATGATGCGGTCGCTGTCGGGCACGCCGGCGATGACCCGCTGGAACATGCCGCGGATCTCTTCCGGCGTGGTGAAACCGACCGTATCGGGCAGGTTGATGGTGGTGGCGCCGGCGGCGGCGGCCACGCGGGCCACCTCGATCAGGAAGTCTTCTTCGGTGCGGGTGGCATCCTCGGCCGAAAATTCCACATCGTCGATGTAGCTGCGCGCCAGGCTCACGTGCTTGTGCACCGATTCCAGCACCTGCTCGCGGCTCATGCGCAGCTTGTGCTCGCGGTGCAGCGGGCTGGTGGACAGGAACACGTGCAGGCGCGCGTTGGCGGCCGCCTCCAGCGCCTTGGCCGAGGTTTCGATGTCGGCGGCCAGGCAGCGGGACAGCACCGCCAGGGTCGGGCGGCGCACTTCACGGCCGATCATCGCCATCGCGTCGCGGTCGGACTGCGAGCTGGCCGGGAAGCCGGTCTCGATGACGTCCACGCCCAACTCGTCGAGCGCGCGTGCCATCACCAGCTTCTGCTGCGGGCTCATGCTGCAGCCGGGCGATTGCTCGCCGTCACGCAGGGTGGTGTCGAAAATTCGAATTCGGGGGGAGTTGGGCATATTCACCAGGAGGTCTCCTCGACGGCAAGGTCGGATGGCAAGGCAGGGGAAGGAAGGACGATGGAATTCGAGGGTGGCGCGAGCACGGTCGGTAGCGGTGGCCGTGTGCGCTCGCTGGCGCGGCGGCGCGGTTTGCGCGGCGGGCGCGGGCGGATGTCGGCCAGCAGCTGCGCCAGCACCAGGGCGTCGATGTTGCCGCCGGAGACCACCGCGCACTTGCGCTTGCCGGCCACGCGGCGGCCGGCGGCCAGCGCCAGCGCGCCGGCGCCTTCGGCGATGATGTGTTCTTCCAGCGCCAGCCGGACCAGGGTTTCGCGCAGTTCTGCTTCGCGCACGATCACCACGTCGTCCAGCAGCGCACTGCACAGGCGGCGGGTCAGGGTGCCGGGGATCTTCACTTTCACGCCGTCGGCCAGGGTGGCCACCGGTGCGATCTCGCGCGTGTCGCCGCGAATCGCGCGGGCCATCGAATCCACGCCCTCGACCTGCGCGCCGACGATGCGCACGCCCTGCGATTTCAGCGCCAGTGCGACGCCGGAGGCCAGCCCGCCACCGCCGATCGGCACGATCACCACGTCCGGCGCATGCGCGGCCAGTTCGATGCCCAGCGTGCCTTGGCCGGCGATCACGTCCGGATCGTCGAAGGCGGACAGGAAGCGGTAGCCGTGCTGGTCGGCCAGGGCGCGCGCGAAGGCATACGCCTCGTCGTAACTGCTGCCGTGCTGGCGCACGGTGGCGCCCCAGTGGGCAACGCCGGCGATCTTGGTCGCCGGGGCGCCGTGCGGCATCACCGTGATGGCCGGAATATCCAGCCGGTAGGCCGACCACGCCACGCCCTGGGCGTGGTTGCCGGCCGAGGCGCAGATGACCGGGCGGTCATCACCGCGCTCGCGCCCGGCCAGCAGCGCGTTCAATGCGCCGCGCACCTTGTACGAGCCGGTGCGCTGCAGGTTTTCCAGCTTCAGCCAGGTGCCGAACCGCTCGGCGTAATGCAGCGGCGTGGGCGGCAGGAACCGGCGCAGCCGCGCCTGCGCGGCCAGCACGTCGGCGACGCTTACGTCGCCTACTTCCGATTCCTGCGGGGCACGGCTAGCCGGCATGGCGGCTCCGCAGATCGCACGCGGGATGACGGACGCGGTCGTGCGTGGACGACGGGCCTTGAAGAAGACCCCTCCGGACCGGCACCGTTACCACGGCGCGGGCGTTCATACAGCGACTCCAGTACCCGGCTCCAGCGCGCTGATCCGCACCGAAACACAGTCGTAGATCTTCTCGATCTGGCGGCACAGCGTCTCCGGCGGACGGGTGCTGTCCACCACCAGCTGCAGGTGCCAGCGACCATCGTCGGCCGCATTGGGCGCACCCACGATCGCGCGCGGCGCGAAGCCACGGCGTTCGGCCATGCCGATCACGCGCAGCAGCGCGCCTTCGGCGGGCACCAGCACCAGGTCAAGCCGGTATTGCATGGGGGAACTCCTGGGGCTGGTGGGCGGGGTTGCTTTCCAGCATCGTGCTGTTGGCGTTGTTGGGCGGCACCAGCGGCCATACGTTGGCGCGCGCATCGATGGCCACGTGCAGCAGCGCCGGGCCGGGTTCGGCCAGCAGCGCGGCCAGGCCGCCTTCGACGTCGTCGCGGTTCTCGATGCGGGTGGCAGGAATGCCGAACACCTTGGCCAGCGCGGCGAAGTCCGGGTTGTCGGACAGGTCGATCTCGCTGTAGCGCTCGGCGAAGAACAGCTCCTGCCACTGGCGGACCATGCCCAGCGAGCTGTTGTCCAGCAGCACGATCTTCACCGGCAGGCGGCAGCGGGCGATGGTGGCCAGCTCCTGCACGTTCATCATGAAGCTGCCGTCGCCGGAGACCAGCACCACGGTGCGGTCGGGGCAGGCGAACTGCGCGCCCATCGCCGCCGGCAGGCCGAAGCCCATGGTCCCCAGCGCACCGCTGGTGAGGTGGTTGCGCGGGTGGTTGAACCGACAATGCTGCGCCACCCACATCTGGTGCTGGCCGACATCGCAGGCAATGATCGTGTCGGCCGGCGCCACTTCGCTCAGGCGCTTCAACAGCGCCGGGGCATAGATGTACGCGCCCGGGGCGTCGTAGCGGGCGGCGAAGCGCTCGCGGTGCCCGGCGCAGCGCCTGCGCCACGCCTCCTGCGATGCGCCGGCGCGCGGCAGGGCCGCAGTCAGCGCGCGCAGCGCGGTGCCGACGTTGCCCGGCACCGCCACATCGGCGGTACGCAGCTTGGAAATCTCATACGCGTCGGCATCGATATGGATGACGCGGGCGAACGGGGCGAACTCGTTCAACTTGCCGGTAGCGCGGTCGTCGAAGCGGGCACCGACCACCACCAGCAGGTCGCTCTCCTGCACGGCCATGTTGGCCGCACGGGTGCCGTGCATGCCCAGCATGCCCAGGTAATGCGGGTGCTGCGCCGGCAGCCCACCCAGGCCGCGCAGGGTCAGCACGGTGGGAATGGCGGTGGCATCGACGAAGGCACGGAAGTCCTCCACCGCATCGCCCAGCGCGACACCGCCGCCGGCGTAGATCACCGGCTTTTCAGCAGCCTGGATCGCGGCGATGGCATCGGCCAGCGCGGCGTCGGCCGGGGCCGCCGGCGGGTTGACCGTTTCCGGCACGTGCGCCGGCAGGTGGCTGGCGTCGGCGATCTGCACATCCTTGGGCAGGTCGATCAGCACCGGGCCGGGGCGGCCTTCGCGCGCAATGCGGAATGCCTCACGGACGATCCGCGGCAGGTCGTCGACCGAACGCACCAGCCAGCTGTGTTTGACGATCGGCAGGGTCAGCCCGAACACGTCCAGTTCCTGGAACGCGTCGGTGCCCAGCAGCGGGGTGGCGACCTGGCCGGTGATGCAGACCATCGGCACCGAATCCAGCATCGCATCGGCGATGCCGGTGACCAGGTTGGACGCGCCCGGGCCGGAGGTGGCCACGCAGACGCCGACGCGGCCGCTGGCGCGGGCATAGCCGTTGGCCGCCAGGGCCGCGCCCTGTTCGTGGCGCACCAGGATGTGCTTCAGCCCTGAATCCACCAGGGCATCGTAGAAGGGCATGATGGTGCCGCCCGGATAGCCGAACAGCGTATCGACGCCCTCGGCTTCCAGGGCCTGCGTCAACCAGCGTGCGCCGTTGCGGGGCGCGGTGCTGTGTGCGGAGGTGTTCATGCGGTGACCTTTGCGAAAGCGGTGGGGGAGCCGCGCGGTTACGCGGCTTGACTTTGCAACCAGACCATCTTGGCGCGCAGTTCCTTGCCTACCTTCTCGATCGGGTGTTCCAGGTCGGCCTGCTTGAACTTGTTGTAGTTCGGCAGGCCCGCTTCGTACTCGGCCACCCAGTTCTTGGTGAAGGTGCCGTCCTGGATGTCGGTCAGCACCGCCTTCATGCGCTCCTTGGTGCCGGCGTCGATCACCCGCGGGCCGCTCACGTAATCGCCGTACTGCGCGGTTTCGGAGATGAATTCCAGCATGCGGGTGATGCCGCCTTCGTAGAACAGGTCCACGATCAGCTTCAGTTCGTGCAGGACTTCGTAATAGGCGATTTCCGGCTGGTAACCGGCTTCCACCAGCGTTTCGAACCCGGCCTGGACCAGGGCCGAGGCGCCGCCACACAACACGGCCTGTTCGCCGAACAGGTCGGTTTCGGTTTCTTCCTTGAAGGTGGTCTGGATCAGGTTGGCGCGTGCGCCGCCCAGGCCGGCGGCGTAGGCCAGGGCGTACTCGGCGGCCTTGCCGCTGCGGTCCTGGTAGACCGCCCAGATGCACGGCACGCCGCGGCCGATTTCGTACTCGCGGCGGACCAGCGCGCCCGGGCCCTTGGGCGCAACCAGCACCACGTCCAGGTCGTCGCGCGGGGCGATCATGTTGAAGTGCACGTTCAGGCCGTGGGCGAACAGCAGCACCGCGCCCTGTTTCATGTTCGGCGCCAGCACGTCTTCGTAGAGTTTCTTCTGCACCATGTCCGGGGTCAGCACGGCGACCAGGTCGGCGTCCTTCACCGCCTCGGCCGGCGCCTTGACCGTGAAGCCGTCGGCCTGTGCCTTGACCTCGGTCGGGCCGCCCGGGCGCAGCCCGATGACCACATCGAACCCGGATTCACGCAGGTTGAGGGCGTGGGCGCGGCCCTGGCTGCCGTAGCCGACAACAGCGATCTTGATCTGGGGCAGGTCGTTGGTGCTCATGGGGGAGGTCCTTTGGCGGAAAGAAAATCGAAGGGTTCTGAAACGAAAAAACCCGCACCTGGGTGGGTGCGGGTTTTGATGGATACCTGGCAGTTCTGCTTACACGCCGGTCCGTCCCGCACCTGTTGGTTGGGTAATAAGTACGAGGACAAGGAGCGAGGCGATCGCGGCCGCACCGGAACCGGTGGGCGGGAAGGAATCGCGAATGGGCGTGTGGCGCTGCAACATGTGATCGAGAAAACCACAGCGGTTTCAGCGCTGTCAACCGTCGCGGGACAATTTCCAACAGTTTCGCCTGCATCCAGCGCAAAGCCCTGTCCTGCAACGATGGTTGCGGTTGAAAGCGTTACGGTGAACCCGGATTCAAGTATTGAAGCGGGGTTTCCGCGCGGAATCCCGGCGTCCACGCGTGTCGTGCATGACCATTGTCGGATGTGCGTGAGGGGCGCCTGCGGCGACCATCGGCAACGTTGCTTCCCTCATTGGAACCCTCTCCGTGTCCCGACCCCTTGCCCGTGCCGTCCTGGCCACTGCACTGCTGTGCGCGCTGCCCGTGTTCTCTTCCGCTGCCGACCGGGTCACCGGGCGCGGCTTCGCCACCCGTTCGGAGGTGATTGCCCCGCACGCGATGGCGGCGACCTCGCAACCCCTGGCGACCCAGATCGCACTGGACGTGATGAAAGGCGGCGGCTCGGCAGTGGACGCGGCGATTGCGGCCAACGCCGCGCTGGGGCTGATGGAGCCGACCGGCAACGGCGTGGGCGGTGACCTGTTCGCGATCGTATGGGACCCGAAGACGCAGAAGCTGTATGGCTACAACGGCTCCGGGCGCTCGCCGAAGTCGCTCAGCCTGGCCGAATTCCAGCGCCGCGGACTGAAGGAGATTCCGGCTACCGGTCCGCTGCCGGTGTCGGTGCCGGGCGCGGTGGATGGCTGGTTCGCGCTGCATGACCGCTTCGGCCGCAAGCCGATGGCCGACAACCTGGCGCCGGCGATCCGCTACGCGCGCGAGGGCCACCCGGTGGCGGAGGTGATCGCCTACTACTGGGACCGGTCGGTGCCCAAGCTGTCGCAGTACCCAGGCTTCAAGGAGCAGTTCACGATCAACGGGCACGCGCCGCGCAAGGGTGAGCTGTGGAAGAACCCGAACCTGGCCAACACGCTGGAGCAGATCGCGCAGGGCGGCCGCGACGCGTTCTACAAGGGCGACATCGCGCGCACGATCGGAACGTATTTCAAGGCCAATGGCGGTTACCTGAGCTACGACGACATGGCCAGCCACCACGGCGAGTGGGTGGAGCCGGTGAGCAGCAACTACCGGGGGTATGACGTGTGGGAGCTGCCGCCGAACAGCCAGGGTATCGCGGCGCTGCAGATCCTGAACGTGCTGGAGGGGTACGACTTCTCGAAGATCCCGTTCGGCTCGCCGGAGCATGTGCACCTGTTCGTGGAAGCCAAGAAGCTGGCCTTCGCGGACCGTGCGCGCTTCTACACCGATCCGGCGTTCCAGCCGGCGCCGGTGGCCAAGCTGGTGTCGAAGGAATATGCGGCTGAGCGGCGCAAGCTGATTTCAATGGACAAGGCACTGCGCGAGGTGCAGCCGGGCACGCCGAAGCAGCTGGAAGAGGGCGACACGATCTACATGACGGTGGCCGATGCGGACGGGATGATGGTGTCGCTGATCCAGTCCAACTACCGCGGCATGGGCAGCGGCATGGCGCCGCCGGGGCTGGGTTTCATCCTGCAGGATCGCGGCGAGATGTTCGTGCTGCGCAAGGACCACCCCAATGGCTATGCGCCGGGCAAGCGTCCGTTCCAGACCATCATTCCGGGCTTCGTGACCAAGGACGGCAAGCCGTGGATGAGCTTTGGCGTGATGGGCGGTGCGATGCAGCCGCAGGGGCACGCGCAGATCGTGATGAACCTGGTGGATTTCGGCATGAACCTGCAGGAAGCCGGTGATGCGCCGCGCATCCAGCATGAAGGCTCGACCGAACCGACCGGCCAGGCCACGGCGATGAGCGACGGCGGCGAGGTGAACCTGGAAACCGGCTACCCCTACGAGACGGTGCGCGCGCTGATGCGCAAGGGCCACCGCGTTACGTTCGCCGACGGCCCGTACGGCGGCTACCAGGCGATCATGCGCGACCCGGATACCGGTGTGTACTACGGCGCCTCGGAAAGCCGCAAGGACGGCCAGGCGGCAGGGTACTGACCGTCCCCGCCTGTACGCCTGCCATTGAGAACGGAAACGCTGCGCTTGCGGATTACGTATCCGCTCGCGACGCCTCGTCCCGCGTCTCTTCCTGCGCGGCGATTTCGCGCTCGATCCAGGCATCCATCATCTGCCGCGCGCGCTTGGCGCGGCGGTGCTGCAACTGGTACTCCAGGTCCAATACCTGGTACAGCGAGTAGATCACCGCCAGCATCAGCAGCGCGAAGGGCAGGGCGGCGATGGTGATCATGCCCTGCAGCGCGTCCAGCCCGCCGGCCAGCAGCAGTGAGCCTGCGATCAGCGCGATGGCCACGCCCCAGGTGATCTTGCGGGCCAGTGGCGGGTCGCCGGCCTGGTCGGTGGACATGCTGGCCAGCACCAGTACCGCCGAGTCGGCCGAGGTCACGAAGAAGATGATCAGCAGCGCCAGCGCGATCACCGACAGCACCATGGGCAGCGACATGCTGTCGAACAGGGTGAACAGCACGGTTTCATAGCCGTTGCCCAGCGCCTGCACCAGGTCCACATGGCCGAAGATCTGCTGCCACAGCGCCGTGCCGCCAAACACCGAGAACCACAGGAAGCCGAGCACGCTCGGGGCGATCACCACGCCGAGCACGAACTCGCGGATGCTGCGTCCGCGCGACACGCGCGCGATGAACGAGCCCACGAATGGTGCCCACGCGATCCACCACGCCCAGTAGAAGATCGTCCAGTCGGCCACCCAGGTGCTGCCCGAGAACGGCGACATGCGCAGGCTCATCGTCACCAGCTGGTTGAGGTAGGAGCCCACCGTCGTGGTGAAGGTGTCGAAGATGAAACCGGTCGGCCCCAGCACCAGCACCAGCGCCAGCAGCAATGCCGCCAGGCCCAGGTTGAAATTGGACAGCCACTTGATGCCGCGGTGCACGCCACTGGTGGTGGAGGCCATGTACAGCACGAAGGCCACTGCGATGATGGTCAGCTGCAGTCCTGCCGAATCCTGGATGCCGAACACGCGCTCCAGCCCGGCGGCGATCTGGATGGTGCCGAAGCCCAGCGTGGTAGCCACGCCGATGGCCGTGGCCACCACTGCGGCGACATCCACCACCGTGCCGATCCAGCCGCGATGATGGCGGCCGATGAGCGGCTGCAGCAGGTCGCTTATCTGCCCCCGCCCATTGCGGTTGTACTGGAACCACGCCATCGCCAGCCCGATCAGCGCGTAGATCGCCCACGGATGCAGGCCCCAGTGGAAGAACACGTAGCGCATCGAGGCGCGCGCGGCGTCCATGCTCTGCGGGGCCAGGCCTTCCGGTGGTTTGACGAAATGCGAGACCGGCTCGGCCGCACCCCAGAACACCAGGCCGATGCCCATGCCGGCGGCAAACAGCATCGCCATCCAGCTGGCATTGGAAAAGTCCGGCTCGGCGTCCTCGCCGCCGATGCGCAGCGAGCCCAGCCTGCCGAACGCCAGATAGAGCAGGAACGACAGGGTGATGAACACCACCAGCAGGTAGAGCCAGCCGGCGCTGCGGATGATGTGGGCCAGACCACCCTGGACCACGGCGTTGAACGGCTCCGGTGCAATGCCGGCGGCCAGCACCAGCAGCAGTACCAGTGCGATCGATATGCGGAACACCATGTCGGCGTGTCTCCGTACGCAACAGGAGTGTCGCTGGCCGGGAGTCTAGCCAACCCGGCATGACCGCCCCGTTCACGTTCGCGGTGCAGCGTGCCCAACCCCGCGCCAGTGTGCTCTAATCCGCCCCGAAGCGGGGGTACCGCGGCCCTGGGGCCACGGTTGAGACAGTCCCATCGAACCTGATCCGGTTGATACCGGCGTAGGGAAGCTTCGCAACAGCAGCGGCAGCGTGTCCTCCGGTCCTTCCGACCGCGCGGACGCGTGGTTCGCCTGCCGTGCGCCGCCGCTTCGTCCCTGTTCCGCACACCCCGTGCGGGACTGAACCCAGGACGATGCCCCGATGACCGCACACCTTACCGCCCTGCAGCAGCAGGCCCAGCAGCTTTCGACCTCGGTCACCCGGCCGATTCCGGGTTCGCGCAAGATCCACGTGACCGGCTCGCGCAGCGATCTGCAGGTGCCCATGCGCGAGATCGCGCTGACCCGCACCCCGACCCTGTTCGGCGGCGAAGACAACGCGCCGCTGACCGTCTATGACACGTCCGGCCCCTACACCGATCCGGACGCACGCATCGACCTGTCCACCGGCCTGCCGCCGCTGCGCGCCGGCTGGGTGGCCGAACGCGGCGACACCGAAGGGCTGCCTCGCCTGAGCTCGGCGTTCGGGCGCTCGCGCGAAGCCGACGCGCGGCTGGACGCCGTGCGCTTTCCCGCGCGCCTGCAACCGCGCCGCGCCGTGGCCGGCGCCAACGTCACCCAGATGCACTACGCACGGCGCGGCATCATCACCCCGGAAATGGAGTTCGTGGCCATCCGTGAAAACCAGCGGCTGGAGCAGGTGCGCGACAAGGCATTGCTGGCCCAGCACCCGGGGCAGTCGTTCGGGGCCGCCCTTCCGGCCATGATCACCCCGGAGTTCGTGCGCTCGGAAATCGCGCGCGGTCGCGCCGTGCTGCCCAACAACATCAACCACCCGGAAAGCGAGCCGATGATCATCGGGCGCAACTTCCTGACCAAGATCAACGCCAACATCGGCAACAGCGCGGTGTCCTCGGGCATCGCCGAAGAGGTGGAAAAGCTGGTGTGGGCGATCCGCTGGGGCGGCGACACGGTGATGGACCTGTCCACCGGCAAGCACATCCATGAAACCCGCGAGTGGATCCTGCGCAATTCGCCGGTGGCGATCGGCACCGTGCCGATCTACCAGGCGCTGGAAAAGGTCGATGGCCGCGCCGAGGCGCTGAGCTGGGAGATCTTCCGCGACACCCTCATCGAGCAGGCCGAACAGGGCGTGGACTATTTCACCATCCACGCCGGCGTACTGCTGCGCCACGTGCCGCTTACCGCGCGGCGGGTGACCGGCATCGTCTCGCGCGGCGGTTCGATCATGGCCAAGTGGTGCCTGGCCCACCACAGGGAAAACTTCCTCTACACGCACTTCGAGGACATCTGCGAGATCATGAAGGCGTACGACGTGACCTTCTCGCTCGGCGACGGCCTGCGTCCGGGCTGCATCGCCGACGCCAACGACGCGGCCCAGTTCGGCGAACTCGAGGCGCTGGGCGAGTTGACGAAGATCGCCTGGAAGCACGATGTGCAGACCATGATCGAAGGGCCCGGTCACGTGCCGATGCAGCTGATCAAGGAGAACATGGACAAGCAGCTGCACGAGTGCGGGGAAGCGCCGTTCTACACGCTTGGTCCGCTCACCACCGACATCGCGCCCGGCTACGACCACATCACCAGTGCGATCGGCGCGGCGATGATCGGCTGGTACGGCACTGCCATGCTCTGCTACGTCACGCCCAAGGAGCACCTGGGCCTGCCCAACCGCCAGGACGTGCGCGACGGCATCATGGCCTACCGCATCGCGGCCCATGCCGCCGACCTGGCCAAGGGCCACCCGGGCGCCCAGGTGCGCGACAACGCGCTCAGCAAGGCGCGGTTCGAGTTCCGCTGGGAGGACCAGTTCCACCTGGGCCTGGACCCGGAGAAGGCGCGCGAATTCCATGATGAGACCCTGCCAAAGGACGCGCACAAGCTGGCGCATTTCTGTTCGATGTGCGGGCCACACTTCTGTTCGATGAAGATCACCCAGGACGTGCGCGACTACGCCGCAGGGCAGGGGCTGGACGCGCAGGACGCGCTGGCGGCCGGCATGGCCGGGAAGTCCAGCGAGTTCCGTGCCCAGGGCGGACAGCTCTACCGGCAGGAGTAGGCGGCGCCCTCGGCGTCGTCATGCAGCCACGCCGCCGTCGCGGCTAAGCTCCCCGGCAGTGCATTGGGTCGAAGGGATGGACGATGGCGATAGCGCGCACCACCAAATGGCTGGCCATTGCCCGCCGGCATCCGTCGGCGTGGCTGCTGGGCGTGCAGCTGCTGGGCGTGCTGCTGTACCCGGCGATGGACGAGGCCGGCGCCAGCCGCGCGCTGTTCGGGGCGTTCGGCATTGCCGTGCTCGGCCTGGCGCTGTGGGTGGTGCGGCGCAGTCCACTGGGGATGTGGGTGGCGCTGGCGCTGGCCATCCCCTCGGTGGTGTTCTCGCTCAGCGGCGCGTTGCTGGGTCGGCCGGTCCTGGTCATCACCGCCCAGCTGCTGGAATGCCTGCTGTACTTCTACACCGCCGGCAGCCTGATCGCGTACATGCTGCAGGACCACAAGGTGACCCGTGACGAGCTGTTCGCCGCGGGCGCGACCTTTACCCTGCTGGCGTGGGCCTTCGCGTTCGCGTTCGCGGTGTGCCAGCAGTGGTACCCGGGCAGTTTCGTGGCGACCAGCGAATCCGAACTGCGCACCTGGATGGAACTGCTTTATCTGAGCTTCAGTTTGCTGTCCGGCGTTGGGCTGAGCGATGTGGTCCCGATCCATCCGCAGGCGCGCGCGCTGGTCATGCTGGAGCAGTTCGCCGGGGTGATGTATGTAGCGCTGGTGGTGTCGCGACTGGTCGGTTTGACCATGATCCGTAATGCACGAAACTGAATATTGATTAAAAGATTACTGAATCGCACATAAAAAAATCGCGCCCTGAGGCGCGAATGGTGCAGCGGATTGTGTGGATTCGTCGGCGAGAGAGGGCCTGATGTTTTCCGGACGCACAGGCGCCGTTTAACCTGCTTAGGCTAGTATTCGCGCGCTTCAGTGTTTTTGCCCTTTGCGTTGAAGCCATTTGCGGAATCTGGCGGTTCGGTTCGCTGCGTTCCCGTTGTTCAGTTGTCGCACGCAGCACCGGAATGAACGTCATAGAGAGTGAAACACCCGCTGCCGACCGTATCCGGATTGGCGAATGCACCATCACGCTTTCCTCGCGTGAAGTGGTGGTGGACGGCGTACGCCGTCCGCGGCGGCTGACGCCCAAGGCGATGGGCGTGCTCAAGGTGCTGATGCGCGTGCCGGGTGCGGTGGTGACCCGCGACGAGCTGTTTGCCGAGGTGTGGCCGGACACCCTGCCCACCAACGATGTGCTTACCCAGGCCATTACCCAGCTGCGCAAGGCGTTCTCGCGCGACGACGACGCTGGCACGGCCTACATCGAAACCATTGCCAAGACCGGGTATCGGCTGCTGCAGCCGGTGTCGGTGCTGTCCGGGCCCGTGCGCGACACCGACAGTGCGCCGGGCGAGGACGAGCGTGATGCGCTGGCGGCGGTGTTCGCCGCGCCCCCGACTGCCGCCGCCCCACGTCCGCGCAGCCGCTGGCGCCGTCATCGGCGCTACGTGTTCCTGGCGATCGGCCTGCTGCTGACCGTTGCCGTGCTGGTGCTGGCCGCGCTGCTGCTGCAGCGGCCGCCCAGCGCGACCGCAGCCAGCGGTGTGCTCGAAGATGGCAGCCGCGTGGTCGGCAGTCCGCAGCGACCGTACCGGCTGATCACCGCGACGGCGGGCTTCGAGACCTATCCCACGGTGTCGCCCGACGGCTCGCAGGTGGCCTACGAGGCCGACGACGGCGGCGGTCGCGGCAGTGCCATCAAGGTGCAGACCTCGGGCAATGCGCCGGCACGCCTGCTGACGGAAACGCCGGTGGGCTACGCAGACCGCTTTCCGAACTGGTCCCCGAATGGTCGCGACATCGCGTTCGCGCGCTTCGGTCCGCAGGCCAGCTGCGAAGTCCTGATTGCCAGCGCCACCGGCGGCGCGATCCGGCACCTGACCCGCTGCGACGGCACCGAGCTGCTCAGCTTCGACTGGACCCCTGATGGCCGGGGCCTGGTGTTCGGCTCGCTGTCCGGTCGCCACGCGTATCGGGGCATCCGCGTGCTGGACATCGCCAGCGGGGCGTGGACCCCGCTGGCCTACCAGACCGCCGACGACAACTTCGATTACGCGCCGCGTTACTCGCCCGACGGGCGCTGGATCGTGTTCGTGCGCAACCCGCAGATCGGCGACCTCTGGCGCATGCCTGCCGAGGGCGGCGAACCCGAGCAGCTGACCAGCGATTCGGCCGAGATCCGCGGCTGGGCCTGGCGCGGCGACAGCCGCCATATCGTGTTCGGTCGTCGCGTCGACAGCGAAGCGCGCCTGTATGAGCTGGACACCGAGACCCGCACGCTGCGCGATGTCGGGCTGGACGACGCGCAGTCGCCCGCGCTGTCGCGGCACAACAACATGCTGGCGTTCGTGCACCGCAAGGCCCAGTTCGGTCTGTTCCGGGTGCCGGTCAAGGACGGTCGCCCGGGTACGCCGGAGCGGCTGTTCCCCTCCAACGGCCGCGATGGCCAGCCGATGCTGGCGCCCGATGGCCAGCAGCTGGTGTTCACCTCCGATCGCTCCGGCAACTATGGCCTGTGGTGGGCCGACCTGGGCCGGCCCGAGTCCCTGCGCCCGGTGGAAGGGCTGCGCCCGGAAACGCGGCAGCCGGCGGACTGGTCGCCCGACAGCCGCCATCTGCTGGTGTCCGGTCGCGATGCCCAGGCGCGACCGGTGATTTACGAAGTCTCCCCCCGCGACGAACAGATCGTGGCGCTGCCGGTGCCGGTGGCGCAGCCGCTGCAGGCGCTGTATGCCGGCGACAACGAGCATCTGCTGGTGGTCGAGCGCGATCACGACGAGCGCATGCGCCTGTCGCTGTTCGACCGCCGCGCCACGCCGTGGACGCTGTTGGGCCGGGTGGACGGGGTATCGCAGGCGCGGCTGGACCCGGCCAACCAGCGCGTGCTGTTCACCCGGCTGGCGGCCGGTGGCCTGTGGTCGGCCAACCTGCAGCTGGATCCGGCCAGCATCCGGCAGGTCAGCGAAGACCGGCCGTCGCGCTGGCGCTACCGGACCTGGGCGGTGGCCCGCGATGGCAGCCTGGATTACCTGTCCAGCCGTACCGACTGTTCGACCGTGTTCGCACGCATCAACAGTCCGTCCGAGGGAGCCGAGCTGTGCCTGGACCAGGACCGGCTCGCCGCCGGCAACGGCTTCAGCGCGGAACCGGATGGCAGCGCACTGTACCTGGCCCTGGCGGTCGCCGACGGCGCCGACATCGGCGTGATGACCCTGCCGGAACCGCCGCGTCCGGTGTTTTCGATGGTGCCCAACCTGCTGTTCTGGAAGGGAAAGTAGTCGTCGTATCTTTTTCGTAACGGCATCGTGGCGAATTCGGATCAATCTCGTCGAAACGTCCTGACCCCGCTGACCTGATTTGGCAAAACGGGAGCCCTGTTACGGCAAACCCCGGTGTACGTCATGCGTCAGCTTTCCCTCGCCGATCGCGGCCAATCGCTTTCCCTGGACAAGATCGTCGACGACGGTCCGCTGCCGACCTGCCTGGGCGTCGCCCGCCTCGGCAGCCTGCAGACCGCGGGTACCACCTTCACGGTGTGGATGCAGTTGCGCGGGAGCGCCTGGGTGGAATCCAAGGAAGGCCGCTTCCGCCTGCGCCAGCGCGAGTGGATCGCCTTCGAGAAGGAATCCAAGCCGATGATCCAGGCCGGCCGCGATGGTCTGTGCATCGGCCTGAGCCTGACCCCCGACGCACTGCGCGCACTGGGCGAGCTCGCCGACTGCAGCCTCTACGCCGGGCGGGGCAGCATGTCGCGCAGTGAGGTGCGGGTGGCCCTGCGCCTGTGGCGCGATGCGCTCGCCAGCGGCCAGCCGGCGCAGGCCCTGCGCCCGGTCCTGCTGCACCTGGCGGCGATGCAGCGCGGCATGGCCAGTGGCGTGCAGCGCTGCCCCGGTCGTTCGCGCATCCGCAAGCGCCAGGTGTTCGGTCGCATGCAGCGCGCGCGCCTGTTCCTGGAAGGCAACAGCCACCGCGTGGTGCGCATCGGCGAACTGGCCGAACTGACCAACTTCTCCAGCTGGTACCTGTCCAAGACCTTCCAGAGCCTGTACGAGGAAAGCCCGCAGTCGCTGTCCGCGCGCCTGCGGCTGGAACGCGCGGCCGACCTGCTGCGCGACACCGACATGATGATCGGCGAAGTGGCGGCGGCCAGCGGCTTCGACAACTGCTGCAGCTTCGCGCGTGCCTTCCGCGCCCGTTATGGCCAGTCGGCATCGGGGTTTCGCCAGACCGGCGGATCGCTTTCGCCAAAGTCGGCAAACAGTCCGGTGGCATCGCGCAAATAATTAACGGTAACGCAATCGTAACTTTCCGAAGCGGTTTAACACGCTACTAACGTACCTTGGAGAGATTGATGAATTTTCGTACTCCCGCAGTGCGGCTGGGCCTTCTGCCCGCCGGCATTGCGCTGGCGCTCCTGCCGAGCATTGCCTCGGCGCAGGACGCAGCCACCGGCACTACCGACCTGGATCGCATCTCGGTCACCGGTTCGCGCATCCGCCAAGCCAGCATGGAGACCGCGCAGCCGGTGATCGCGCTGCAGCGTGCCGACATCGAGAAGCAGGGCTTCACCAGCGTTGCCGACATCGTGCAGAACCTCTCGGCCACCGGCTCCCCGGCCATCAGCCGTGCCGACGCACTGTCGTCGGGTGAAGAAGTAGGTGGGCAGTACGTCGACCTGCGCAACCTGGGTCCGGAACGCACCCTGGTGCTGCTGGATGGCAAGCGCATGGGCGTCAGCTCCGGCGGCTACACCGACCTGGCCTCGATCCCGACCTCCGTCGTGGAGCGCATCGAAGTGCTGACCGATGGCGCTTCGGCCATTTACGGTTCCGATGCCATTGCCGGTGTGGTGAACATCATCACCCGCAAGAACTTCGACGGTCTGGAAGCCAGCTACTACAAGGGCCAGTACGGCGAGGGCGATGGCGACAAGACCACCTACAACTTCGTCTACGGCCAGACCGGTGAGCGCGGTTCGCTGACCTTCGGCGCCGAGTACAGCGAAGAAGAGCCGGTCCTTGCCAAGGATCGTCGCTTCAGCGCATATGCCAACGGCTACCGTCACCCGACCCCGACCGATGACAACGCCAACGGCTGGAGCGCGATCACCGAAAACGGCGTGCTGGTGACCCCGGGCGGCAACTACACCCTGAACCCGGGTGGCGATCCGACCAACTTCGCCGACTACCACGCGCTGACCAACGCCGACCTGTCCAACCCGTCGCAGCAGATGTATCTGTCGACCGGCATCAAGCGTCGTTCGGTCTTCAGCAATGGCCAGTTCGACTTCACCGACAACATCCGCGGTACCGCCAGCGTTCTGTACACCGAGCGTGAAGCGCTGCAGCAGATCGCAGGCTACCCGTACCGTTCGGTTGCCTACGACACCCCGCTGTCGGCCGACAGCGTGTTCAACCCGCTGGGCACCGACGCCAGCTTCATGCGTCGTACCTGGGAAGTGCCGCGTCAGACCAAGTCCGAGCTGAACACCTTCCGCTTCAGCGGCGGTCTGGAAGGCTCGTTCGAGTTCGCTGATCGCTACTTCGACTGGGATGTGGGCTACGTCTACAACCGCAACAAGGGCGTCAAGACCGGCACTGGCAACCTGTTCATTCCGAACGTGCAGAATGCGGTTGGCCCGTCGTACATCGACGCCAACGGCGTGGCCCAGTGTGGCACCGCCGCCAGCCCGATCGCCGGCTGCACTCCCTGGAACCCGCTGCTGCCGTACGGTGCCCAGGGCCAGGGTTCGCTGGCCAACGAGGCGCTGCAGAACTATCTGTTCCTGCCGAGCCACGACACCTCGGTCACCACCAGCAAGGTGTACAGCGCCAACCTCTCCGGCTCGATCGTGACCCTGCCGGCGGGCGACCTGTCGTTCGCAACCGGCTACGAGCACCGCGAAGAAGAAGCCAACTACAGTCCCGATGCCCTGCTGCAGTCCGGCCTGAGCACCGATCTGGCCGGTGCGCCGACCGCAGGTGGTTACAAGCTCGACGAGTACTACCTCGAGCTGAACGTGCCGATCCTGGCCGACCTGCCGTTCGCCAAGGAACTGTCGGTTGACATGGCCGGCCGTTACTCGGACTACAACACCTTCGGCGACACGATCAACAGCAAGTTCGGCCTGAAGTGGAAGCCGATCGACGACCTGCTGGTCCGCGGCACCTATGCAACCGGTTTCCGCGCGCCGACCGTGGCCGACCTGTACGGCGGCACCTCGCAGACCTTCGACAAGTACACCGACCCGTGCGACACCAGCTTCGGTGCCGCGGTGCGCAACGGCGACGTTGCCAGCCGCTGCGCTGCGGCGGTACCGGCGAACTTCCGTCAGGAAGCGTCGGGCGGCATTGATGCCACCGGCCCGGGGTCGCAGTCGAACTATGCCTACCTGTCCGGCTCCAACGATGCACTGAGCCCGGAAACCTCCAAGACCTGGACCCTCGGCCTGGTGTACAGCCCGAACTTCGTCCAGGGCCTGGATATCAGCCTGGATTGGTGGAAGATCCGGATCAACAACGTCATTGCGGCGGAATCGGTTACCTCGATCCTCAACCAGTGCTACGTGTTGAACAACGCCAATGCCTGCGACCGCGTCGTGCGTGATGCCGATTCGGGCCAGGTGGTCGACGTGACCCGTACGCTGATCAACGGCGGCTTCCAGGAAACCGCGGGCTACGACCTGGGCGTCAAGTACCGTCTGCCGGAACTGGCGTTCGGCAACATTGTCATCGACTGGAAGACCACCTATGTGGACTACCTCGAGTACAAGCGCGACAACGAAGAGCAGACCGCTGTCGAGCAGCACACCGGCTGGGGCACGGGCGACTGGGGTGCGAACTTCCGCGTCCGCTCGAACCTGAACGTCGATTGGAGCTACGGTAACTTCGGCGTCAACTGGGGTGTGCGTTACTACTCCGGTCTGAAGGAAGAGTGCGCCTACGACCGCGAAGGCGGCCCGGAGTGCAACAACCCGACCTTCCAGTCGGCGTACACGCTGGCCATCCCGGTGCGCAACACCGGTTCGAACACGTTCCACGACCTGCAGGTGCGTTACAACGCACCGTGGGACGCCACCATCTCGGCGGGCGCGAACAACGTGTTCAACCACGAAGGCCCGGTGATGTACAGCCAGCCGAACTCGAGCTTCTCGTACTACGGCGGCTTCGACATCGGTCGCTTCTACTACCTGAAGTACACCCAGCGCTTCTGAGCCATCGAAGTGTTGTAGCTGCATGAAGAGGGCGGGCCGCAAGGTCCGCCCTCTTTCTTTGCCCGCAGGGCAAAAAAAAAGCCGACCTGCAAGGTCGGCTTTCCGGTAGCGCCGGTATGGCCCGCCTACGCGTCGGCGGTCGCCAACCCCATCAACCCGTTGGCATGGTCACGCCACTGCGGCAGCTTGCCCAGCACACCGGCACGCTGCAGGTACTCCTCATCCACCGGCTCTCCATTGACCAGCGCCAGGGCCACGTGCACCGCACCGGTCACCCAGAAGCTGCGCGTGTTCGAACGCTGCGGCTGCAGGTGGAACGCCACCGCCTCGATGATCGGCATCGGCAGGCCCCACAATCCCAGCAGGTAGGCGCCGGCCTCACTGTGGCCCGGACGCGGGTCGGCATCGCTGGCCGGCTCGCTGCGTTCGTTGCGCACGCCGGGCAGCAACAGGCCGATGTCGGCCAGCAGCGCGGCGGTCGCGCCCAGTTCGGCACTCGATTCCGGCAGCAGTTTGGCGGCGAGGCGCGAGGCCAGCAGCGCGCGCTGCTGCAGCGCGTTGCGCTCGGCACCGGACAGTGCCGACGCCGAGAACACTTCGCTGGCCAGCACCAGGTCGCGCAGCGTGGCCAGGCCCAGCCGGGTCACCGCGCTGCGCAGGTCGGAGATGGTCCGCCCACTGTTGAAGAAGGCCGAATTGGACAACTGCAGCACCTTGGCCGCGATCGCCGGGTCGGCCGACACCAGCTTGGCCACATCGGCGGTGTCGGTGTCGTCGTCGTGCTCCAGCGCCTGGGTCAGGCTCAGGTACAGGTGCGGCGGCGACGGCAGCTTCTCGATCCGGCCGATGGCACTGCGCAGGCGCTCGCTGTCGAGCAGCTCGCGCAGCTCTTCCAGGCTGGTCAGCGCTTCCAGCAGCACTTCCGGTGCCAGCGGCAACGGCAGGAACCGGTGTGCCACGCCGATCAGGCGCGCCGGCGGCGGCCGGTTGCCCTGCGGCGCCTCGACCAGCGCGATGCGGATCGTCTCCGGACGCAGCGTCCGGATCTGGCCCAGCAGCGTGGTTGCGGTGAGATCGGGCAGGGTGGGGCAGGCAATGACCGCATCGATGGGCGAAGACGCCACGATGCTCATCGCGGTCTGGCCATCGGCGGCGGTCAACGGCTGCCACTCTTCCCCAAGATCGGCAATGAAATCCAACAGCTCAGCCGACAGGCTGGCTTCGTCCCCAACTAACAGAATACGCACGACACAATCCCCTGGGTGACCACGGTGAGACCCACCGTGGACGGTGTAGAAGTCGCAATGTACCCAATTCGGCCCAAACAGTGATGGGCCTCATTGTAAAAACGTGATGCCCATCGCTCCGGCACGCGGCCGGAGCGGGGTCATTCAGTCTCAGCCGCCGTTGGACAGATAGCGCTGGTGGGCGTCCACCAGGATCTGCTTGGCTTCAGCGGCGCCGCCCCAGCCGTCCAGCTTCACCCACTTGCCCTTCTCCAGATCCTTGTAATGCTCGAAGAAGTGACCGATGCGCTCCAGCCAGTGGCTGGACACCTGCTCGATGTCTTCCACATGGGCATAGCCGCTGAACACCTTGGCCACCGGCACGGCCAGGATCTTCTCGTCGCTGCCGGCTTCGTCGCTCATCTTCAGCACACCGACCGGACGGCAGCGGACCACCGAACCGGGGATCAGCGGCAGCGGCAGCACCACCAGCACGTCGGCCGGGTCGCCGTCGCCGCACAGGGTGCTCGGCACGTAGCCGTAGTTGCAGGGGTAGCGCATCGGGGTGGACAGGATGCGGTCGACGAAGATCGCGCCGGTTTCCTTGTCCACTTCGTACTTGACCGGTTCCGAGTCCTTCGGGATCTCGATGATGACGTTGATTTCTTCCGGCGGGTTCTTGCCGGGCGAGACGAGTTCCAGACCCATGGTGTGCTCCGAGAGGGGGGATGGCGCGATAAGACCTCTCATTTTATGCCTTTGCCGGCCGCCGTGCAGCGGGGGCGGCCGACCCGGTGCCGCGGCATTGACCCACCACCGGATCAGCGCCCGCCTGATCGGCCCCGCGGCCGGACACGGGCAAGGTGGGGTACCTGCCACGGAGTCCCGCCATGACCGATCACGCGTCCCGTTTTCGCCGTTTCCCGTCCCTGGCGGCTGCCGTGCTGGCACTGCCGCTCCTCCTGCCCGGGCCGGCAGCCGCCACTCCGCCGCGCTACATCGACCTGGCCGAGCGCCGCGCGCCCGGCGAGCCCGCCGATGACACCGTCTACCAGGAGCTCAACCGCCTGCTCGTGGACGAATTCACCGATGCCCGCCCGGACGCCTTCTGTGCCGGTCCGGTGGACAACTATCGTCCGCTGCGGCTGGACTGCGTGGTCGATACCCGGAACGACCGGATCCACGCCTGCCGGTTTGCGGTGGTCGCCAGCCAGACGCGCGTGCACCCGGGCAACGGGGCGATCCGTACCGAGCTCAGCCAGTGGTATTGCCCGCTGCCGCTGCCGTCGGATGTGCCGGCCGCCACCTTTCTTGCGCACATGACCACCCTGCAGCCGGACAGCTCCGGCTACCTGTTCAACCGCCTGCCCGGCTCGGCGCTGTCGGTATTCGACGTACTGCGCCGCTGCCTGTCCTGATGCCTCGCAAAGGAGAACTGCCATGATGCCCACCCCGTCCTCCTCCTGCGCTGTCGCGCTGGCCGCCGCGCTCGCATGTCTGTGGCCCGGACCACCCGCCCGTGCCGCAGCGGCCGCGCCGCCCCTGCATGTCGACCTGGTCGATTACCCCACGCCGCAGGCGCACTGGAGTGCCTTCCGCGAGCTGCGCCACCGTCTCGAAGCGGGTTTCGACGATGTCTGTCCCGATACCTTCTGCGAAGGCGAGTACAGCGACTACCGGCCGATGAAGCTGCGCTGCTCGGTGGAGCAGGCCACGGGCACGGTCAACCAGTGCGCGTGGGCTTTTGCCGCCAGTGAGCTGCAGGTCGACCTGGAAACCGGCGCGCTGATTCCCCGCCAGCCCACCTGGCTGTGCCGGTTTCCGCTCGCCCCGGGGACCCCGGTGGCGGCACTGCTGGCCGCCCTGGACGGGCCGCAACCGCTGTTCCAGCCCCTGCCGGGCACCGGGCAGACGGTGTTCGACGCACTGGGTGACTGCCTGCGCTAGCCTGCGCGCATGGATTCCCTGCTTGCTGCCGCCGCCCGCGCTCTCGCCGCAGGCGATGTTCTCACCGCGTTGGGCCACGTGGCCCTGCGCGGTGACCCGCCGGCACTGGCCCTGCGTGGCGTGGCCATGGCCCAGCTGGGCGAGCTGGAGCGGGCGCGCGAGCTGCTGCGCCAGGCGCAGCGCGGCTTCGGGCAGAACGAGGTGCTGGCGCGCGCGCGCTGCGTGGTCGCCGACGCTGAAGTCGCACTGGCGCTGCGCGACCTGGCCGGGCCCACCGCGCCGCTGCTGCGTGCAGCGCAGACGCTGGACCGGCGTGGCGACCCGCACAACGCCCGGCAGGCCTGGCTGATCCTGGCCCGGCGCGGGTTGCTGCTCGGGCGTCGGCAGGAGGCTGCCGAGGCACTGGAGCGTCTGCGCGGGGGCGCGCTGACACCGGCGCTGGCTGCGATGGCCGCCCTGACCGATGCCGCGTTGGCCGCCTGTGCACTGCAGGTGCAGCAGGCGCAGGCGGCACTGGATGCAGCCCATGACGCTGCCCGGGCGTCGGGAATCGCAGCGCTGCAGGCCGAAGTGGAGCAGGCCCGCGGGCAACTGCTGCAGCCCGCTGCACGCAGGCTGCAGGGCCCCCACGACGCAGCGCTGGATCTGGCCGCCGTGCAGCGCCTGCTGGCCAGCCCGACGTGCGTCATCGACGGGTGCCGGCGCGGTGTGTGGTCGGCGGGACATTGGCATTCGCTGGCGCGACGCCCGTTGCTGTTCACCCTGCTGCGCGCGCTGGGCCGCGCCTGGCCGGGTGACGTCGACCGCGACCCGCTGATTGCCGAGGTGTTTCGAACCGCTGCGGGCGACCACACCCATCGCGCACGACTGCGGGTGGATATCGGGCGCCTGCGCACGGCGTTGCAGGGGATGCTGCAGATCGACGCAACCGACAGCGGTTACCGGCTGCGCGCACCGCCCAAGGTCGATGTGGCAGTGCTGGACCCGCCGCTGGCGGGCGAACCGGCGGCACTGGAAGCGCTGCTCGGCGACGGCGCGGCCTGGTCCACCTCGGCGCTGGCACTGGCGGTGGGCGCCAGCCAGCGCACCGTGCAGCGCGAACTGGTGGCGCTGGAAGCGGCGCAGCGGGTGCGCTGCCACGGGCGCGGACGGTCGCAGCGCTGGCTCGGCGCACCGCTGGCTGGATTCACGACAATCTTGTTACTCCCTGCTTCGCTGCCAGGCGACTAGTGTCGTTGCCAGGCACGCCTCCCGCTGTGCCAGGAGATCCCGCGATGAAAACCCATCCTGCTGAAGTCACCCGTGAGTACGGCCCGTTTGCCGGCGCCGACACCGTGCATGGGGTCAGCTTCGACGGCCACCATATCTGGGCTGCGGTCGGCGCCGAGCTGCTGGCGATCGACCCGGACAGCGGCCAGGCCGTGCGCGCGCTGGCGGTGCCGTGCGATGCCGGTACCGCCTTCGATGGCACCCACCTGTATCAGATCGCCGAAGCACGCATCGATCGGATCGATCCGCAGACCGGCCAGGTGCTGGGCTCGATTCCCGCGCCCGGTGGCGGCACCGACTCCGGCATGGCCTGGGCCGAGGGCAGCCTGTGGGTGGGCCAGTATCGGGAGCGCCGCATCCACCAGATCGATCCTGCCGACGGGCGGGTGCTGCGCACGATCGAGTCGGACCGTTTCGTCACCGGCGTGACCTGGGTGGAGGGCCAGCTCTGGCACGGCACCGACGACGGCGAACGGAGCGACATCCGCCGCGTGGACCCGCACAGCGGGCAGGTGCTGGAGCGGCTGCAGATGCCCGAGGGCATGCATGTCAGCGGTCTGGAAGCCGATGGTGCCGGGCTGTTCTACGCCGGCGGCGGGCGCAGCGGCAAGCTGCGTGCGGTGCGCCGACCGGGTGCCTGACGCCGGTCCAGGGCCGGGTCCATGCACCCGGGGGCATCAACGCGCTACCGAGTCCGCGTGCAGTGCTTCATTGAGCTCGTCCACGACGATTGCCCAGTCGGCATCTTCCTTCAGCTGCTCACCCAGGAACTGGCGCTGGGCGGGTGTCCAGTAGTCTGCCTCGGTCACCTTGACGTCGGCCGGCAACTGGTGGCTGACGATGAAAGCGGCAATGGCCTCGTTGCTTGCGTCCAGTCCCAGCTGTTCGAACAGGGTGGTCATGCGCGATTCGGTGGTGTCCATCATGGCAATCCTTGTGGGGGCGAGACGATGCGGCATTATCGCCAGGCACGGGTGAGGATGGCATCGCCATAATGGGGGGGCAGGCGGTACCGCGATCCAGGTTCGGGTAACCTGCGGCATGGGCGTGTTGGTCCCGTGCCGGGCCCTACGCGGTACTGCCAACTTTTCCTGCCAGAACGCCATGAACGCCAGCGAGACCCTTGAAGCCACCCGCAGCCAGCGCCTGAAGGCCGCCACCCGCGACAGCCACGGCGCGCTGGACCGGCGCATCATGGCCGGGCAGATCTTCGCCGACCGCGATCGCTTCGCCCGCTTCCTGCGCGTGCAGTACCGCTTCCACCGCGACATCGACGCGCTGTATGCGCACGCCGCGCTGGACGCGCTGCTGCCAGACCTGGCCGCGCGCCGACGGCTGCCGCAGGTCACCCGCGACCTGCGCGACCTGGAACAGGTGCTGCCCGCACCGGTACCGATGCGCCTGGATCCGGACCTGCCGCTGGCGGCCGCCCTGGGCTGGCTGTACGTGGCCGAAGGTTCCAACCTGGGGGGCGCCATCCTGTACAAGATGGCCGGCCAGCTGGGCCTGGACGCCGGTTTCGGCGCGCGCCACCTGGCCGTGCATCCGGACGGTGCAGCGCGCCACTGGCGCACCTTCACCGCCGCGCTTGACAGCGTGGTGCTCAGCGCGGCCCAGGAGCAGGACGTGATCGATGCCGCCGACGCGGCGTTCCGCAGCGTGCATGACCATGTCGATCTGGAATTCGCATGAGCGCTGACGCCCGCGCCCGGGTCCGCTGATGCGCTGGCTCTGGTTCTGCCTGGGCTGGATGATGGTGGCGCTGGGGGTGATCGGCGCTCTGCTGCCGGTGATGCCCACCACCATTTTCCTGATCCTGGCGGTGGGCTGTTTCGCGCGCAGCTCACCGCGCTTCGAGCGCAAGCTGCTGGAGCATCCGCGCTACGGCCCGTCGCTGCGCGCGTGGCGCGAGCAGGGCGCGATCAGTCGCCGGGGCAAGGCCTTCGCCGCCGGCGGCATGGCCTTCGGCTTTGCCATGTTCTGCTGGGGCGCGCGGCCGTCGTGGCCGTTGCTGGTGGGGGTCGCGTTGTTCTTCGCCGCCAGCGCGGCGTCTGTGTTGACGAGGCCGTCGCCGCTACCCTGACCCCGGTAGCGCACGACCGTCGGTCGTGCGCCCCGGAAAGACGTTACAACAACGGCACCAGCAACAACGCCACGATGTTGATGATCTTGATCAACGGATTGATCGCCGGGCCTGCGGTGTCCTTGTACGGATCGCCAACCGTATCGCCCGTCACCGCGGCCTTGTGCGCCTCGCTGCCCTTGCCGCCGAAGTGGCCGTCTTCGATGTACTTCTTGGCGTTGTCCCAGGCACCGCCGCCGGTGGTCATCGAGATCGCCACGAACAGGCCGGTCACGATGGTGCCGATCAACAGGCCACCCAGCGCGCGCGGCCCCAGCAGCAGGCCCACCACCACCGGCACCGCCACCGGCAACAGCGACGGCACGATCATTTCGCGGATGGCCGAGCGGGTCAGCATGTCCACCGCGCGGTCGTACTGCGGCTTGCCGGTCCCTTCCATGATCCCGGGAATCTCGCGGAACTGCCGGCGCACTTCTTCCACCACCGCACCGGCGGCGCGGCCCACGGCTTCCATCGCCATCGCGCCGAACAGGTAGGGGATCAACCCGCCAATCAGCAGACCGATGATCACCGTGTGGTCGGACAGGTCGAAGGCGAACACTTCACCCGCATGGGCGGCCTGCAGGTTGTGGGTGTAATCGGCGAACAGCACCAGCGCGGCCAGCGCCGCGGACCCGATCGCATAGCCCTTGGTCACCGCCTTGGTGGTGTTGCCCACCGCATCCAGCGGATCGGTGATGTTGCGGATTTCCGGCGGCAGTTCGGCCATTTCGGCGATACCGCCGGCGTTGTCGGTGATCGGCCCGTACGCGTCCAGCGCCACGATCATGCCGGCCATCGACAGCATCGCGGTGGCTGCGATGGCGATGCCATACAGCCCGCCGTGCAGGTGCGCCAGCCAGATCGCCAGGCACACCGCGATCACCGGCAGCGCGGTCGACTTCATCGACACCCCCAGCCCGGCGATGATGTTGGTGCCATGGCCGGTGGTGGAGGCCTGCGCCACGTGCTGCACCGGCTTGTACTGGGTGCCGGTGTAGTACTCGGTGATCCACACGATCAACCCGGTCAGGACCAGCCCGATCAGCGCGCAGAGATACAGGTTGAACGCACCATGCGCGTTGTCCGGCATCAGCTGCAGCGTGATCGGATAGAACGCGATCGCGGCCAGGACGCCGGACACGATCACCCCCTTGTACAGCGCGCCCATGATCGACCCGCCTGGCTTCACCTTGACGAACAGGGCGCCGATGATCGAGGCGATGATCGACACGCCGCCCAGCACCAGGGGGTACAGGATGGCATTGCGCCCGGCCTCGGCGATCATCAGGCTGCCCAGCAGCATGGTGGCGATCACCGTCACCGCATAGGTTTCGAACAGGTCGGCGGCCATGCCGGCGCAATCGCCCACGTTGTCGCCCACGTTGTCGGCGATCACCGCCGGGTTGCGCGGATCGTCTTCGGGGATGCCGGCTTCGACCTTGCCCACCAGGTCGGCGCCCACGTCCGCGCCCTTGGTGAAGATGCCACCGCCCAGCCGGGCGAAGATCGAGATCAGCGACGAGCCGAACGCCAGCCCGACCAGCGCATGCAGCGCCGCGCCGGTGTCCAGCCCCAACCGCAGCAGCAACGCGTAATACCCGGCCACGCCGAGCAGGCCCAGCCCGACCACCAGCATGCCGGTGATCGCGCCGCCGCGGAATGCCACGTCCATCGCCGCGCCAAGGCCGTTGCGCGCCGCTTCGGCGGTGCGCACATTGGCCCGCACCGACACGTTCATGCCGATGTAACCGGCTGCGCCGGACAGCACCGCACCGATCGCGAAGCCGATCGCGGTGTACCAGCTGAGGAAGACACCGACGAGCACGAACAGCACCACGCCGGCGATGCCGATGGTCAGGTATTGGCGGTTGAGGTAGGCGCGCGCGCCTTCCTGGATGGCAGCGGCGATTTCCTGCATGCGGGCATTGCCGGCCGGTTGCCGGAGGATCCAGCGTGCCGACACGATGCCGTAGAGAATCGCGAGAATGGCGCAGAACAGCGCCAGAGAAAGCCCATAACGTTCCAGCATGTCCCCTCCCGGGTGATGGATGGCATCCAGTCGACGGACGAACCTCACCACGTGGGGCACAACGGGCTGCAACGATGGACCGACCCGTTCAGACCGTACCCGGTCATCAAGCGTGTGGCTTTGTTCAGCAATCCTGGAGCGCCCCCCGAGTATGCAATGAAATGCCACGTTCTGCCCATCGCATGCGCCGGACCGCATGGCGAGCCCCAACTGCCGGCCGCACGAGGTTGTAGCGCCGACCGTTGGTCGGCTCCGCGGTTCGCGCACACCCACCCGCCCCGGCAGAACCCCCTTGCCACCCCGTTCATCCCCCCCAAGCCACCCTCACTCCACCCCAACGGAGGCTTCCCGCATGTCCCCCCGCCACCTCATCCTGCTGGCCCTGCTCCCCTGCACACCCACCTTCGCCGCCGAAACCCCCGAACTGCAACGCCCGACCGGCACGCCGCAGGCGGTCAACGCCGTGCACACCCTGCGCCAGATACCCGAAGCCTGCGCCCGCCTGGAAGGCAGCTTCACCGGCGACGCCGCGCAGCCTTACCGCTTCAACGTGGTCCGCACCAGCGCGCAATGCCAGCCGCGCGCCCGCTTCGTCGACTTCGAAAAAGCGCAGCCCAGCGCGGCCAAGGGCTGGAAACTCAACGACGTGATCCGCGTCCCCAGCGCGGCCTGCCCGGCGCAGCAGGCGGTGGTGCGGGTGTGGCGCCTGCCGGTGGCGCAGACGCCGCAGCTCGACGGCCAGGGCCAGTCACGCATCTACCTGGAGGAGGCAAAGAAGCAGGCCGCCGCAGGCAAGACGGCCCAGATTCCCATGTTCGCCGCGCAACTGAGCGTGGAAGGCACCGCCTGCCGCTGACGTCACGCCTCGAAAGCTGGCAGCTTCTTCCTGACCGCCACGTTCTTCAGCGTCACGTACTTCGGCAGGCCATCGGCGCCATAGGGCAGCGGGGCTTCGCCCTTGATCAGCGGCGACAGGTAGGCGCGCGCCTTGTCGGTGATGCCGAAGCCGTCACGGCGGATGAAGCTGGCCGGCATCTTTTTCTCGTGATTGGCGACCTTGTGTAGCGGCGCCGCTTCGATCTTCCAGCGGTAGGGCGCATCGCTGCCGCGCACGATCACCGGCATCACCGCGTTCTGGCCCTTCAGTGCGTACTGCACCGCGGCCTTGCCCACCGCCTGCGCCTGGTCCCAGTCGGTCTTCGATGCGATATGCCGCGCCGACCGCTGCAGGTAGTCGGGCAGGGTCCAGTGCACCTTGTAGCCCAGCGCGTCCTTGACCCGCGCGGCCAGCTGCGAGGCCACGCCGCCGAGCTGGGTGTGCCCGAACGAGTCCTTGCCGCCGCCGGCGTCGGCCACGAAACGGCCATCAGCGGTCTGGATGCCCTCGGAGGCCACCACCACGCAATGGCCGACGCGTTCGACCACCTGCTTCACCTTGGCCAGGAATGCGGCTTCATCGTAGGCGCGCTCGGGCAGCAGGATGATGTGCGGCGCCTCGTCGGGCCCGTTGCCGGCCAGCCCGGCCGCCGCCGCCAGCCAACCGGCATGCCGGCCCATGGCTTCGTACACGAACACCTTGGTCGAGGTCTCGGCCATGGCGGCCACGTCCAGCGCCGCCTCGCGCACGGACACTGCCGTGTACTTCGCGGCCGATCCGAAACCGGGGCAGGTGTCGGTCACGGCCAGGTCATTGTCGATGGTCTTGGGTACGCCGATGCAGGTCAGGTCGTAGTTGAACGCCTTGGCCAGCTGGGACACCTTCCAGGCGGTGTCGGCCGAATCGTTGCCGCCGTTGTAGAGGAACCAGCGCACGTCATGCGCCTGCAGCACCGCCAGCAGGCGCTCGTAGCGGGCCCGGTCGGCGTCCAGCGATTTCAGCTTGTAGCGGCAGGAGCCGAACGCGCCGCCCGGGGTGTGCGCCAGGGCCGCGATCGCCGCGGCCGACTCCTTCGAGGTGTCGATCAGCTCCTCGCGCAGGGCGCCCAGGATGCCGTTGCGTGCGGCCAAGACCTTGATTCCCTTGGCCCTGGCGGTGCTGATCACCGCCGAGGCGGTGGCATTGATGACGGCGGTGACGCCGCCTGACTGGGCGTACAGCAGGGTACCTTTGGACATGTCGGGACCTTTGTCGGGGGGAGGGACATTGCAGGGACATTACCGGTATGAGGTAAAGTGGTGTATTGCGGTGCAGCGTGATTGGGGGCATTCCCGGGGCGCGCGCCCTTCCATTTTTTACCAAGTTGGAGTCAGGTTGATGCGATTGGTTCTGTTGGGACCGCCCGGTTCGGGCAAGGGGACGCAGGCGACGCGCCTGAAGGAACACCTGAACATTGCGCACATTTCCACCGGTGACCTGCTGCGCGCCGAAGTGGCTGCCGGCACCGAGCTGGGCAAGCAGGCCAAGGCCGTGATGGACGCAGGCAACCTGGTGTCCGATGACATCCTGCTGGGCATGCTGGAATCGCGCCTGGGCCAGGCCGACGTGGCCAATGGCTTCATCCTGGACGGTTACCCGCGCAACGTGGCCCAGGCCAATGCGCTGGACGCCGTGCTGGCCAAGATCGGCCAGCCGCTGGATGCGGTCGTGCAGCTGGACGTGCCCAGCGAACTGCTGGTCGAGCGCATTGCCGGCCGTGCCCAGGAACAGGGCCGCGCCGATGACAATCCCGAATCGGTGCGCAAGCGCCTGCAGGTCTACACCGACCAGACCGCACCGGTGGTGGATTTCTATGCGGGCCGTGGCACCCTGGCGCGCGTTGATGGCGTTGGCGGGCTTGCCGAGGTCGAAGCCCGCATCCAGGCAGCGCTCAAGCGCTGACAACCTACACGCGCACGCCCGGTCCAATCGGAGCCGGGCGTGCGGTGTAGAGCGCCAGCGATCGGGCCTGCTCAGAGCCCCACACCATGAGCCCCCCCTGGGGATGGCCTCTTGGGGAGTAGGACCATCGGGGGTAGTGCGGCTGGCGCGCTGAATTGTGTACGTGTTCACAGTACACCGCTATCGGGAATTCCCTGACAGCGCGCGCAGAGCCACGCGCTGTCGTCCCACAGTCTGCTTCGCAAACAGTGGGCCCCATTGCCTGTTTCCATACCCCGGCCGCTTCGCGGTCGCCCCCTGACGCCGGGGGCTATCCCCCAGATGCTTTGCGACTCCCCTTCAGAGTGGGCTTTGGGCGACAATCGGGCGATGAGCACGATCCACATTCTTGGAATTGCCGGCACCTTCATGGGCGGCGTGGCCGCCCTGGCGCGGGAACTGGGCCATACGGTCCGTGGCAGCGACCAGGCGATCTATCCGCCGATGTCCACCCAGCTGGAACAGCTGGGTATCGCCCTGGACCCGGGCTATCGCGCCGACAGCGTGGCCCGCGATTGCGATGAAGTCGTTGTCGGCAACGCGTTGTCGCGTGGCAACCCGGCCGTGGAAGCGGTGCTGGATGCCGGGCAGCGCTACATTTCCGGCGCACAGTGGTTGTCCGAACAGGTGCTGCCGGGCCGCGACACGCTGGCCGTGGCCGGTACCCACGGCAAGACCACCACCACCACCATCCTGACCTGGCTGCTGCAGGCCGCCGGCCGCGAACCGGGCTTCCTCATCGGTGGCGTGGCCGAGGACTTCGGCGTGTCCGCACGCGTGGGGCAGGGCCGGGAGTTCGTGGTCGAGGCCGACGAGTACGACACCGCGTTCTTCGACAAGCGCAGCAAGTTCGTGCACTACCGCCCGCTGGTGGCGATCCTCAACAACCTCGAGTACGACCACGCCGACATCTTCCCGGACGTGGCCGCCATCCAGCGCCAGTTCCACCACCTGGTGCGGACCGTGCCCGCGCGTGGCCGGTTGATCGTCAACGGCGAGGACGCCTACCTGGCGGAAGTTCTGGCCATGGGCTGCTGGACGCCGGTGGAGCGCTTCGGCTTCGATCCGGGCCTGGAATGGCATGCCGAGCTGGTCCATGCCGACGGCAGCGCCTTCGTCGTGCACCACCGTGGCGTGGCCTTGGGCGAAGTGCGCTGGTCGCTGCTGGGTCGCCACAACGTGCTCAACGGCCTGGCTGCCTTGGCGGCCGCACACGCGGTAGGCGTCGCCCCGGCCAGCGTGATCCCGGCGCTGGCGCGGTTCCGTAGCGTCAAGCGGCGCATGGAGGTGATCGGCGTGGCCGACGGCATCACCGTCTACGACGATTTCGCCCACCATCCCACCGCCATCCAGACCACGCTGCAGGGGCTGCGCGCCAAGGTCGGCGACGCCCGCATCGTGGTGGCGATGGAACCGCGCAGCAATTCCATGCGGCTGGGGGCGCACGCCCACGCGCTGGCGCCGTCGCTGGCACTGGCCGACGCGGTGGTGTTCCTGCACCGTCCGGAGCTGGCCTGGGATGCGGCCGCGGTGGTTGCCGCGGTGCGCGGTGCGGCGCATGCCGTGCCGGACACCGACGCACTGCTGGCGCAGCTGCGCGCGATCGCGCAGCCCGGCGACCACGTGGTGTTCATGTCCAACGGCGGCTTCGACGGCGCGCCGCGCCGTTTCCTGGCCCAGCTGCAGGCGCGCTGAGCGACGGGCCATGACCGATTCGATTGCCACCCTGCCGTTGTTTCCGCTGCATGCCGTGCTGCTGCCGGGCGCCGCGCTCGGGCTGCGCGTGTTCGAGCGGCGTTACCTGGACATGCTGCGCGAGTGCAGCCGCAATGCCAGCCATTTCGGGGTCTGCCTGATCCTGGACGGCGACGAAGTGGGGCGACCGGCGACCCCGGCCGCGCATGGCGTGGAGGCGCGCATCGAGGATTTCGACATGGGCGCCGACGGTGTACTGGTGCTGCGCCTGCGCGGGCATCGCCGCTTCCACGTGCGCCAGGTGCGGGTCCGTGACAACGGCCTGATCATGGCCGACGTGGAATGGAGCACGCCCGATCACGACGACGAACTGCGTCCAGAACACGCCCTGTTGTCCACGGTCCTAGAGCACATCATCGAACAGGCCGGCACCGCGTTCGCGCCGGCGCACCCCACCCTGATGGATCAGGCCGCCTGGGTTGGCTGGCGGCTGGCCGAGCTGCTGCCGCTGGAAGAAGCGCAGCGCCTGCAGCTGCTGCAGCAGGACGACCCGCACCAGCGCCTGGACGCGCTGCTGCGCTGGATGCCGGCCAACGCAACGCCCATCGACGAGAACTGGTAACCCGAACCGGGTGACCCCGACCGATAGATCACGACCGGTAGATCACGACCGTTGGTCGTGATCGCGCTCAATACGTCCGCACCCGCAACACCGGCATGCCGGTCTCAGGATGTGTATCGACCTCCTGCGGCAGTTCTTCCAGCGCCTCGCGCACCGCCTTCAACGACGGATCGATGCCGCGCATCGGCCGCCACATGCCGATCAGGTGGAAGTGCTGCTGGTAGTGCAGCGTCTGCGCGCTGCCCAGCCACAGCGGCTGGTCCCCCGGCTGCAGCTGGGTGGATGCTGGCCACAGGCGCAGTGCGAAGATCTCGTTGGGCGCATTGCCCGGGCGCAGCAGCAGCAGCGATTCGACCTGCGTGTCCAGCGTGGCCGGCAGCACCGGCACTTCGTCCGGCGTGGCCGACTTGTCCAGCATCAGCAGCGCCTGTTCCCAGCCGGCCTGCGGCTGCACGTGCCAGCCCTGGCTTTCCAGCCGCTCGCGCAGCGGCGCCAGCGGCCCGGCCACCTGCACATCCAGCGGCCAGCGCTGGTCATCGTCGAATTCGTTGCGGCGCGAAGGCTGCGCGCGCCACTGGCTGCCCCACCAGTCCTGCGCGGCCACGTTGGCCGGTGCCGGCTGCGCCGGTTCGAAGCGTTCCAGCTTCACCGCGATGTTGCGCGGCGCGTACCACAGCGCGGCGACCGCGAAGGTGCCGTAGAACAGCCACGACACCGGCTTGACCCAGAACGAGCGGTTGAAGCGGCGGCGATAGGCGATGCCCAGTACCAGCAGCCAGAAGATGCCGAACAACATGCCGCCGACCACATCGCTCAGCCAGTGCGCGCCCAGGTACAGCCGCGCGAAGCCGATCAGGCTGACGATGATGCCCGAGAGCAGATACGGCCATACCCGCGTACGCCCGGGCAGCTCGCGCGCGATCAGCACCGCGAAGAAGCCGAAGGTGATGGTGGCCATGGTCACCGACACCGACGGGAAGCCAAAGCCGCTGCTGGCATCCGGCGGACGCACCACGTCCACCGTGGCCCCCAGCAGCTTGGTCAACACCAGGCCAAAGGCCAGCGCGGCCAGCCAGTGCGCGGCCGCCATCCAGCGCCGGCGCCAGACCAGGTAAGCCATCGTGACCGCCGTGGCCGGCAGCAGCACCGGCCAGGCGCCCAGCGAGGCCAGCGCGGCCATCGGGTAGTCGGCCAGCGGGTTGCGCAGCGCCAGCATGGCCTGGTGCACGGCCAGGTCCAGGCGCAGCGGCTCGCCATGCGCGACCACCGCCATCAACAGCGCGAACCCGCCCCAGCCCAGCAACAGCAGCATCAGGGCCAGCATCGCCAGCGGTACCGATTCGCGCCGTTGCGGGTCGAACACCGACACCGAATAGCGGCCCAGGGTGGGGTGGCGCTGCGACCACTGCAGCAGGCTGGCCAGCCAGCTGTCCATCCGCGCCGCCGACCAGCGGTAGCCGTACAGCACGATCGCCCACACCACGCCCATCATCACCCCGACCAGCGCCAGCACCATCACCAGCCGGCCGGCCACCGCCGCCACTGCATCGTAGGCTTCGCCCAGCACCCAGCCCGGCGCCAGGAACAGCACTGCCCAGGAAATGCTGGCCAGCCCGCTGGCCTGCACGTAGCGCATGGCCGGCATGTCCATCATGCCGGCAATGGCCGGCACGAACGGGCGGATCGCGCCAACATAGCGCGCCACCAGGATGCTCTTGAACGCATTGCGGCGGAACATCGTCTCGCCGCGGTCGAGCAGCTGCGGGTAGCGGCTGAACGGCCACACCCCACGCAGCCGGTCGCCCCAGCGCCGCCCGATCCAGTAACTGATGCCGTCGCCGGCGAACGCGCCCAACGCGGCGCACGCTACCGCATACGGTCCGGAGATCTGGCCCAGGCCGATGAACACGCCTACCGCGAACAGCAGCGGCAGGGCGGGCACGATGGCGCCGAGCACGATGACGGCATCGCAGAAGGCGATGAGGAAGATGACCCCGCCGGCAAGCACGGGGTGAGCTGAGATCCACGCAAGCGTGGCATCGATCCATGACGAGTCCATCGGGGGATTATAGAGGGGGCAAAGTGACTGACTCCCGGCCAGCGGCCGCGAATGTGCGTGATCTGTCGGCAATGAGCGCGATCAGCCGCCTAGAATGGCGGCCATGAATCGACCGCTCCCGCCCGCCTCCCAGGCCCTGAAGGCCGACAGCTTCGGCCGCATCCTGCTGATGGAAGAGGGCGGCCGGCGTTTCGTCCGTCGCGACCTGGGCGCCACGCCGTGGTGGCTGCGCCTGCCGGCCTGGTGGCTGGCGCGACGTGAAGCGCGCGCGCTGGCGCACCTGGACGGCATGCCCGACACCCCGGCGCTGCTGGCCTGGAACGGGCGCTGGCTGGACCGCAGCTTCATGGCCGGTGATGCCATGTACCAGCGCCCGCCGCGCGGCGACCTGGCCTATTTCCGCGCCGCACGCCGGTTGCTGCAGAAGGTGCACCGCCACGGCATCGCCCACAACGACCTGGCCAAGGAAGCCAACTGGCTGGTCCGCGACGACGGCAGCCCGGCGCTGATCGACTTCCAGCTGGCGGTGATCGGCAACCCGCGTTCGCGCTGGATGCGGCTGCTGGCCCGCGAGGACCTGCGCCACCTGCTCAAGCACAAGCGCATGTACTGCCGCGAATCGCTGACCCCGGTGGAAAAGCGCGTGCTCAAGCGCCACTCGTGGGTGCGCGACCTGTGGTTCCGCACCGGCAAGCCCGTATACCGGTTCGTGACCCGGAAGATCCTGCACTGGGAAGACAACGAAGGGCAGGGCCCGAAAGCGTAGATGCGTTCGCACAGGGGGCGACACTGCGCACCCCGGTGGTTACCGACCGTTGGTCGGTAGCCACGCCTGCGGCGCCGCAGGCGCGGCATACTTGGCCCCTCATGAATTCGCGGGAGCAAGGCACGTGGCCAGTCTGCAAGGGAAAACCCTGTTCATCACCGGCGCCTCGCGCGGCATCGGCCTGGCCATTGCCCTGCGCGCCGCGCGTGACGGCGCCAACGTGGCGATCGCGGCCAAGTCCGCCGTGCCCAATCCGAAGCTGCCCGGCACCATCCACAGTGCCGCCGAGGCGGTGACCGCCGCCGGCGGGCAGGGCCTGGCGCTGAAGTGCGACATCCGCGAGGAGGACCAGGTACGTGCGGCAGTGGCCGCGACCGTCGACACGTTTGGCGGTATCGACATCCTGGTCAACAACGCCAGCGCGATCTGGCTGCGCGGCACGCTTGATACGCCCATGAAGCGCTTCGACCTGATGCAGCAGGTCAATTCACGCGGCAGCTTCCTGTGCGCGCAGGCCTGCCTGCCGCACCTGCTGCAGGCACCCAATCCGCACATTCTTACGTTGGCACCGCCCCCCAGCCTGGACCCGAAGTGGTGGGCGCCGCATACCGGCTACACGCTGGCCAAGATGGGCATGAGCTTCGTCACCCTCGGCCTTGCGGCCGAGTTCGGCCCGCAGGGCGTAGCCGTCAACGCGTTGTGGCCGCGCACCGTGATCGCCACTGACGCAATCAACATGATTCCCGGCGTGGACGTGGGCGGCTGCCGCACGCCGGAGATCCTGGCCGACGCCGCGCACGCGGTCCTGACCCGCGAGGCGGCGGGTTTCAGCGGCCAGTTCCTGCTGGATGACGAGGTGCTCGCGCAGGCCGGCATCACCGACCTGAGCGGTTACGCAGTAGACCCGTCACGGCCGCTGTTGCCGGATCTGTTCCTGGACTGATCGCGCGCCAAGCGCCCGGGAAAATCCGCGTCAGCTGGGGCATGATTCTGTTGCGTGGCAACCGCGCGCCGCGCGGCACGGTGCCGGTCACAGACTGTTGACAAACGCCGTGAGCACTTCCCTGCGATGTTCAGCCACATTCTCGAGAACACGAAGATTGTTCTCGGCAGCGATCAGTCCGTTCATCGCCCGCTCTTTGGCCACGCTCGCCACGTGCAGCATCTCATCGCGCGATTCACCAGGTGGGACGACTTCAAGCACGTCACGCTCCCATTGATTCGTGCGGTTGAGCGCGGACCGCGCGTCGATCACCGTGGTCCGCGCCTCAATCACGGCCGAATTGTTCACCGCGATGGGCGCGGCCGCAGAGGGAGCCAAGGCGGCCGGGCTCGATTCGACGCGCGACCCGGGCATGGGGCTCGACGAGTACAAGGGGTGCTGGGTGGAAAGATGGGCAGCTTGCATGAATTCGGCGGGTACGCAGCAAACGGGCAGATAGTGTCCGCTGAAGGGTGGCAATGGGCCTCCAGATTCCGATCATTGCGATTCAAGTCGTATTGCGCTTCGGCGGCAAGGGGCGTGGGGCTACGTGTTCATTGGTTCCGGCAGCCGCTCACCGCACTGGCGGCAATGCTTCGCATCCGGCTCATGCCCTTCCAGCCCGCACTGCGGGCACCCGCGCGCATCGCGCTTGGACGCGCGTTCGGCATCGCGCATGGTATTGGCCAGCTCCGCGGTGTAGATGCCGGTGGGCACGGCGATGATGCTGTAGCCGATCAGGATCAGCACCGAGGTCACGAAGCGCCCCAGTACGGTCTGCGGCACGATGTCGCCAAAGCCCACCGTCGCCATCGTCACCACCGCCCAGTACATCGCGCTGGGAATGCTGGTGAAGCCATGGTTCGGCCCCTCGATCACGTACATCAGGGTGCCGGCGATGATCGTGATGGTGATCACCGTGAACAGGAACAACAGGATCTTGCGACGGCTGCGCCACAGCGACTCCATCAGCACGCCGCTTTCTTCGATGTAGCGGGTCAGCTTGAGGATGCGGAACACGCGCAGGATGCGCAGCGCGCGCACCACCAGCAGGCTCTGCGCGCCGGGAATGAACAGCGACAGGTAGGTGGGCAGGATCGAGGCCAGGTCGATGATGCCCCATATGCTGAACGCGTAGCGCAGCGGCCGCTTCACCACCACCAGCCGCAGCAGGTACTCGGTGGTGAACAGCAGGGTGAAGCCCCACTCGACCACGTACAGCCAACTGGCGTGCTCGATGTGGAAGCGCTGCACACTGTCGAACATCACCACCAGCACGCTGGCGATGATGGCGTAGACCAGCAGCAGGTCGAAATTGCGCGACGGCCGGGTGTCGTGGCGATAGATGATGTCGAACCAGGTCCGGCGCCAGCCGGATTCGGTGGCGGGGTTCAGCTGGGGGGCGCGCAGGGGGTGCATGGGCCGCATTGTGCCCCAGCCGGTGGAGGGGGAGAATGGACCCCCTTCCCGGACCCCTCGGACCCCTGACCGCCATGACCGCTGCTGCCCCCGATCCGCTCCTGTCCCTGTCGCATTACTACCTGCCGGTGTACAAGCCGCGCCAGGTGGTGCTCGAACGCGGCCAGGGCGCCCGCGTCTGGGACAACCAGGGCCGTGAGTTCATCGACCTGGCCGCCGGCATTGCCGTGTGCGGCCTGGGCCACAACGATCCGGACCTGAAGGCCGCGCTGATCGAGCAGGCGGGCAAGCTGTGGCACACCAGCAACGTGTTCTACAGCGAACCGCCGCTGCGCCTGGCCGAAGAGCTGGTCACCGCCTCGCGCTTTGCCGAGCGCGTGTTCCTGTGCAATTCCGGCGCCGAAGCCAACGAAGTGGCGATCAAACTGGTGCGCAAGTGGGCCTCGTCGCAGGGCCGTCCGGCCCACCAGCGCGTCATCGTCACGTTCCGCGGCAGCTTCCATGGACGCACGCTGGCGGCGGTGACCGCCACCGCGCAGCCGAAGTACCAGGAAGGCTACGAGCCGCTGCCCGGTGGTTTCCGCTATGTGGACTTCAACGATGAAGTGCAGCTGGAAACGGCGATGGCCGCCGGCGACGTCGCAGCGGTGATGCTGGAGCCGATCCAGGGCGAAGGCGGGGTCATGCCGGCCAAGCCGGGCTTCATGAAGCGCGTCCGCGAACTGTGCGACCAGCACGGCGCGCTGATGGTGCTTGATGAGATCCAGGTGGGCATGGGCCGCACCGGCACGCTGTTCGCGCACTGGCAGGACGAGGTCAAGCCGGACATCGTCACCCTCGCCAAGGCGCTGGGTGGCGGCTTCCCGATCGGCGCGATGCTGGCGGGGCCGAAGGTGGCCGAGACCATGCAGTTCGGCGCGCACGGCACCACCTTCGGCGGCAACCCGCTGGCGGCGGCGGTGGCGAGGGTTGCGCTGCGTAAATTGTCGTCGCCGGAAATCGCGCGCAACGTGAGCCGCCAGTCGCAGGCGCTGCGCGATGGGCTGGGGAAAATCAATGACGAGTTCAAGGTGTTCAGCCAGGTGCGCGGCCGTGGCCTGATGCTGGGCGCGGTGCTGGACAAGGATTTCGCCGGGCAGGCCGGGGCGATCCTGGACCATGCTGCCGAGCACGGGCTGCTGACGCTGCAGGCCGGACCGGATGTGCTGCGGTTCGTGCCGGCGTTGAACATCAGCGATGAGGAAATTGCCGAAGGGCTGAAGCGGCTGCGTGCTGCGGTGCAGTCGTTCATCGCGTCGCGTTGAGGATGGGCCGCTGACTGACGGTGGCCGACTGAGAGCAGCCGACTGAGAGCAGCCGACTGAGAGCAGCCGACTGAGAGCAGCCGACTAACTGTGTAAACCCAGTACGTTGTTCAGCGGGATTCTTGAAATAGGCGGCTGGTTGCCGATCCCCATGTGGGGTCGGTGCCAGTT